>CACLQX010000007.1 GCA_902609185.1 uncultured Bacteroidota bacterium | reverse complement strand
TTCAAAAAGATAAAAATTGATGGTGTTGCAGCTGTAGTTGGTGATTTTGTTATTTTGGATTCAGACATTGATAAGACTTTAATTGACCTTCAATCTCAAGGCGTTTCAACTGAAAATCTTGATAGATGTAATTTGTTGGGAAAATTGATGGAAGATAAACTTTACGCACACCATGCTGAACAAGATAGTTTGGAAGTTGATAATCAACAAATTCAAAGTTATGTTGATCAAAGTATTGAATATTTCACATCACAATTAGGTAGTATAGAAAAAGTATTAGAGTATTATAAAAGGAAGGATGAGCAAGCATTCAGACAAGAGTTGTTTGAAATCAATAAAGTAAATCAGTTAGCTCAGTTAATGCAAACTACCATTATTGACGAAATTGAAATCACCCCTGAAGAGGTAAAAAGTTTTTTTGATAATATACCTAGATATGACTTACCAATTTTTGGGGCTGAACTTGAGATCTCACAAATTATTGTTAAGCCTGAGGTTAGTAATGATGATAAACAAAAAATTATTGATAGGCTGGAATCTATTAAAAATGATGTTGTCGTAAATGGCTCAAGTTTTGCCACAAAAGCAATTTTATATTCTCAAGACCCAGGAACTAGACCAATGGGAGGTAAGTTAACGCTAGACAGAAAAAGACCTAGAACTGTTAAAGAATTTAGAGATGTTGCCTACAGGCTTAAACAGGGTCAAGTTTCAGACCCATTTGAAACAGAATTTGGTTGGCATATTTTAAAAATTGAAAAAATAAGAGGACAAGAAATAGACATAAGACACATACTATTAATTCCAGAAGTTTCAAACTATGCATTAATTGAAGCAAAAAATAAAATCGATCTTATAAGAAAAAGAATTGTTGATAATGAATTGTCATTTGAGGAAGCAGCAATGTCATTTTCTGATGAAGAAACTACAAAAAATAATGGTGGAGTTTTAATCAACCCAACAACTGGCGATACAAGGTTTGAATTAACCAAAATTGACCCTGTTTTGTACAACCAAATCCAAAGGCTAAAAGATAATGAAATTTCGGCACCATTATTGGAAGAAGATCGTACAGGAAATAAGAGTTATAAATTGATAAAAATTAGTAATAGATTTGATGAACATGTCGCTGATTATTCCAAAGATTTTTTGAAGATTAAAGATCTTGCCATGAAAGAAAAACAACTTGGTACTATTCAAAAGTGGATGAACGAAAAGATTGAAGAAACTTATATTTCCGTTAATCAAGATAGTAGAGATTGTAATTTTTCCAATAAATGGTTAAAAAAATAGTTTCAGTTTTAGTTTCCACAAGACTAACTGCATTTCTTTTTTTATTTTTTTCAGCTTCCATGGCTGTAGGTACTTTTGTAGAAAGTAAACACGGAACTGATGCTGCTAAAATCTTAATCTATAATGCTAGGTGGTTTGAAATCATTATACTAATATTTCTAGTAAACTTTATTTTTAATATAAAAAGATACAGTCTTTTGAGACGTGAAAAACTTGGAATACTTCTACTTCATTTATCATGGATACTTATTATAATAGGCGCTGGTGTAACTAGATATATTGGTTATGAGGGTGTAATGCCAATAAGAGAGGGCACGACTACTAATCAATTTTTATCATCGGATACCTATCTAACGGTTCTAGTAGATGGAGAATTAAATGAATCACAGCAGAGAAAAGAGTTTGAAAGCAAGGTTCTCTTCTCGGAATACAAAGATAAAAGCCTAATTAAATCAAAATTCTTTAAAGGTCAAAATTTCAGATTCGGCAATCAAATATTTAACGTAGATTTTATTGATTATACAGAAAATGTAGATTATCAGGTTGTAGAGTCTGAATCAGGCTCAAAGTTCATTAAACTTGTGGAAGCTTCTAGTGGTGATAGACATGATCATTATATTGAATCTGGACAGGTGACCAATCTTCACGGAACCCTAATCGCTTTCAATAATTTTACTATTGGTGCAATCAACTTTAGTGATGAAAATGGTGTTCTTAAAATTCAAGCTCCCTTCGAAGGATCATACATGCGAATGATTGATCAAAAGAGAGGTACAGTTATTACAGGTGAAGTCCAAGATTTAGAGCTAAGATCACTGTACCAAATTGGAGGTTTTCAATTTGTTATACCTGATGGTATAGTCAGAGGGGCATATCAGATTGTTAAAAATGAAACAGAAGAAACCAATCAAAATCTATTACGACTAAAATTTTCACACTCTGATAACTCAAAAGAAATTAATTTATTGGGTGGTAGGGGAGTGACAGATAATTACGAAAGGTTTTCATTGGGCGAATTGGATTTCTCAGTTAAATACGGATCATTAATTTCGGAATTGCCATTCTCGATAAGACTTAATGATTTTATAGCTGAGAAATATCCTGGAACTGAAAAAAGTTACAGTAGTTTTATGAGTAAAATATCTGTTGAGGAAAGCGAAAATTCTTTCGATTATGATATATACATGAATAATATTCTTAACCACCAGGGCTATAGATTTTTTCAAGCTTCTTTTGATCCAGACGAACTTGGTACAATTTTATCTGTAAATAAAGATTTTTACGGCACCTTCTTAACATATGTAGGATACATAATTCTTTACATAAGTTTATTAACAATAATGTTTTATGGAAGAACTCGCTTTAAAGACGTTGCGAGGAGATTAAACAACTTAACAAACAAGAGATTAACAATTATTTTCTTTTTAGTTATACCAGCAATGGTTTTTTCTCAGCACAGCAATCATACACCAAATACATCTATCCCTGACTCATTAACAAAAAAATTTATTGTAAATGAAAGCCACTCAAGCAAATTCGGTCAATTATTAATTCAAGATTCTGGGGGCAGAATGAAACCAATCAATACATTTTCATCAGAATTGCTAAGAAAAGTTAGTAAATCTGATAGGTTTCAATCAATGAACTCTGATCAGGTGTTATTGTCAATTTTCAGAAATCCTTTAGCATGGTATTCAGAACCAATCATTTATTTAAAAAGAGGAAACGATAGTATTAGATCTATTTTAAATATTCCAAATGATCAAAAATATGCTGCTTTTATGGATTTTTTTGATTTTACAGGAAAATATAAATTAGCCCCTTTTTTAGAAGATGCTTATAAGTCCTCACTGCCCAACCAGTTTGAAAAAGACTTTATTGAGTCTGACCGTAAAGTAAATCTTATGTACTCTGCTTTGGAGGGAGATATTTTAAAAATATTCCCAATACCCCTCGATCAAAATAATAAATGGATTGCACCAAATGAATCAAGTGATTATTATTTTGAAGAGTTCAAAGATTCGTTATTCATAAATAACATAATTCCACTATACTTGAGATCTCTTGACACGGGTGTTTCAACAAATAATTATGCAGATGCAAATCAACTTCTTGAAAGTATAAAAGGTTATCAATTCAAATATGCATCGGACATAATTCCCTCTGATAAAAAAATACAAGCCGAAATATTATATAATAAGTACGATATTTTTAGAAATCTATTTCTTTATTATTTTCTCGCCGGTTTACTTTTTTTTGTATTCATCATACTAAACATCTTCTCTGAAAATAAATTGATAAATAATTTTATGAAATATATTTTCATAATTTTTCGATCATCAATTGTTGTCTTATTTATAGCCCACACTTTTGGATTGATTGCTAGATGGTATATATCTGGTCACGCACCATGGGGAGATGCATATGAATCAATGATTTACGTAGCTTGGGCTACAATGGGTATTGGACTTCTTTTTATAAAGAAATCAGATTTGACACTTGCATCAACTTCCTTTGTCACATCAATGATTTTGATGATAGCTCATTGGAATTGGATGGATCCGTCAATAGCAAATCTAGTTCCAGTTTTAAATAGTTACTGGCTAATGATACATGTATCTGTGATTGTTGGAAGTTATGGACCATTTGCTTTGTCAATGATACTAGGTTTTGTCTCTTTACTTTTAATTGTTTTTATTACAAAATCTAATAAGGAAAAAATTAAAAACCAACTCTCTGAACTCACGATGATAAACGAATTGTCTGTAACTGTGGGGTTAATAATGTTAACAATCGGCAACTTTTTAGGTGGAATGTGGGCTAATGAGAGTTGGGGAAGATATTGGGGTTGGGATCCAAAAGAAACATGGGCTCTGATAAGTATTCTGATCTATGCTTTTATTCTACACATGAGATTGATTCCTAAGCTTAGAGGAAAATGGTTATTTAATCTAATGACAATCTTAGCATTTGCTAGTATTGTTATGACATACTTTGGAGTTAATTTTTATTTGGTTGGATTACATTCATATGCCTCAGGTGATAAAGTAATAACACCCAATTTTGTCTATTGGAGTATTTTTATCGTGTTGACTTTAGCTACTTTGTCGAGATATAAATTTGTTAGATATCTTAAAAAATAATTTTTGGAATTATATTTGATCTTTAAGTTTTAGTATGAGACTATTTATTTTGTTTTTTTTCTTTATTAGCTACAGCTATTCACAGGTAGAAAGTAGTAATAGGAAGATTGAGTTACCACCTCCTTCCAAAAAGACCCTAATTCCACCTATTACAAAGCAAAACCCCAATGCCTTTACTATATTAAAAAATCCAAACAACCCTCAAAAATCTATTATGGAGCAGGATAGCGAATTTTTCGCTGACCCAGGTAAAAAATATTTAAAAAAACTAAAGGTTGATGAAAATAAAAAAAATCCGAATGAATACTTAGGAGACGCTTACTTAGGTGATGTGTCAACTGATTCAAAAAAAGCAAATATTGTTTGTAGAGATTTTGAATATATGGACGGTGATCGTGTTTCAATTTTAGTTAATGATGAAGTAATCGTTGAAAATCTAACATTAACATATGATTTTAGAGGAATAAACTTAAAATTGAAAGAAGGATTTAACAAGATTGATTTTGTAGCGTTAAACCAAGGATCATCCGGACCTAACACTGCTGAACTAAGAATTTACGATGATTCAGAAAACCTGTTGTCTGCTAACCAATGGAATTTAGCAACTGGTTCTACTGCAACACTAATAATTGTTAAAAAGTAATTTTAGAATCTATCCAAAAGTTCAGACTGCTTTCTTACTGAGCTAACAAATTCACTTTTAAGTTTTTCAACCAATTCCTGAACACTTGGACAATCATTTATGCTTGTAACTCCGTGTCCTGCGGACCAGATTGTTTTCCATGCTTTGGCTTCAGCCTCAGCGGCACTTAGTTCCTTACCGAAGTCAATTTTCTTTGTATTCTTCCACATTTCCTCAGTAATTCCCATTGCTTCTAGACTTGGTTTTAAAAAATTAGCATTTACACCCGATACTGCAGCTGTATATACAATATCATTAGCATCAGAGTTAATTATCATGTCTTTATATCCGTCGTCAGCAAGACTTTCTTTCGTATTTATAAATCTGGTACCCATGTATGCAAAATCTGCTCCCATTTGTAAAGCAGCAGCAGCATCAACGCCAGTACTTATGCAACCTGATAATATTAAGGTTTTGTTAAAAACTTTTTTTACCTCCGAAATTAGTGACATAGGGTTTAAGGTGCCACCATGTCCTCCAGCACCAGCTGAAACTAAAATTAACCCATCAACACCTGCCTCAGATGCTTTTTCTGCGTGTCTTTTTTTGATTATATCATGATAAACTAACCCACCATATGAGTGAACAGCTCCAACAAGTTGTGAGACTGCTCCTAATGAAGTTATCACTATTGGAACTTTATGTTTAACACAAATTTTTAAATCTGCACGTATTCTAGGGTTTGTATTGTGAACAATTAAATTAACTCCAAATGGAGCTGCTTTCTTTCCTGTTTCTTTCTCAAATTCAGAAAGTTCATCTTTTATTTGTATTACCCATTGTTCAAATCCCTCGGTAGTTCTGTGATTTAAAGCAGGAAAAGTTCCAACGATTCCATTCTTGCAACATTCTATTACCAATTTTGGTCCAGAGATTAAAAATAAGGGCGCAGCTATAATTGGAATTGATAGGTCATTGTAGAAATTAGGTTTACTCATAGTTGAATTATTTCCATCTTGGTTTTCTTTTTTTCCGAAAGGATTTAATGCCTTCAATGAAATCATCTGATTCTTTTAATTTATGTAATTCGTCATTTAATTTACCAATGATTTTTTTATTCACATAAATATTTTGAAAAGATTTTAAACCACTAACAATAGCATTTGGTGATTTTTTGGTAATTGTTCGAACCCAATCCGATATATTTTCCTCCAAATCAATGTCATTTATTTCATCAATCACATTCATTTCTACACAATCTAAAGCACTGACTGAGGAACCTCTTAAACACCAATCCAATGCTTTTTTGGCTGGCATTACTTTTATAAGTGCATCCAAAACTTGAAATGGAAATAAACCCCTATCAACTTCGGGAAGGCAAAGTTGAATATTTGATTTTGATACAACATAATTACAGCATAGAATTAGTAAAACTCCGCCACCATATGCATCGCCCTCAACAACAGCAAGTTTGGGTTTGTGTAATTGATTAAATATTTCTGAAAGAGAATTGGAATTATTACTTTCCTTAAAATCATACAAGTCTAATCCTGAACAAAAAATATTACCAGTTGCCCTATACACAACAGCTCTAATTAAATTATTTTTATTTGCGTATTTGGTGCATTTCATCAGCTCATCAAGCATTATTGAGTCAATTGCGTTTTTTTTCTCAGGACGATTCAAAGTAATTTCCAGTACGAAGTTTTTTTCTTTGACTTTTAAATGTTGGAAATTTTTAAAATCTTTCATATTAATTTACATTCTAAAAGTACCAAATGAATCACTACCTTTTATATTTTCTTTATAAATCACCTCTAAACATAACCTTAAATACTCCCTTGTATTTCTTGGATCTATCACCGAGTCATCCATGACATTCGAAGTTGTATGCCAAATTGATGCTTTTTTTTCAGAATCAGAAATTAAATTTTTTTTGTCACGATTCAGTTTACGTTTATCTATCTTTTTATTTGCTTTTAAGGCTGAATTTATTTTAATAATTTCCATAACACCAGCAAGTTGTTCAGCACCCATAACCCCTGATTTTACGTTTGGATATGCAAATAAAAACCTCGGGTTAAATGATCTTCCACACATTGCATAATTTCCTGCACCATATGAGTTACCAACCAATAATGTTATGTGTGGCACCTCACTTCCAGCAACTGCATGAATTAATTGAGATCCATGATTGATTATTCCATTTTGTTCGTGCCTTCTGCCAACCATGAATCCAGTTGTATTTTGAATAAACAAAAGTGGAATATTTGATTTATTTGCAAGTTGTATAAATTGAGTTGCCTTTTTCGCTGATTCACTAAATATCACTCCATTACTTGCCAGAATGCCTATTTTCTTATCATTTATCTTTGACCAACCACATACTAGAGTAGGACCAAAACTTTCTTTAAATTCAAAGAACTCCGAATTATCAACGAATCTTACAATTAAATCACGAATATCGAACGGAATTTTTAAATTAAAAGGGATGATTCCTAAAATTTCATTTTTATCAAATTTTGGAGGATTAATGTCAGTATGGGAATCGAAGCTGACGTCATTAATATTGAATTCTACAATTTTCCTTGCAATTTTAATAGCTTCATCTTCGGATTTAGCAAGAAAATCTGAAACACCAGAAATATTGCTATGCATCTTTGCACCTCCTAATTCCTCCTCATTAGACTCTTCATTTGTAGCCATTTTTACTAGGGGAGGACCAGCCAAAAAAACTTTAGCTTGATCTTGTTGCATAATGGTATAATCAGACATGCCAGGAAAATATGCACCCCCTGCTGTGGCATTACCAAATACTATTGATATTGTTTGAATGCCATTTTTACTTCGTGATGACATTTCTTTAAATATTTTACCATAATTATTAAATACAGTATCTTGATCTGGAAGATTTGCTCCTCCACTTTCAACTAGATTTATTGTTGGAAGTTTATTTTCTTTTGCGATTTCGCATAGGCGAAGGTTTTTAAGACTTGTAGCATAATCGACAACACCTCCTTTTTTTGTTCCAATATTTGCATTTATTATACAAAGTTTTTTTGAAACAAAAGCAATTCCACAAATGGTTGTCCCACCAGGGCCGAATCCATTTTCATGATTTAACCCTGCAAGTGGCATTAATTCAATAAATGGACTATCTAAATCTATAAGTTTTTTAATTTTTTTGGTTGCTAAAGATTTACCTCTTTTTTTTGCTTGATCAAGTGCAGTTTCTGAGCCTAAAATCTTTGTTTTATCTAAATTCTTATTTAGATCATCAATTAGCTTTAACATTGCTTTTTTATTGGATTTAAAAGATGCGCTCCTGTTATTAATTGATGATATAAATGAGTTCATAATCATTTACTAAGATAGCTAATATATCAGTAAATTATCAAGCAACAGAGTGTTATAAATTATCTCAAAAATAAATTGTTATATTTAGCTTTTATGAACGAAAAATTTTACGATTTTCCATTTTATAAATGGGAAAAAGAAAAAGCACATGACCCCTTTTTAAGACAACCCTTAGGCGATGATTGGGAAGAATATACTTGGGCTGAAGCAGGAATTATGGCAAGAAAATTAGCAACGGCTATTGAAGGGTACGATCTTCCTCCAAAGTCTCATATTGGATTGATTTCAAAAAATTGTCGAGAATGGGTTATAGCTGATCTAGCTATAATGATGTCAGGCCATATTTCTGTCCCTTTTTTCCCAACTCTAAAATCATATGAATTAGAAAATCTCATTGAGTTTGGAGAAGTTAAATTATTATTTGCTGGTAAATTAGAGAATTGGCAAGAACAAAAAAAAGGTGTTAAAAATGTACCCTTAATTTCCTTTCCAACTTATCAAAATCATTCTACAATTGATAACTCTGTCAAGTGGGTTGATATAATGAATGAAAATGAACCAAAAAAAGATGATTATTATCCTAAAATGGACGATATATGGACGATAATTTTTACATCAGGAACAACCGGTGACCCTAAAGGGGCTGTATTAGATTACAAAACAGTTTTTTTAACCAAGATCATCATTGAAAGTGAAGTAAATCCTCTCGCCGTTGATAAGAAGGGTAATAATACTTTTATTTCATATATGCCTCTTAATCATATCTTTGAAAGGGTTGTCATAGAGTTTTCATGCCTCAGATACGGTGGAACCATATCATTTGTTGAATCATTGGAAACATTTGGTAAAAATCTAGCAGATGTCCAACCTACTACTTTTGCAGGTGTCCCTCGAATTTATAACAAATTTAAAGAAAAGGTTCTTGAAAAAATGCCACAAAAAAGATTAAATATTTTGTTAAAAATACCGTTGATATCAAGTTTGTTAAAGAAAAAAATTAAGAAATCTTTAGGTTGGTCAAGAGCCAATGCAATAGTTAGTGGAGCTGCATTTTTATCTCAGGCATTAATAGACTGGTATAAGACATTGGATGTTAACATACTTAATGGTTACGGTATGACTGAAAACTGTTGTGTGTGTTCCTACTTAGATACTATAAATAAAGAAGGTAAGGGTTCAGTTGGCATACCATGGGATGCAGTTGATATAAAGATTGGTAATGAAGGAGAAATTTGGACTAAAAGCCCATATTTATTAAAAGAATATTACAAAAATAAGGAACTAACAGCGAAAGTCATGAAAGATGGCTGGTTCAACACTGGTGATAAAGGCTACTTGGATGACAAAGGATATCTATTTATTACAGGAAGAGTAAAAGATATATTTAAAACATCCAAAGGTAAGTATATTGAACCCTCTGTGATTGAGGCTGAGTTTGAAAAAGCTAATCTTTTTCAACAGGTTTGTGTTGTTGGTTTAAATTTGCCTCAACCAATATTACTGGGTGTGCCCAATGAAATTGCCTTATTAAATAAACAAGTCACAACTGAAAAGATAGAAGAGTTTTTACATCAAATTAATTCAGGAATGGATAATTATAAAAGAATAGAAAAGGTTGTTTTTGTAAAGCAAGAGTGGACACCTGACAACAACCTAACAACCCCAACTCTAAAAATCAAACGAGCTAAAATAGATGAGAGGTTTTCCGAAAATTATGAAAACTGGTATAAACAGAAAGAAAGTATTTTGTGGGAGTAGTTTTTTATTAAATTCTTAAATTAGTGATAAATTTAAAAAAATGAGAAATTTAATATTATTGATACTATTTTCTGCTGTTACCTTTTCTTGCGATACGCCCGTAAAGCAAGATGCTGAAATGGAAAGAGCTCCTGGATTTTTGAGAACTGGTGTAGAGCAAATTAATGCATATGATGCAAATCCTGAAAATCTTGATATTTGGGATAAATACATTGATGCACACAACAATCGTGATTTGGAATTAATTGCTAGTATGAATATTGATTCAACAGAGCTAGGAAACTTTAGAATTTTAAGTCCAAATGGACAAATCATTAGGGGATCTGATACTCAAATTGAATTTTTAAAAGGTTGGTTTGAAGCTGAGAATCCAAAGTGGAAAACAAACTTTTCATTCGCAATGAGACTTGAAGGTCAGAAAGGAGAATGGGTAATATCTGGTTCTGAAGTAAAAAAGACTGTTGATGGAGAAGAAGTTACCACCTACGATGTGGCAGATGTATACATTGAAGATGGCAAAATTGGTGCTTTTTGGGTTTATTCACGAGCTGCAGTACCAACAGAATAATACAGATATATTCAAAAAAATAGGGAGATTTCTATCTCCCTATTTATATCTTAATTGTTATGAACAGAAATTCATCACTGGATGATTTTATTAAATACTTAGAAAACAGAATAGTGATGGGTGACTTTAAAAATTCTGTTCACAAAATAACATTTATGACCACGTTACATGTCATAAAAAAAATAATTGGAGAAAAATAAATTATGAAAAAGCTATTACTATTAACATTATCATTATTCGTTTTCATTTCATGTGAAAACAATAATGAATTGAAATATCTAAACAAAGAGTTGAATGTAGACGAAAGGCTAGATGATTTAATGAAAAGGATGACTTTGGAAGAAAAAGTTGCTCAGATGACTCAATTTGTAGGCTTGAATTACATCACTGATGCTGATAGAAACATGACTGCCGAGGAAATTCTTAACAGTGACAGTAGAGCATCATATCCAGGTCTTTTAAAAAGAGATATTGCTAAAATGGTTAGTGATGGAAAAATAGGTTCTTTTCTTCACGTGTTAACATTGAAAGAAGCCAATAGATTGCAAGAGTTGGCACAGAAGTCTAGATTGAAAATTCCATTACTAATTGGTATTGATGCGATTCATGGCAATGGAATGGTAGCTGGCACAACAGTTTATCCCTCTCCAATTTCATTGGCATCAACTTTTGATGAAAAAATTGCTCACCAAATCGGCAAAGAAACAGCTATTGAGGTGAGAGCTTTCGGATCACATTGGTCTTTCACACCAAATATAGATGTTTTGAGAGACCCAAGATGGGGAAGAGTCGGTGAGACTTTTGGTGAAGACCCGTATTTAGTAGGAAATTTTGGTGTAGAGATGATCAAAGGTCTTCAGTCTGAAGATTTCTCAGGCTATGATCATGTAATTGCTTGTGCAAAGCATTTTGCAGCTGGTTCAGAGCCTATTAATGGGTTAAATGTGTCACCAATGGATATATCAGAAAGAACCTTAAGGGAAATTTATCTTAAACCCTTTAAAAGAGCTGTAGATGCAGGTGTTTACTCTGTGATGGCTGCACATAATGAGATAAATGGTATTCCGTCTCACATGCACAAAGAATTATTGACAGATGTAATGAGAGATGAGTTCGAGTTTGATGGTTTTTATGTCAGTGATTGGCTTGATATAAATAGAATTAATAGTCTACATAGAATTGCTAAAGATTTTAAGGAGGCCATATTTTATGCAGTTGATGCTGGAATGGATATGAACATGCACGGTCCAAATTTTTTGGAAAATGTTATAGAATTGGTTGAAGAGGGGAAATTATCACAAGAAAGGATTGACTTCTCAGCAAGAAAAATATTATATGCAAAATTTAAATTAGGTCTATTTGAAAATCCATTTGTTGATCCAAACGAAATACAAAACAAAGTCTTTACTAAAGAGCACAAACAAACTGCACTTAATGCAGCTAGGAAATCCATTGTATTGTTAAAAAACGATGGAATATTACCAATGTCAAAAAACAGAGGAAGAAAGATATTGGTAACAGGACCAAATGCAAATAATCATTCTGTTCTTGGCGATTGGGTTTGGGCTCAACCCGAAGAAAATGTAACAACAATTTATGAGGGAATAAGCTCACTTGGCTCAATTAAGGGTTTTAATATTGATTTTTATGATTCAAACGAAGATATCAGATCAATTTCTGATAGTGATATTAGACGCACGGTGAATTATGCTAAAAATTATGATCAAATAGTTGTGGTTGTCGGAGATAATTCCCAGAGAAATTTAAAATCTAAAAGAACTGCAGGAGAGAATATGGGAAGAGCAAATTTAAATTTAGCTGGAAAACAATTACAATTGGTAAAAAAGTTAAAAGAAATCAATAAAAATATTGTTGTGATATATGTAAATGGGAAACCTATCGCCGAGCCATGGATTGATAAAAATATCTCTGGTGTAATTGAATCATGGGAATCTGGTAGTATGGCTGGAAAAGCTGTGGCTGATGTTCTTTTTGGAGATTTTAACCCTGGAGGAAAACTTCCTTTAACTTTCCCCAGAAGTGTTGGTCAATTACAAATGATTTATAACCATAAGCCATCTCAATATTTTCATAAATATGCATTTGAAAAAGTTACCCCATTATATCCTTTTGGACATGGACTGAGCTATTCAAATTTTATTTATTCAGACTACGCAATAAGTGATGTATCCAATGATAAAGTTTCACTTTCAGTGAAAATTACAAATGATAGTGAGTATGATGGTGAAGAGGTTGTTCAGCTTTATTTCAGAGATTCATACAGTAGCGTTACTAGACCGGTTAAAGAACTAATTAGATATGAAAGAGTTTTTGTTAAATCAGGTGAAACAAAATCTGTTAATTTTGATATTGAATTAGAAGAATTGGCATTTTACGATATTAATATGAACTATTGTGTTGAAAAGGGTGAGTTTGAGTTTATGATAGGTAGCTCATCTGATGATAAAATGTTGAAAACAGGAAAAGTCATGATTGATAAGAGATATGATTTTTAGTTGGTCAATATCCTAGCCAAAATCACTGGATATATTCTCTTTAATTCCTTCAAGATGTTTAAAGTAATCAAAATCCTTACTATTATAAATGAGTATGGATATTTGACCTCCATTAGATTGGCTAGGATCATGAATCAGAACATCAATTTTTAGATCTCCTTTGGTTAATGAAAAAACCAAATCAATTGATTTTTCTTCACTAAAAAAGCCTTCACTAATGGTATACTCACCATTGATTAGTTTTTTGTGACTGTCGTTTTGTTCACTACTCCTCTTATCATTAATGGACATGGGTTCTCTTATTTGATCTGAGTATCCAACAGAGCTTAAAAAATCTAAAATCCCTTTTAGACTTTCTTTGTAGTTATTTGCAGTTCCTGCTTCGGAGCTAAATAATTTAACACCTATCAGGCCTTCTTTTGGTGTATAATAAAGTTTTCCAAATAGCTCAACTTCAATGATTGAAACATTTACAAACTTACTACTTAGATTGGGATCACCCAATCTATCACCTGGACCCAATACTTGGTTTAATTTTCCTTCTCCAACACCATCCCAACCTCTTGGATCATTTTGTAAACTAAATTTATGATTTACACCAGGAAATGTAATATTGTAATATTTACTATACTTATTTGTTTCATATTCATTCGTTGCTGTTTCTCTAGTCATTCCATTGTAAAACCCACCATATAATTTTGTATTTAGAATTATTTCATTAAGTTCTTTTAATACAGGATTTACTTGTTTTTGAGCATAAAAAACATTTGAAATAATTAGGAACGAAAGGATTTGAATAAGTTGTTTCATATTCTTTTGTAAATATAATAAATGTATGAAAATGATTAAAATGAAAATAAAAACATTATTTAATTTCCAGATCTTATTGATAATAGATCTGAGGGTGGATCTAAGTCTTTTTTATGTTTTCGAATTAACTCTTTTATTTTTTCGATAATCTCACGATTTTCATCAGCTATATTATATTTTTCTGAGGGGTCTTCACTTAGATTGAACAATAATGGTTTATTCAAAACTCTTTTTTTGTTCTTATCAACATAATTCTTAGCATTGTAATACCTACTAACATTATATTCATATGCTCCCTGAGTAATAAAATGAGCCTTATAATCATTTAGCCTTGCTGCATATATCTCTCTTTGTCTGTAAAATAATATAGATTTCCTATCACTGGAATCATGATTAATTAGCGTATTTTTTAAACTGAACCCATCTATGATTCTATCATTAGGAATATCAATATCTGTAATATCTAAAATAGTAGGAAAAATATCCAGTGTAGATCCCAAGTCGCTGATTGTACCAGATTTTATCGATCCTCCCCAAAATAATCCAGGAACTCTTTGCCCCCCTTCCCATGTTGTACCTTTTCCTTCTCTAAGCAGTCCAGCTGATCCTCCGTGAGTATCATAAGGTAACCAAGGACCATTGTCTGATGTGAAAATAACCATGGTGTTTTTATCAAGATTCTCATCAATAAGTTTTTTCATGATTCTACCCATATTAAAATCTATTTCTTCTATAACATCTCCATAGAGACCTGCCTTGCTATTTCCATAAAATTCCTTAGAAGCATAGAGTGGGGTATGAGGCATGCTATGCGCTAAATAAATAAAGAAATTATCTGTTTTATTTTTATCTATAAAGTCAATTGTCTTATCTGTGAATCTTTTTGTTATGGTTTTCTGATCTGCTGGTCTCTCTATGATCTGGGTATTTTCCACTATTGGAACATTATAATTATCAGAATTTATATCATCCGATTCATATTGTTGCCAATAATTATATCCAGGGCAACAAGTAACACCATTAATTTTATCCATATCATTTGAATATGGAATACCATAATAATAGTCAAAACCGTGGTTTGTGGGTAAGTACTCTTTTTTGTGACCTAGATGCCACTTGCCAATTGCAGCAGTTTTATAACCATTTTCACTTAGTTTTTCAGCAATTGTAATTTCTGTAAATGGCAATCCAAACTCAGAATCAGGGAACAGTACCCGGTGCTCTTTTCCTATCATACCATTTCTAATTGGGAGTCTTCCTGTTAATAATGCAGCTCTACTAGGTGTACAAACACTTGAAGCTGAATAAAATTGTGTCCATTTTTGCCCCTCAACAGCCATAATGTCAAGATTGGGAGTTTTGATTGTAGGATGACCATAAGAGGCAGTATCTCCATAACCCATGTCATCAACAAATACAACAATGAAGTTTTTAGTTTTATTTGGTATTTCACATGAGAAAAAAAGAATTGATATGAATAGAACGGCTTTTCTCATTTATATTTAATTAAATATAAGTTAATATACTTATTAGATTCACAATTTTCAACTATCAATATTGTTAAATCTTAAATTATAATCAATATTTATAATCTATTTCCAAATACAGATTTTTTTTACGTTACTTTTAGAAAAAATCGAAAAATATGAAAAAACTAAACATTAAATATTTTACAATAATAATAGCTTTGTTTCTTTTTAGCTGTGAAATTCCCACTGTAGGATATAACACATATGAAAGAGCTAAAGACTATAAATTTTCTTTAGGATCTGAAGAAAGCATTGAAGTTGCAATGAATTTTGATAAAGCTTGGGGCGATCGTGATTTTGAAACAATGACTGCATTAGCTTCTGATTCCATTAAGTTTTCATTTTTTAATGGAGTTGAAAGAGATTTAGACTTTGTCAAAGATCTAGCTCTAAGACAAGATTCTATCAGAGAAGCCAATGGTTCATCAGTTGAAGCTGATTTGAAACATGTATACTCTGTTGTTTTAAATCCTGACAGTGGCTTTGATTTTGTTCAATCAGCCGTTGTTTATACAGCTACTGATTCAGTCGGCAATATCAATAAGTGGAGAGTTTTCGAACGATTTGCAGTCAAAGACGGCAAGGTTCAAAGATTTGGAGGAGCATGGCAGGATATCCCAGAAGAAACCGAATAAATTAAATAATATGAAAAATTCAATTTTAATAATGTTTATTTTGGCTTTGTTTTTTACATCATGTGGTGATATTCCATTTGATACCTCTGAAAGAGGAGGTTTGATGATGGCAACAGACGATAAAACAATAATTATTGAAAGCCTTGCAAAAGCTTATACCGAAGGAAATTTTGATATGGCTAAAGATTATTTCGCAGAGGATGGTGTTCATTATGTCAATAATGATGAGTATACCAACGATGAGATCATATCAGGGTATAACTTTCATTCATTACTTTATGACGAAATGGAGCATTTGACACCTTGGGTGACTACTATGTATTATAATGATGGTAGTATTTATACAAACCAATGGGCTGAATGGACTGGAAAATCTAAAATTACGGGTGAAGTTCAGACAAATAATTTCCACTGTTGGTGGAAGTGGGAGGGAGATAAAATCGTTTCTACTGCTTGTTATTTTGACGCAACAGATATAGACAAGGAGGCTGCCCTTTATGCAGAGCAAAGTCAGTAAAAACTTTTTACTTAAAGCAAAAAGGGAATCTAAATTATTAGTTTCCCTTTTTTTGTGACCTCGGCAGGATTCAAACCTGCAACCTTCTGAGCCGTAATCAGATGCACTATTCAGTTATGCTACGAGGCCTTATATCTGTTAAATACTATGTTTTATAGACTTTTTAAAATGTTTGTATCTCACGTTGTATCTCACAATACACATTTTATGCCTATTTAGATGCGAATTTATTACATTTATAACAATGAAAAAACTCCTTTTTAAATGAATATAATAATCTTTTTAATAGGTGTAATAATAACCCTTATCTATTGTATGTCTTTTGTTTGGGAAATGAAACAAGAGAAGCAACGAAAAGAGAAAGAGTTATTGGATTACAAAAACTACTATTCCAGAAACCTCTCAAATGAAAGAAAGAAACAACCTAAACGAAAGAAAGGTTCCCAAAGCAGAATGAAAAATTATAATTGGAAAAAATGAAAAAACTGTTCATACTTTTATTAATAATTACTACAAACCTTAACTCGCAAAAAAAAGTATTGGAACATAAAGATTTTGATATCTGGAACAGAATACAAAATTCCCAAATTTCTTCTGATGGTAATTATATAATGTATTCAATTCAAAGAGGGGAGGAGGATAGTTTTTTAAAAATAAAAGACAAGAATGCTAATTTGATTTTTGAACATGATCGTGGTGAGAGAGGTGTTTTTTCTTATGACTCCAAATATGCAGTTTTTACAATTAAGGAATGGAATGATTCAATTACTGAAATGAAAAGAAGAAAAGTAAAAAAGGACAAAATGCCAAAGGATACACTTGGGATTTTCAACCTAAAAGATAAATCTTTGATTAAATTATCAAACATCAAATCATATAAAAGTCCGAAAAAGTGGTCAGGTTTTATTGCTTATACTTATGATTTTATTAAAAAAAATAAAAAACAAAAAGATTCAACCAAAACAAAGGAAAAAAGTAAAAAACCAAGTATAAAAAATGGATATCCACTTGTTATTAGAAACTTGAATACTAACCAGGAAGATACTATTCAATTTGTGACAGATTACACATTCTCGAAAGAGGAAAAAATAATTTCATACATAACCACTGGTGATGATAATGTTATTAAGCCTGGAGTTTACATTAAAGACTTAAATAATAACTTAACAAAGCATATTTTCGAATCACATGTAAAAACAAAGTACTATAATCTTAATTTAAGTAATAGTGGAAAAAAATTAGCTTTCATTGTTGACACTGATTCCACAAAATCTTACAGGAGAAATAAAGAGTTGTATACTTGGAATTCTAAAAATGATTTAAAATTGATTTTGGATAGAAAAGCCTCACCAGAAGGTTACCATGTTTCATCAGATGGTCAAATTAGTTTTTCAGATGATGAAACCAAATTATATTTTGGTTTAGCATTGCCCGAAATATATCAAGATACTTTACTTCTAAAAGAGGAAATTGTAGATGTTGAGGTTTGGACTTATGATGAACCAAGACTTTATACAATTCAAGAGATGCAGTTAAATAATGATAAGAAAAAATCATTTAAATCTGCTTATAATTTTGATAATGAAAAAGTTGTTCAAATAGCAAATAAAGATTTTCCAAATGCAATAATATCTGAGCACGGAAATGGTGAATATGCATTGATAAGTAATCCTCAGCCATACCAATTAAGCTCTCAATGGACTGCACTTTTTTCAAAAAATGATTTAGCTGTAAAGAATATAAAAAATGGAGACTCTGAAATTGTGATAAAAGGTAATCCAAGTTTGGCGAGATTAAGCCCACAAGGCTATTATGCGTTTGGATACAATCAAGTTGATAGTACATGGTACACACACAACCTAAAAAAATCAAAATACACTGAGCTTACCAGAGGAAAAATATTTTACAATGAATTAAGTGATTATCCTAATTACCCAAGTTCTTATGGCATAGCAGGTTGGAGTAAAAATGACAAAACTATTTTTATTTATGATCGTTATGATATCTGGGAGTTTGATCCGGATACTGGAAATAGTAAGCGTTTAACAAATGGTCGTGAATCAAAAACTTCTTACAGGCTAATTAGACTGGATAATGAAATTAAATATATTGATACATCAGAAAAATTGTTAATGATTACATTCAATGAATTAACAAAAAACTCTGGTTATTTTGAATTTGATTATAAAAAAAATATAGGTCAGCAGCTTTTGGATGGTCCATACAGATATTCATCACCCAAAAAAGCTAGATTATCTGATGATATTATTTATACACGACAATCATTTATAGACTATCCTGATATTAGATTATCTAAACTAAATTTCAAATCTGATAAAATAATTAGTAATGCCAATCCACAGCAAACTGATTATAATTGGGGTACATCAGAGTTGGTTAATTGGTCATCTTTGGATGGTATGCAATTGACTGGAATGTTGATTAAGCCTGAGAATTTTGATCCATCAAAACAATATCCAATGATTGTAAACTTTTATGAAAAAAGTTCTAATGGTCTGCATACCCATAGGGCACCAAATCCAGGTAGATCTTCTATCAATTATAGTTTTTATACAAGTAGGGGTTATTTAATTTTTAATCCTGATGTACACTATAAGGTCGGATATCCAGGTGAAAGTGCTTTTAATTGTGTTATTCCTGGAATAACGTCGCTGATTGAAAAAGGATTTGTCGACAAGGATAATATCGGAGTTCAGGGTCACAGCTGGGGAGGTTATCAAATAGCATATTTAGTTACAAAAACTGATATTTTTAAAGCAGCAGAGTCAGGAGCTCCAGTTGTAAATATGATTAGTGCATATGGTGGAATTAGATGGGATACCGGACTCAGCAGACAATTTCAATATGAACATACACAAAGTAGAATTGGAGGAACACCTTGGGAGTATCCTCAGAGATACTTTGAAAATTCACCAATATATAATATTGATAAAATAAACACACCTCTTCTAATAATGCACAACGATAAAGATGGCCATGTTCCTTGGTATCAAGGTATTGAGTTTTTTGTGAGTTTAAGACGTTTGTCCAAACCTTCTTGGTTGTTAAATTATAATGATGCAAGACACTGGCCGCTAAAAATGAAAAACAGGAAGGATTTTAACATCAGAATGCAACAGTTCTTTGACCATTATTTGAAAGGGGCAAATATGCCTATTTGGATGCAGAAAGGAGTTCCCGCAATCGAAAAAGGGATTAATCAGGGTTATGATTTGGTAAAATAATAACTTTCTAAAATTATAGTTTTAAGCTCAAGAAAAGAAAAAAAACAAATATTGCTAGGTATAAGTTAACTGAAAACTTTAGCTCTTTATATTTAAATAGAAGCTGATAGAAAGATTGAGTAAGTAAACCTGTAACAAACCAACCACTATAATTTGATAATGGCACAATCGAATCTTTAAACTCCCAAAAATCAAGAGTAGGGGCTACAGGTTCAATAAAAAAATCAATAAATAACATCAATAGTGAACCCAATAGAATTGATGGGATTTTTCTCCCTTTACATATTTGGTTTGAAATACTTCCAGAGATAGTAGTGAGGATAACCCAGTTCATTCCAATTAAAAAAGGAACTCCAAAAAGTTTGGGGCCTAGATTTCTACCATATGAATATTCACCAAATAATAAACCATAATTAACCCCCAAGAATTCAACAAATATACCTGTCCAAAAAATCAGAACAACACAAAGTAATTCACGTTTATGAAGTTTAATTTGATTAACCATCAAAAGGAGGCTTGTTAAGAACAAATTTATGGGCGTAAAAGACGCAAAAAATATAAAATCATAGAATAAGAGACCCAGTAATCCAGAAATATGTACTAGCCATATTAGAAAAATTGATAAGTATGTTTTATTAATTTTCAATTAGATCGGATATGATTTTTGATGATAATATGCAAAGTGGTATTCCACCTCCAGGATGAACACTTCCTCCACAGAAAAAAACATTTTTTATCTTCTTAGAAAAATTTGGATGTCTTAAAAATGAAGAAAACAGATCATTGCTGGATGTTCCATATAAAGAGCCTAAATATGAGTTTGTGTTTTTGTCCAAATCAGCAGGACTATAAACTTTTTCTTTGATCAGCTTTCCCTTGATATCAATATTTAAAACTTTCTCAATTTTCTTGATAATAATTTCTTTTAGAATTTTAATTTCTGAATTCCAGTTTTGATTTGCGTGGTGTGGTGCGTTAACCATAACAAACCAGTTTTCAGAATTTTTAGGTGCGTCATTTTTTACATCCTTGGATGTTATATTTAAATAAACTGTTGGATCATTATAAATTTGTTTTTTTTCAAAAATTGATTCAAATTCTTTTTTGTAATCTGATGAAAAAAAGATATTGTGCAAATCTAAATCAGTTTTGATATTCTTCATGCACCAATAAAAAATTACTGCCGAACTTGATCTCTCAGATTTAAGTGATCGATGACTAATATTATTGCCTAGGAGTTTAGTGTAGAAATGATGAGTGTCTACGTTTGAAATAAAATAATTTGACAAGATTTTTTTATCATTATTAATTTCCAAAAATTTAATCTCATTCTTCTCAATTTTTAATTTGGTTACCTCACTTTTGAAATGAAATTTTACCCCAATTTTTTTTGCTAGATTAAATAAACTATTTGTTATTTCATGCATTCCACCCTCAGGAATATACGTTCCATAATGATTTTCCAAATGTTGGATTAAGCTCATCATACCAGGTGTTTTGTATGGAGATGAACCATTGTATGTTGCATACCTATTAAAAATTTGGATCAAATATTTATTTTTTAGCTCTTCACTATTAACCTTGCTTAGTGTTTTGTTTATTTGAAAAATATTGACATTAAATAATGCTTTAAGAGTATCTGTGTTAATATAAGTTGATAGTTTGTGAAGTGATTTTTTTAAAAAAATCTTTTCAGTGAGATTATATTTCTTTTCCGCTTTTTTTAAATAACCCTTAACAGTAGAACTTGGAACATCAAACTCTTTTTCAATTTCATTAAAAAACTTTTTTTTGTCGGAGTATGCAGTGAATTTCTTTCCATCATCCCAAAAGTATTTACAATGAATTTTTTTCTTTTTGTAATTGAAAAATTTTCGAGGATTTTCATTAGAAATTGCAAAAAGCTCATCAACTAAATGAGGCATTGTAAACAAAGAGGGTCCTGCATCAAATCTAAAGTCACCTAATTTAAAAGTGCTTAGTTTACCCCCAGGGTAATCATTTTTCTCATAAACATTTACATCAAAACCTTGATTTTTGAGTCTTATTGCTGAGCAAATCCCTCCAATTCCAGATCCTATAATTGCTACTTTCATATTTAAAATTCACGAGTTTGAATATCAATTATTTCAAATCTTGAGAAAAGATCTTCACTATACCATTTTCTTTCTCTTGTTTTTTTAATAATCTCTGAATGCGCTTTATTTTTATAAGCAAAATCGCTAATGGCCTTATGATTTTTCCAAACACTAAAAGTTGCTTGTGAGAGTAGGGGCAATTCGCCAATACCTTTATAAAACTCAACTCCATCAGCATTTTTGATTGAATCAGATGCAGATGATACATTTAACCAAAATTCTAATTGTTTACTGAGTTTTATCTTGCCTCTGGTGATAACACCAATCTTATTATTCGTATTAGTTTTTTTAGTTCTGTTTACTTTAAAAGGATTAGTATTATCCCACAAACCGTTCGAAAAAATAGGTTCCATGATGTAATCAACCCTTTTTTTTGCTTTCTTTTTTATTTCTAAAGCGTGAGCGCTATTTTCAATAAAATCATTTATTAGGTCAGGTTTTTTCCAAGCACAGAGTAATGAATAAACATTAAAATCAGGGTAGATAAATCCTCCTTTACCTCCGGTCCCAAGCATTTTGTAGAATGTTAAATCCTTTTTATTTTGAAAATATTTTTTAGATTCGACCATTTGTTTAAACGCCCAAAACTTATTTGATTCGTAGTGAAAAAAGGAAATGGATACCGCCATTGTTTTACCATATCAAAATTAATGCTATTCTGTTAATTGAAAATATAATATCTTTATTTTTTAATTATTTTTTTTGAAAAAGAATTACGATTTTATTTTCTGTGGTTATGGTCTATCTTCTTCTGTGATTCTTTTTAAAATGTCAAGTATTGACTATTATTTAGATAAGAAAATCTTAATAATAGAGAGTAAAAAAAAGGATATAAATAAAACATGGTGTTTTTGGGATAATAATAATTCAAAATGGAATCCTTTTTTGTCTAAAAAATGGTCAAAATTAAATTTTAAAACCAATAATATAAGTCTAGATTTTGAATTAAATGACATGTCTTATAACATGATAAAGAGTCAGGATTTTTTTAACATAATTAAAAAAACTGTAAAATCTAAAATGAACGTTGAAGTTTTGTATGATGATGTTTTGTCAATTGATCAGCAAACAAATACCGTTAAAATAAATACTTCAAATAATTCATTTATAACTGACAAAGTTTTTAATAGTATTCCAACTTTTTCTCCTTACAATGAAAATTCAAATTTGAAAATGCTATTACAACATTTTAAGGGTTGGACAATCAAAACAAAAAATAAATGTTTTGATAAAGAAAAGGCAACTATAATGGATTTTTCAATTGATCAAAAAAAAGAAACTCGTTTTTTTTATATTCTCCCTGTAAGTTCAAACGAAGCATTGATTGAATTTACACTCTTTTCAAAGAAAAAATTAAATGATTCCGAATATGATAAAGAAATTTCAAACTATTTATTTAAAGCTGGTATATTAGAATATAAGATTATCAGCAATGAAAAGGGAGTAATACCTATGACTTGTTATGATTATTCAAAATACAATTCTAAAAATCTTATTAATATAGGTACATCCGGGGGGTGGACAAAACCTTCAACTGGTTATACTTTTAAATTTATAGATAAAAAATCAGATCAGTTACTAAAATTTTTAGACAAAGAAACTGATTTTAGAAAATTTAATAAAAAAACAAGATTTTGGTATTATGACAGAATATTTTTAGACGTTTTGTATTACCAAAATCATCTTGGTTCACATTTATTTGAAAGACTCTTTTTGAAAAATAAAATTGAAAGAATTTTCAGATTTTTAGATGATGAGTCAAATATACTTGATGATTTAAAAATCCTTTTATCATTTCCAAAATACCTATTTACAAAAACTTTTTTTAAGACACTTTTTAATAAATAATATAAAATACTAGAAATCAATTAATTATTATATTCTTATTTAAAAGTACCTTAAATATTAAAATCATAAAAAAACATACTAAATTTTATCAAATCAATAATTTTTGGTATATTTATGGCAAGTCCCGTGTAGACTGGGATTTATAATATAGTCGCGGGTGGAGAGAACGCATCCTGAAAAATCGTTACATATGTTTTAAATTTAAAATGAATGTATGAAGACTTCAAACCTAACTATTCAAAAATATTTAACGTACAGAGGTGTTAAATATAGCCCAAGTAATATTACTAGAGACAATTCAAAGTCATCTGGTAATACGGGAGTTTACAGAGGAGTAAAATTTGCTCTTTAAAAAAATAAACTTTAATTGTAAATAAGGCTCTATTATTAGGGCCTTTTTTTTATTTATATTTCAATCTTTAAACATTTTAACGATGAAGTCACTGTTACTGGTTTTATAACCCCTGTACATGCCTGGTGAGTTAAATTCCATCATAACTTTTCCATTTTTATCTATCCCAATTACACCACCCGTTGCACCCATCTTGCCAACCTTATCGTGTATTGATATCCGTGCAGCATCACTCAAGGTTTTGTTTTGATATTCCATCATTGCGGAAATATCATATGCGACCACATTTCTAATAAAATACTCTCCCCATCCTGTTGCAGAAATTCCACACGTTTTATTGTTTGCATAGGTTCCAGCACCTATGACTGGAACATCTCCAATTCTATTCCATTTTTTATTCATCATTCCACCAGTTGAAGTTCCTGCTGTTATATTCCCAGACTTATCAATGGCCACACAACCAACAGTGCCGTATTTATTGTCTTTTATTCTTTTGATCTGGTTTAGCTGACTTTCTGTTATAAAGTAATCGTTGCTAATTGTTTCTAATCCAACATCTTCCGCAAAATTTTCGGCACCTTCTCCTGATAAAAAAACATGCTTTGATTTTTCCATAACCGCACGTGCAGCAGAAATAGGATTTTTAATGATTTTTAAGGTTGCAACTGCCCCAGCATTTAGATCTTGACCTGTCATAATAGAAGCATCCATTTCAGCTGTTTCCTCATTTGTTAGGACAGAGCCTCTTCCTGCATTGAAAAGTTCAGAATCCTCAAGTATTTTTATAGTTTCTTCAACAGCATCAATACTTTTACCCCCCTGCTCAAGAATAGAATACCCAACTTCGAGAGCTTCTCTTAACTTATCCTCGTATTTCTCTTGTAATTCTTTGGGTGTGTTCTCTCTGATCACTGTTCCAGCACCACCATGAATAACAATTGCGTAATTATTTACTGATTTTTCACAAGAAAAAAAAAGTAAAATGGTAATTAATTTTAAATATTTAGTCATAATGAGTTTTTTGTAATAAAATACCTGTATCCAATAATTAATAACTGGATTTTTGTGGCTTTGCTTAATTCTAGTCCATTTTTGGAGTAGCAAGGGAGTATTATTTTGTTCAATTTTGCTAGCAGTTGATATATGCTTTTCATTTCTATCGCAATATACAATTCATGTAGTATCTTAGCAAAGTCTATGGTGAATCAGCTCTGTTTTCTGATAGTGGGTCTTTTAATGTTAGTTATTGGAAGTAATTATCTTTTAAAATCCTCAGTTGACCTATCATTAAAGTATAAAATTTCAAAAGTAGTTATTGGTTTAACTGTGGTTTCAATTGCAACCTCTGCACCTGAACTTTTGATAAGTATAAGTTCAGTTCTGAAAAACTCTAGTGACATTGCAATTTCAAATGTTATAGGTTCGAACATAGCAAATTTCGGTCTAGTTTTAGGTCTTGCACTTTTTTTCTCAAAAATTAAAATCAACTCCAAATTAATATATCAAGATTGGAATTTCTTAATGATTGTAAGTGTGATTTTTTCTCTCTTCGCTTTAACAAAAGTTGAAATTAGTAGGATTGAAGGCATTGTACTCTTTACTTTATTAATTGTGTCTCTGATTTATATTTTTAAAAACTCTAAAGACAATGAGGTATCCTCAAATGATAAATACCGTTCAAATACCAAGTTGATTGCTATAATACTTATATCGAGTTTAATGCTGTTTTTTGGATCTGAATTTTTTGTTGATTCATCAATTTATTTTGCAGATTATTTTGGCGTTTCTGAAAGAATTATTGGTTTAACAATTGTTGCCATAGGAACAAGTTTACCAGAAGTTGTTACAACATTAGTAGCTGTGTTCAAAAAGGAGCTAGACATTTCTGTAGGAAATATTATTGGCTCAAATATTTTTAATATTTTGGCTGTTATAGGAATAACATCGATTATTAAACCTTTAAAAATTACAAATAAATTAAATCTTCAATTTGATTTATCAATAATGTTTGTTTTCATGTTATTCTTATTTCTTTTTTATTCTTTTTCAAAAACAAAAATATTAGGAAGAATTCATGGAGTTATTTTACTTGGTTCATTCACCATCTATTACCTCGTTATTATCTAAAAAAAAAACACCCCAAGTGGGGTGTTTAGTAATTAAAATTTATTAGACTAACTAGACTTTAGCTGATTTAACAGTTTTTATAATTCTAGCTGCGATTTTATAAGGATCACCATTTGATGCAGGTCTACGATCTTCTAACCATCCTTTGTAGCCTTTCTCTACCGTTATGATAGGAATTCTAATCGATGCTCCTCTATCAGAAACTCCATAACTGAACTGCGTGATTGATTGAGTTTCATGCTCACCAGTTAATCTTTGATCATTGTATGCACCATAAACAGCAATGTGTTCATTAACAACAGGTCTAAAAGCTTCACAAATAGCTTCATAAGTTTCTTTGGAACCACAAGTTCTTAGAGTTGAATTTGAAAAGTTGGCATGCATCCCTGAACCATTCCAATCAGTTGCTCCCAATGGTTTAGGATGATACTCAATCGCTAGACCATAATCTTCGGCTAATCTTTCTAAAAAGTAACGAGCTACCCAAATTTCATCTCCAGCTTTCGCTGCACCTTTTGCAAAAATCTGGAACTCCCATTGACCAGCAGCAACTTCTGCATTGGTTCCTTCAATGTTGATCCCAGCATCGATACATATATCTAAATGTCTATCCATAATTTCTCTTCCGAATGCATTTTTTCCACCAACTGAACAATAAAATTGACCTTGGGGAGTTTGGTCTTTGGGGAAACCTAATGGTAGGTTTGTCTCAGGATCCCACAAGAAATATTCCTGCTCAAATCCAAACCAAAAATCATCATCATCATCATCAATAGTCGCTCTTCCATTTGATTCATGAGGTGAACCATCAGAACTTAAAACTTCATTCATAACAATAAACCCATTTTTTCTAACTGGATCAGGATATATTGCAACAGGCTTTAGTAGACAATCTGAAGAACCACCAGGGGCTTGTTGAGTTGAACTACCGTCAAAAGCCCATACTGGACAATCATCTAGTTTACCACTAAAATCAGATACAACTTTTGTTTTACCACGCAGGCTTTGGGTTGGCTTGTATCCATCCAACCATAAATATTCAAGTTTAGATTTGCTCATATTAGATTTATTTAAGATCAAATAAATGTATAGTTATTTTGCAAAAAAAAATGATACGTAATATCAAAGTTTTCTGTTTTTATGAACATCATAATTTTAGTACTCAAAAATTATTTTTTTATTAATAAATAGACTTAAAATGTGTTTTTTCTTCAATTGTAATTAACAAATAAATTGGTCAATTTTTTAAGTAAAAACAATAAGCATTATCTTTGATAAATAAATAGTCTTTTGAATATCGACAACAAATATTATCACAGGGGTGTTTCGTTCGACAAAAAAGATGTTCATGACGCTATAAAGAATATCGATCAAGGTCTATACCCCAATTCATTTTGTAAAATTATTCCTGACATAATTAATAATGACGATGAAATGTGTCTCGTCATGCATGCTGATGGTGCAGGTACAAAATCATCACTAGCTTATGCATATTGGAAAGAAACCAATGACTTGTCTGTTTGGAAAGGAATCTCTCAAGATTCTCTAATCATGAACATTGATGATCTTATATGCGTTGGAGCTACAAAAAATATAGTTGTATCCTCCACAATAGGAAGGAACAAAAAATTAATTCCTGGTAAAGTTCTAAAAGAAATCATTGAGGGAAATGAGCAGGTTATTAAAATGCTAAACTCTTTTAATTTGAATATAATGTCGTCAGGAGGTGAAACTGCTGATGTTGGAGATTTAGTCAAAACAATCATTGTTGATAGTACAGTTTTTACTAGAATGAAAAGAGATGATGTGATTGAGAATAAAATAAAATCTGGTAATGTTATTATTGGCCTTGCCTCATTTGGAAAATCTACATATGAAGAAGCATACAATGGTGGAATGGGTAGTAATGGGTTAACCTCAGCAAGACACGATGTGTTTAGCAATGAATACAGAAAAAAATATCCTGAAACTTTTGATAATGACTTAGCTGAAAATTTGATTTATACAGGATCAAAAAAACTAACTGATCCTGTTGATGGGGTTAAATTAAATGCTGGTAAATTAGTTTTATCACCCACTCGTACCTACGCACCAATAATCGATAAAATATTTCAAAATATTGATAGAAAAAGTATCAATGGCATCATTCATTGCAGTGGAGGTGCACAAACAAAAGTTTTAAATTTTATTGATAATTTACACATTGTAAAAGACGATTTATTTGAAATACCACCACTTTTCAATATGATTCAAGGAGAATCAGGAACAAATTGGAGAGAAATGTATCAGGTTTTTAATATGGGACACAGGATGGAAATATATGTTGATAATAAATATGCAGATGAAATTATATCCATCTCTAAAAGTTTTAATGTTGATGCTAAAATAATTGGTAAAGTTGAAGAAAGTGACGAAAAAAAATTAACAATTGTTTCCGAAAAAGGAAAATTTATTTATTAATGTTAGAAAAACTTAAAGCATTAGAAGAAAAATTCAAAGAACTATCTAATTTGATTATTCAACCTGATATAATATCTGACCAAAAAAAATACGTTAAGATCAGTAAGGAGTACAAGGATTTGAAAGAGATTATCGATAAAAAAACAGAATACGAAAATATTTTAAAAAATATTGAAGAGGCTAGCGATATTATTAAAAATGAGCATGATAAAGAAATGCTTGAATTGGCAAATTCTGAAATGGTGATATACAAAGAAAATTTGGTTAAGTTGGAGGATCAATTAAAAGTGTTGTTGATTCCAAAAGATCCCGACGATTCAAAAAATATTGTTATGGAATTAAGAGCTGGTACGGGGGGAGATGAAGCAAGTATTTTTGCTGGAGATTTATTCAGGATGTACTCAAAATATGCTGAAAAACAGGGCTGGAAAGTCAATCTTGTAGACTTTAATGAAGGCACTGCAGGTGGCTATAAAGAAATCATCTTTGAAATAAATGGAGAAAATGTATATGGAACCATGAAGTTTGAATCCGGTGTACACAGGGTTCAAAGAGTTCCCCAAACTGAAACGCAAGGTAGGGTCCATACTTCTGCATCAACAGTCATGGTTTTGCCCGAAGCAGAAGAGTTTGATGTTGATTTGGATATGCAAGATGTAAGAATTGAACGTACAACCTCTACAGGTCCAGGAGGACAATCTGTTAATACAACCTACTCAGCAATTAAACTTCATCATGAACCTACCGGTATTATTGTAAGCTGTCAAGATCAAAAATCACAACATAAAAACCTTGAAAAAGCTCTTAAAGTACTCAGATCAAGATTGTATGAGCTGGAGATTAGTAAAAGAAAACAAGAAGATTCACAAAAGAGAAATTTGATGGTATCTTCAGGTGACAGATCTGCTAAAATAAGAACCTACAACTACCCTCAAGGAAGAGTTACAGACCATAGAATCAATTTAACCTTGTATGACTTACAAAATATTGTTAACGGAGATATTGATAAACTTGTTGAGGAACTTAAACTCCATAATAATATAGAACTGATGAAAAGCGATAAGTAATGAAATTAAATCAATTAGAGCGCAATATTAAATCTAAAAAATCATTTTTATGTTTAGGTTTAGATACGGATATTGATAAAATACCTAAATATCTATTGAAGCATTCCGATCCTGTATTTGAATTCAATAAGATTTTAATTGATGAGTTAAATAAAAAAATTGTTGCAGTAAAAATCAATACGGCTTTTTATGAAAGTAGAGGAGCATCCGGTTGGACTTCTATGGAGAGAACTATTAAATATCTAAATAAAAATTATCCCGAGCTTTTTACAATTGCAGATGCCAAAAGAGGAGATATTGGAAATACATCAAAGATGTATGCAAAAGCTTTTTTTGAAAACTTAAATTTTGACTCAATAACTCTGTCTCCATACATGGGAGGGGATAGCGTAACTGAATTCCTTGAATATGAGGATAAATATCCAATTATACTTGCTTTAACGTCAAATAAAGGTGCTCAGGATTTTCAATTGCCAAATAATTTATTCGAAGATGTCATAGTTAAATCTAAAAACTGGAAAAATTCAGATAAAATTATTTATGTTGTTGGGGCAACAAAATCTGATTTTCTAAAAAAAATCAGAGATATTATACCTGATAGTTTTTTATTAATTCCCGGAATTGGTGCCCAAGGTGGAGACGTAGATGAAGTAATTAAGTCCTGTACAACGACTAAAAACAAAAAGATATTGATCAACATATCTAGATCAATAATTTATGCAGGAAATAATGAAAACTTTGTTATTGAGGCAGTAAAAAAAGTCGATGAATTTAATAGTTCTATTAATTTTAAATAAAAAGGACTGTTACTGGGAAGTAACAGCCCTTTATAATTAGAAAAAATTAAAACAACTAACTAAAAATTATAAATTTTCTAATTATTTTACACTGAAATCAGCGTATGCACTAGTACCATGCTCAGTAATATCAAGACCTTCAGCTTCTTCAGCTTCAGATACTCTAAGACCTACTAAGGCTTTTACTAATAGTACAATTAAACCAGCTCCAATGCAACAGAATATACCTGCTATACCAATGACACCAAGTTGGATTAAAATTTGCTGCCCGCTTGCTAAGCCACCAAAGAAACCTACTGCTAAGGTCCCCCACATACCACAAAATAAGTGAACAGGGATGGCTCCAACAGGGTCATCAAGTTTAGCTTTATCCAGTAAATACACACCACCAAGAACAATTGGACCAGCAATTAAACCAATCACGATCGCTTCCCATGGTAACATTTGATCTGCTCCAGCTGTAATTCCAACTAGTCCACCTAGGACACCGTTCATGAACATTGTAATATCTAATGTTCCATATACTAATTTTGCAGTTAATGCACAAGCTATACCACCTGCAGCTGCTGCTAAACATGTTGTTACTAAAGTTAGAGATGTTAATGCTGGGTCAGCAGATAATACTGAACCTCCATTGAATCCGAACCATCCTAACCACAGGATTAATACTCCAGCTGCTGAAAGAGGTAGATTTGAACCTGGAATCGCTACTGGATTTCCATCTTTATCAAATTTGCCTTTTCTAGCGCCTAAGAAGTAAATTATGATTAAGGCTCCCCAACCACCAACAGAGTGTACCAAAGTAGAACCTGCAAAGTCGTAGAAACCTAATTCAGAAGCCCATCCGCCTCCCCATTGCCAAGAACCAACAATTGGATATACAATAGCAACATACAAAGAAGCTATTAATATGAATGAGAAAATTTTAATTCTTTCAGCAACAGCTCCAGATATAATTGTTGCAGCAGTAGCAGCAAACATAGCTTGGAACAAAAAGTCAGTCCAATATGTGTAGCCACCGTCAGCATAGGTTAACTGATCGTACCCTTCACCTGGATCAATGAAAAACCCAGCAAATCCAACCGTTCCACCCATGACAAAGTCACCAGGATACATCAAATTGAAACCTACTAAGTAATATATAATGATACCAGCTGTGATTACGAAAAAGTTTTTAAATAATATGTTGACAGTATTTTTCTGTTGTGTTAATCCAATTTCAAGGAATGAGAATCCAAGGTGCATGAAAAACACAAGAAACGTACATACCATCATCCATACGTTGTTTGTAGTTAATAATTCCATATATATTTATTTTATAGTTATTGTTTAGAGTTATAGACTAAATCCAAAAACTAGAAATGCAGCTTCGGCATCAGGGTTAATGATGAATGATCCAAAAACCGGCAATGAGAAGTCTTCAGTAATAGCGATATCTTTTGATCCACTAAATGATACATTGACTAAACCACTATCACCACCTGCATAAAAACCAACGTCTCCATCGCTACCGTAACCTACAGCTACGCCAACAGGACCGATTGGAAATCCAGCTTCAACATAAAGAGCACCATGGTCTGTAAAATAGCCAACGGTTAAATCAACAGGACCTAAGCTTGTAGAACCGCTAACTTCAACGTCGCCATCAAATACGTCACCAGCACCACCAGCACCAGGAAAAGTATAAGAAGTTACAGTCAAGGCTAAAGGACCGAAGTCATAAGATACCCATAAGTCTAATTCGTTTCCATCATAACCAGCTTCGGCTTGATTGAAACTTCCCCAGACTCCACCAGTAAGGCTACCAGCACCTAACTCCATCCAAGGTTGGACAGCAAGACCAGTACCATACTCAGTACCTCTCCAGACATAAGAACTAGCAACGTCAGCTCCGAAATCTTGGGATTTTATTTCCTGTGTGGGAGTAAAACAAAAGATTAAACTCACAAGGAATAAATTGTATTTAATAAGTGTTTTCATAATTATAATTGTTTATTTATTTAAAAGTATTTTTTTTTATAAATCAGCAATGTTGATAAGTCCTCTATTGCTATATTTTTATGGAATTTTAAATTTTTGAGCCCAATACCTAAGTAATTCATAAAAATTATAGCACTAAATTTTTAATATAATATTTACTGGCATCTAATAGTCTGTTTTACAAGTATTTAATTGTTTTCATACCAATATATACAAATAAAATACCTATTGTAATGCTTAATAATAAGTAAGAAAAAAAATAAAAAAGCTGGTTATTACTAATTAATGTCAAACTTTCTTGACTAAATGAAGAAAAAGTAGTAAACCCTCCACAAAAACCAACAGTAAACAAGATCAGAAGAGATGAGTTCAATTCAGAATTCTTAATAGACCAACCGAGAGCCAAACCAATTAAAAAACATCCCAACACGTTAGTTATAAAAGTCGGGTAGGGGAAATCAAATTTTTTTAAATAAATTATTTCAGAAATAAGGTATCTACAAACAG
>CACLQX010000006.1 GCA_902609185.1 uncultured Bacteroidota bacterium | reverse complement strand
ATATTTGAGTGATGAAAATTTCTTTTAACTGGATAAAAGAACTTCTAAATCAAAAGCTATCCATCGATGAAACATCAGATTTATTGACGGATATAGGTCTTGAGGTGGAAAAAATTCATGAATATAATTCACAACCAAATACAGATTTAACGCAACTTATTGTTGGAAAAATTATTAAGTGTGAAAAACATCCAAATGCCGATAAATTAAAGTTAACTACAGTAGATATTGGGAGTAAAGAATTGAAGATAATTTGTGGTGCACCAAACGTAGATATAAATCAAAATGTTGTTGTTGCACCTGTTGGATCCACTTTATTCACATATCAAAATGAAAAAATTAAAATCAAAAAAGCAAAGATAAGGGGTATTGAAAGTGAAGGCATGATTGTTTCTGAGTTAGAGATTGGTCTTAGTAACAAACACAAAGGCATTATAGTATTAAATGGTAATCCAAAAACTGGTAGTGATTATTCAAAAAAAATTAAAACATACAAGGATACAATTTTTGAAATTGGAATTACACCAAATAGGTCAGATGCATTAAGTCATTTCGGTGTGGCAAGAGATTTAAGAGCTGCTATTTCACACAGAAATAAAAGAAAAATTGACTTAATTACACCGTCTATTTCAAATTATACTACACAAGGCATAAATACAAATTTAACCATTAACATAGTTGATTCATTTGCATGTAAAAGGTTTTGTGGATTAATAATTAAGAATATAAATATTACAAATTCTCACCCTGATATTTACAATAAGTTAACAGCTTTAGGTATAAAACCCATTAATAATATTGTTGATATTACTAACTATGTAATGCATGAGTTAGGTCAACCGTTGCATGCCTACGATTTTGAAAAAATTAAAACAACAAAAATTGAAATAAAGAAAATAAAGGATAAATCAAAGTTTACAACTCTTGATGAAGAAACAAAACATTATTCCAATAATGATCTATTTATTTGTGATTCAGACGAACCAATTTGTTTGGCAGGAATTATGGGAGGATTACATCATTCTATCTCTGACGAAACAACTTCAATTCTTCTAGAATCTGCTTATTTCGATCCTGTTGGAATAAGAAAATCTTCAAAAAAATCTGGAATATCATCAGATTCATCATATAGATTTGAAAGAGGAGCAGATATTAATATGACGGACTATGCTTTAAAAAGAGCAGGTTCATTGTTGAAAGAATACTATAATGTTGAGATTATTTCTAATATTATTGATGATTATCCGAATAAAATTGAAGAAAAAAATATTTCTATAAATTTTGAAAATTTTAATAAAATTATTGGAGTCGATATTGACAAGGTTGAAATAAAATCAATTTTAAATTTACTAGACTTTAAAATAAATTCCATAAATGATACCAGTGCAGGAATTACTATCCCTAATTATAGACATGATGTCACAAGGGAATGTGATGTAATTGAGGAAGTTTTAAGAATATTCGGTTATAATAACATTCAAACCTCTACTAAACTCAATATTTCCGTAATCAAAAATCAAAAAAAAGAATTGTTTTATAATAATTTAATAGCAAGTTTTCTTTGTGATATGGGCTTTAATGAGGTAATGAATAATTCTTTAGTTAAAGAAAATAACATAAATAATAATATGTCAATAAATCTAATTAATTCAATTAGCCAAGATATTTCAGTTATGAGAACAGAATTAGTTAGTGGTATTCTTAAAACAATTGAGTATAACATAAATAGAAAATCTACAAAAAACAATTTCTTTGAATTTGGTTCAACTTATCATAACAATAAAGGAAATTATGAACAAAATAATAAATTGTCGATTGTGATGTTTGGATATTTAATCAACAGTAATTGGCTACATCAAGAATTGAAATCAAACTTCTTTTATCTAAAAAATATTGTATTAAATATTTTTGAAAAATTTAATTTAAGTTTCGATGAAGAAATTATTGATGACGGAATTATTTTTAAAAAAGGTAATAAAGAGATATCATCAATTATAAGTTTAGACAAATCGTTAATGAATAAAGTATCAATATCAAAAGATATTTTCTGTGCTACTATTGATACAACACAACTTTTTAAAAATATTAATAACAACTATTTTAACGTTAGTCAAATATCAAAATTCCCAGTAGTTAAAAGAGATTTTTCTTTTATTCTGGATAATGAAGTAAGTTATAGGAGTATTAAAGACTGTGTATTATCAATAAATGACAACTTAATTAAAGAAGTGAAATTATTTGATGTTTTTAAAGAAGGTAAAATTGAAAAATCAAAAAAATCAATCTCAATTTCGGTATTATTAAGTTCAGGTCAAAGGACATTGGGTGAAAAAAACATTGAAAAAATCTCCAAAAAAATAGTGACTATCATGGAAAAAAAATTTAATGCTACTTTGCGTGATTAATATATTTTTTCTCTAAGATTTTTTACTTTCTCATCATTTAAATATTCTCCAAAGGTCATTAGTTTATCAATATAACCATTAGTTCCAATTTCGATTACTCTATTCCCCACAGAATTCGCAAATTGAAAATCTTGCGTAGTCAGGAAAATATTTCCTTTAAAGTTAATGAGAGAATTATTCAAGGCTGTAATACTCTCTAAATCCAAATGATTTGTTGGTTCATTTAATATTAAAAAATTTGATTTCTCCATCATCATTTTTGATAGCATACATCTCACTTTCTCTCCTCCTGAGAGCACTGTGCATGGTTTTAAAGCTTCCTCCCCACTAAAAAGCATTTTACCAAGAAAGCCTCTAATATAAACCTCTTCCCTTTCCTCGTCATTTTTTGACCACTGCCTTAACCACTCAACTAAACTTAAATTTTTTTCAAAAAAACTATCATAATTTTCAGGGATATAAGATTTAGAGACTGTTGTACCCCACTTAACTTTTTCATTACTTAATAAAATTTCACTGTAGAAGGAGTCAATAATTTTTGGGTTTTTTGAGTAAAAAATAACTTTGTTACCATTATTAATAATGGTATTAAAATTACTAATTAGTGAAGTATTCATTGATTCAATATTAAGTATCTGATCACCTAAACTTCTTTCAATTTCAAAAATTATCCCTGGGTATCTTCTTGATGAAGGTTTAATATCTTCAATATTTAATTTTTCAATCATCTTTTTCCTTGATGTAGCCTGTTTTGATTTAGCGACGTTAGCACTAAATCTTGCAATAAATTCTTCTAATTCTTTCTTCTTTTCTTCAGCCTTTTTGTTTTGTTGCGCTCTTTGTTTGAGAGCTAATTGACTTGATTCATACCAAAAAGTATAATTCCCAGAGTAATGTGATATTTTGCCGTAGTCAATGTCGGAAATATGAGTACAAACTGAGTCTAAAAAATACCTATCATGTGAAACTACTATAACAGTATTTTCATAGTTTGATAAGAAATGTTGAAGCCATTTTATGGTTTCAAAATCCAAATTATTTGTAGGTTCATCCATTATAAGAATATCCGGATTACCAAAAAGGGATTGAGCTAATAAAACTCTTACTTTCAATTTTAAATCTATTTCTGAAAGTTTTGTATGATGAAGGCTTTCCTCGACACCTAACTGAGAAAGTAGAGATGCGGCTTCACTATCTGCATTCCATCCATCCATCTCCTCGTACTTATTTTGAAGATCTCCAACCTTAATTCCATCCTCATCAGTAAAATTCTCCTTAGAATAGAGAAAATCCATTTCTTTTTTAATTTCATACAATGATGAATTACCCATAATTGTAGTGTCCAAAACAGTATAATCATCATAAGCATTTTGATTTTGCTCAAGAATTGACAATCTATTTCCTGGTTCAATATTAACAGAACCACTATTTGGCTGAATCTCACCAGATAGAACCTTCAAAAAAGTGGATTTTCCTGCGCCGTTTGCACCAATTATACCATAACAATTACCTTTTTTGAAGGTTACATTAACTTCATCAAATAAAATTCTTTTTCCAAATTGGATTGATAAGTTGCTGGTGCTAATCATAAATTATTTTTTGTTTAATGTAAAGTGGTCATCTAAAAATTTCTTTAATCCAATGTCTGTTAAAGGATGTTCAAATAATTTCAGAATTGAATTTAAGGGAGATGTAATTACATCTGAACCAATTTTTGCACAATTAATTATATGAATTGGTGATCTTATGGAGGCTGCTAAAATTTGAGTATTTATATTATAATTATCATAGATTTTTCTTATTTCAGAAATAATATTTAAACCCTCAGTTGATATATCATCCAATCTACCAATAAATGGAGAAACATATGTTGCACCTGCCTTAGCAGCAATTAGAGCCTGACCGGGTGAAAATATTAGGGTACAATTGGTTTTAATATTTTTAGATGAAAAATATTTGATAGCCTTTATTCCATTCTTTATCATAGGAACTTTTACTACAATTTTTTTATCCAATTGACTTAGTTTTTCCCCTTCACTTATAATTCCATCAAGATCCGTTGATATTACCTCTGCAGACACATCACCATTTACCAAAGAACATATTTTTTTGTAATGTTCTGTAATATTTTTTTTCCCTTTTATTTTTTCTTTTGCCATAAGGGAAGGATTTGTTGTTACACCATCTAAAATCCCATAATTTTGAGCTTCTTTAATTTCATTTAAATTAGCAGTATCTATAAAAAATTTCATTTACAATTTATTAAACTTGTTCAAGATTTTTTCGAAAACTAAATCTGGTAAAACCTTCTTCAAAACTATTGAAAATTTTTGCAATGGTTTACCAACGATATAATGAATTTTAGGGTTATTTTTATTTATAATTCTAAGAACTAATTTTGAAACTTTTAAAGGATCTATACCTCCTACCTCAACATCTTCATTCATGCTTTTCCATGTTTTGTAATATTTTTTAAAATAGATAGAATTTTTATCATTAAATGAATCTATTCTTCTTGAAACAACATCTGTTTTAACATCCCCAGGAGCAACATTTACAACCTTTATTCCATAATCTTTTATTTCTGACCTTAATGATTCAGTTAATATCTCAAGCGCACTTTTGGATGCACAAAAAATACCTCTAAATGGTAAACCTATATATCCAGCAATTGATGTTATATTAATAATTAATCCACTATTATTTTTTCTCATTACAGGTAATGTGTTTTTTATCATTTCGATTGGTCCAAAAAAATTTGTACTGAAGAGTGATTCTATATCCTCAATTCTAGACTCTTCAACAGGTCCTGTATATCCGACACCAGCATTGTTAATTAAAACATCTATTTTACCTTCATTTGCTGTAACATAATTCACTAAATCTAGAATATCACTTTTTTTATTAATATCAGATTTGACTAGTGTAAACTCTGACTTAGGGTATTTTTCTGGTTTCCTACTAGTACCATAAACAATGTGCCCCTTCTCTGTTAAGTAGTTTCCTATTGATTTCCCTATTCCTGATGAGGCACCTGTGATAATGATTACTTTTTTCATTAAAAAAGGGCAAGTAACTTATATCACACCGCTACGACCATCTACCCTTGCTGTGTTCCCACCCTGGGGGATTAAATAGGAGCTGGTTGCATAAGGCCTGCCCAAAACAAATATAAGTATGTTTTAATAAATGTTTAATAATATTTAATTTTAATGATTAAATGATGAAACATATTTTATTCATATTAGTTTTTATTTTTTCATGTAATCAAAAATCTAATGATATTTTAACATTAAGTATAAGCTCTACTGATGTAATTTATACTAAAAATTCTCAACTATCCCTTTCATGTGAATTAAATGATATTAATATTGATAATGCCAACATTAAATACTATTTCAATGACAAGGAGATAAATGAAAATATTTTATTGTCTAATTCAAAACTTGGAACTAATACAATCAAAGCTCAATTAAATGTTGACGATTTAACATTAACAACAAAAAAAAACATTGACATATATAGTGATACTAAGCCAATTATATATAAATATGAAATACTTAACGAATATCCCCATGACATATCTTCCTATACCCAAGGGTTGGAATTCTACAAAGAATTTTTATTTGAAAGTACTGGTTTAAATGGTTATTCAGCTATTAAAAAAATAGATCTCTTTAATAATAAAGTTGTTGTGGAAAAATATTTAGATGATAAATATTTTGGCGAAGGCTTAACTGTTATTAATGACAATGTCCTTCAATTAACATGGAAAAATAAAATTGGTTTCATTTATGATCCAAATAGTCTAGATCTAATTAACTCATTTAATTATGATAAAAATATTGAAGGATGGGGATTAGCTAATGATAGTGAGTTTCTATATCTCTCTGATGGCTCATCTAAAATAAGAATCATTGATCCTGAAACCTTTCTTGAAATTGACTCTATTGAAATTGTTACAGAAACAAAAAAAATCAAGAACATTAATGAATTAGAGGTTGTTGATAATTTAATTTACGCAAATACATACCAATCAAATAAAGACGTTGTTTTGGTGATTGACAAGAATACTGGTAAAGTAATAGGCTTAATAAACTTTGATGGTTTAAGAAATAAAGTAAAAAAACACCCTGAATTAGATGTGCTAAATGGAATTGCGTATAATAAAAAGAGAAATAGTTTTTTTGTTACTGGAAAAAAGTGGGATAAAATATTTGAGGTTAAAATAATTAAGGAATAAATAGTGGTCTATCTTTCATCATCTTATTTACATCCTTCTTTACTTCAGCTAATATTTTTTTGTTGGTGTAGTTTGTTATGACCTTATCAATCATATCAACAACATTAATTATATCAAAATTATTTAGGCCTCTTGTTGTTATTGCTGCTGTACCAAATCTAATTCCAGAGGTAATGAATGGTGATTTGTCATCAAATGGAACCATATTCTTATTTGCTGTAATATCAGCTTTGACAAGAGCACTTTCAGCATCTTTTCCAGTAATATTTTTATTTCTTAAATCTATTAACATAAGATGATTATCAGTTCCATTAGATACGACATCATATCCTCTTGACATAAACTCGTTGCACATAGTTAGAGCGTTATTTTTAACTCTTTCTATGTAGTTGAAAAAACTTACATCTAATGCTTCACCAAAACCCACGGCTTTTGCTGCAATAACATGTTCGAGTGGACCACCTTGATTTCCAGGAAATACTGCTAGGTCAACTAATTTTGACATCATTTTTAAATTTCCATTTTTAAATTTTAATCCGAAAGGGTTTTCATAATCCTTTCCAATCAATATCAACCCCCCTCGAGCTCCTCTAAGAGTTTTGTGTGTAGTGGTAGTAACAACATGGCAATATGGAATTGGGTCGCTAAGAAATTTTTTAGCAATTAAACCAGAGGGATGTGATATATCTGCGAGAAGAAATGCACCTACTTCATCAGCAATTTCACGAAATTTTTTAAAATCAATGTCCCTCGAATAAGCTGATGCTCCAGCAATAATCATATTAGGTTTTTCTTCTTTTGCAATTTTTAATATATTCTCATAGTTGAGAAGTCCACTATCTCTTTCAACACCATAAAATGATGATTTATAAATTTTTCCAGAAAAATTAACACTTGATCCATGAGTTAAATGACCACCGTGAGATAAATCAAAACCCAACAACTTGTCTCCCGGATTGAGAAAAGCATGAAATACAGATGCATTAGCTTGACTTCCTGAATGTGGTTGTACATTAGCGTATTCAGCTCCAAAAAGTATTTTTGCCCTTTCTATAGCCAATGTTTCAATTTCATCAACAACCTCACAACCACCGTAATATCTTCTTTCAGGGTATCCCTCCGCATATTTGTTTGTTAAAACTGACCCACATGCATTCATAACATTTTTGCTAACAAAATTTTCGGATGCTATAAGCTCAATTCCTATGGTTTGTCTATTTTGTTCTTTATTGATTAAATCGAAAATTTGAATGTCCTTAAACATAGATGTTTTATTAGATTATAAAGATACTTATTAACTTTGCCTAGTGCAAGAGAAAATTAACATAGTAAATAAAAAAGCAAAGTTTAAATATTTTTTGAAAAAAAAGTATGTTGCAGGCCTAGTTTTGACAGGATTACAAATAAAAACCATCAGAGCAAAGAAAATAATAATAGAAAACTCCTATTGTAATTTTATTGATGATGAGTTGTTTGTCTTCAATATTATTTTTGGTAATGCTCCATCAGAAAAAAAATCATCTTCTAAAATAAAACTATTACTTAATAAGATTGAGTTAAAAAAAATTCGTTCTGAAATCAATGAATCAGGATCAACCTTAATTCCCTCAAAAATATTTTCAAACGACAAGGGAATAGCAAAAATTGAAGTTTCAGTAGCTAAAGGTAAGAAGCTACATGACAAGAGAAATACAATAAAAGATAGAGAAAGTAAAATCAACTTAAAAAGAAAATTTAAATCTTAAATTTTATCCTTTAACATTGGAACAAAAAGAAAATTACCGAGCTCCATTTTTTTTATTTTATTTTTAGATATCCTTGTAATTAAGTTCATAATCTGTTTTTTTTGATTCCCAATTGGTATAATCATTTTCCCACCAATTTTAAGTTGTCTTAATAACCTTATTGGTATTTCATTGCATGCAGCTGCTATTAAAATTTTATCAAATGGTGCCTCCTCAACTAAGCCAAGGTAGCCATCCCCCCAAATAATTTTTTTTGGCATTAGATTTATTGATGAGAGAATTTTTTTTGAACTTTTAAAAAGATTATATATTCTTTCAATTGAATAAACATCAGCGTTAAGTGAAACTAAAATAGATGTTTGATAGCCAGATCCACTACCAATTTCAAGAATTTTATCTCCTGATTTAATTTCAAGTTTTTCAGTTTGAAAAGCTACTGTGTACGGCTGAGATATTGTTTGATCTTCTCCAATTGGAAATGGCTTGTCTATATACGCAAAATTTTCAAAATCTTTATGCAAAAATAAATGTCTTGGGATTATATTGATTGCATTCAAAACTTTTTCATTACGAATACCTTTCTTGAATAATTCCAATACTAATTTTTTCCTTAATCCTTTTTGTTTGTAAGAATCTTTCATAAAATTAATCGATCAATCTATATACAAAGTTAATATAGATTGTAAATTTGAAATAATGATTAAAATAGGCGTTATTGGTTGTGGTCACCTTGGTGAATTTCATATTAAGCTTTTAATACGGTCAAAAAAATTTGATCTCAAAGGTTTTATTGAAACTGATGATGTTAAATCTCAAGAGATAGAAAAAAAATATAATTTGACAAGATTTTATGATTTAGATAATTTTAACAACGAAATTGAAGCCGTAATAATTGCAACACCAACCACATCTCATTTTAAAATAGCTAAATTTTTTATACAACAAAAGAAACATGTATTTGTTGAGAAACCGATAACCTCCACTACTAAAGAGGCCAAGGAATTGATTTTATTGGTAAATAAATTTGGATTAGTTGGTCAGGTTGGTCATGTTGAAAGGTTTAATTCAGCCTATCTAAATGTAAAAAATCTATTAAATCCAATGTTTATAGAAGCACATAGGTTATCACACTATCCAGAGAGAGGAACTGATGTTTCGGTAGTTTTGGATCTTATGATACATGATATTGATATCGTTTTGTCAATCGTAGACTCAAGTATAAAAAGTATTAATGCTAATGGTACCAAAGTAATTAGCAATAGCCCAGACATAGTTAATGCTAGAATTGAATTTAAAAATGGATGTGTTGCGAATCTTACAGCAAGTAGAATATCATTGAAAAAAATGAGGAAAATGAGACTATTTCAATCTGATTCATATATTTCTATAGATTTTGATTCTGGTAAATCTGAGCAAGTAAAAATAGTAGATCATGATTATAATAATAAGTACGCTCTTACATTAAAAAACTTTGATGGACATGAAAAAGAAATTAAAATTTTAAATTATGAAAATAAAAATATTAACTCTATTGAGGAAGAGCATAATAATTTTTATAAATCAATAATTGAAAACAAAAAACCTGAAGTTAGTTTTGATGATGGGGCTAGAGCTTTAGATATAGCTTTTTTAATTTTAAATAAGATTGGAAATGATTAATAATTTTAAAAATTTAAAAAATAAAAATGGAGATGATGTTGAAACTGTAGCAGTTTCAAAACGAAGCACAACTAATGAAATAATGAAAGTTTATGATGAAAATCATAAAAATTTTGGAGAGAATAGAGTTAAAGATCTTGTTGTAAAATACAACAAACTTCCAAAGGATATTCGTTGGCACATGATCGGTCATCTTCAAAGAAATAAGGTTAAAGATATAATTGAGTTCATACATTTAATTCATTCAGTAGATTCATTCAGATTAATTGATCACATCAATAAGTTGTCAATTGATAAAAATATTTTTACAAATATTTTAATTCAAGTAAAAATTTCAAATGATGATAGTAAATATGGGTTTTTACCTGAGGAAGTTGATATTATTTTTGGTAATTATATATCTAAAAATTATAAAAATATTAAGATATTAGGATTAATGGGTATGGCTACTTTCTCAAGCAATACTAGTCTAATAGAATCAGAGTTTTCATTATTATCAAGACTATATGACAAGTACTCAAAAGTTACACCATTAAAATATTTGTCAATGGGAATGAGTGGTGATTACTTATTGGCTTTAAAATATAATTCAAATATGATAAGAATAGGTTCGGCAATATTTAATTAAATGTTTGCAATAATTGATACAGAGACATCTGGGGGGAAATATAATGAAGAAAGTATCATTGAGATAGGGATATTAATTTTTGATGGTAAAGTAATAATTAAGACTTTCCAGTCACTTATCAATCCTGAAAAAAAAGTTGATTATTTTGTTCAAAGACTTACAGGAATAACAGATAAAGATTTGAAGAATTGTAAAAGTTTTAGTGATTATTCATTAGAAATTAAAAAATTACTAAGTAATAAGATAATTGTTGGACATAATGTAAGTTATGATTATCGAGTTCTTAAAAATGAATTTAAAAAAATTGGTCTAGATTTCAAAGCTGATACATTATGTACAATTGAATTATCAAAGAAAAATTTTCCTGATCTTAAATCTTATAAATTGAAAAAGATATGCGATCACTTTAATATTGAACTCAATAATCATCACCGAGCATTTGATGATGCGAAAGCAACACTTGAATTATTTAAAATTAATAGAAAATTTGAAAAAAATAATTAGTATATCGGGACCAACAGCAGTTGGTAAAACTAAAAAAGCAATTGAATTAGCAATATTTTTAAAGACTGAAATAATTTCTTTTGATTCTAGGCAGTTCTATAAAGAAATGAAAATTGGGACTGCCCCACCCTCAAAAATTGAACTTTCAACTGTAAAACATCATTTTATTCACAACAAGTCAATATTCGATAATTACACTGTTTATGATTACTCTAAAGATGCTAAAAACCTAATTGATATTTTATTTAAAAAGTACGATAATATAATTTTGGTTGGAGGATCATTCTTATTTTTAAACTCAATTTTCAAAGAATTAGATGAAATGCCTAAAATATCGAAAGATTTAAGATATCGGCTAAATCAAGATTTTGAAAAAAAAGGAAAAGAATATATACTGTCATTATTAAAAAAAATAGATCCAAAATATCTTGAAATGGTAGATAAAAATAATCATAGAAGAATAATTAGAGCCCTAGAAGTATCCATTCAATCCCAAAAACCTTATTCTTCATTTCTTGGGAAAAAATTACCTTCAAAATATAATCACATTTCAATAGCACTAAATAATGAGAGAAAATTAATACATGATAGCATAAATAAACGGGTCGACATAATGGTGAGAAATGGTTTACTTGAAGAAGCACAGAGTTTGTATAAATACTCTAGAGTAAACCCTTTAAATACCGTTGGCTACAAAGAACTTTTTAATTATTTTGATGGTAAATCCAGTAAAACAGAATCAATTGATCAAATTAAAATAAATACAAGGAGGTTTGCTAAAAAACAAATTACATGGCTAAATAATAATGGAAAACATTTTTGGTTTAGCCCTGAAAATAATATTGAAAAATTTGTAAAAGTTTTATAAAAAATTTGACATATTATCTCTTATTCTTTTGTTAATATCAATCTGAGAGTCTTTTACAAATTTTTTATTCATTAATTTTTCATACAGCTCAATATACCTATTTGAAATTAAAACAATAGTTTCATTTGATATATGTGGAATTTTCTGTCCTTCTTTTCCTTGAAAATTATTTTCCATCAGCCACTCACGAAAGAATTCTTTTGATAATTGTTTTTGCTTCAGTTTATTATTTTGGAGATAATTATAAGAATCTAAATAAAAATACCTTGATGAATCAGGCGTGTGTATTTCATCAATTAAAAGAATATTATTTTCTGAATCAAGACCAAACTCGTATTTAGTATCAACTAATATTAAACCTGATTTTTTAGCAATTTCAGTTCCTCTTTTAAAGAGTTCTAGTGAAATATAATGTAATTTTTCATACATTTTTTTATCTAATATTTTATTTGAAATAATCTCACTAGGGCTAATATCTTCATCATGATTCCCAATTTCAGCTTTAGTAGTTGGAGTTACAATTGGTTTTTTAAATTGATCGTTTTCAAGCATATTTTCCGGGATAATATTTCCACAAATATTTCTTAAACCTGATCTGTAAAGCCTGTATGAATGGCCAGACAAATATCCTCTAACAACCATTTCAATTTTTAAAGGCTTACATCTTATACCGTAAGAAATATTTGGATCTGGTGATGAAATCAACCAATTGTTAACTATGTCTTTTGTTTTGTTTAGCATTTCTACAGAGATCTGATTTAATATTTGGCCTTTATAGTTTATTCCTTTTGGCATTATTACATCAAAAGCTGAAATTCTATCTGTTGCAATTACGATCATAGAATTATTATTTAAAGTATATACATCTCTTACTTTACCCTCATATTTTGATTGCAATCCTCTGAAGCTAAAATCTGTTTTGGTAATTACTGATTGCATTTATTTACTCAAGTTATAAGCGTCAATTATATTTCTAACTAATTTGTGACGTATAACATCACTACCGTCTAAGTATACTATTTCAATACCTTCAATTTTTTGAAGCAAAATATTTGCCTGCTTTAAACCAGACAAAGAGCTCTTGGGCAAGTCAATTTGGCCTGGATCTCCAGTAATCATAAATTTTGCTTTTTTCCCCATCCTTGTTAAAAACATTTTCATTTGATTTTCTGTTGTATTTTGAGCCTCATCAAGTATTACAAATGCATTATCTAAAGTTCTCCCTCTCATATAGGCCAGAGGTGCTATTTCAATAATTCCTCTTTTAATATAGTCATCAAGCTTTTCGACTTGAATCATGTCTTTTAATGCATCATAAAGTGGTTGCATATATGGGTCAAGTTTATCTTTTAAATCACCGGGAAGAAATCCTAAATTTTCACCTGCTTCTACTGCAGGTCTAGTAAGGATAATTCTTTTTACATCTTTACTCTTAAGAGCCTTAACAGCTAAGGCTACGCCAGTATATGTTTTTCCTGTACCAGCGGGTCCAATGGCAAATACCATATCATTATTTTCAAAAGCTTCGAGGATTTTTATTTGGTTGAGTGTGTGTGCCTTTATTTTCTTTCTATTTGTTCCATATAAAATAACTCTCCCAGACTCAGGACTCAGAAGCTTATCCCCTCTTCCTGAGATAATTTGAAGTAAATTAGATTCATTTAGATCCTCATTTTGTTTTAAAAAATAAATTAATGAATCTAGAACAACACAAAGTTTTAGTATATCATTATTTTCACCTTCAAGCAAAAGCTTGTCTCCTCTAGGTGTAATATTTATATTGTTATAAACTTTCTTTAGTGATTTGAGTATGTCAATATCAGAGTTAAAAAAATCTGATGGATGAAGATCCTTAATATAGTACTCAAATTTTTCCAAAAAATTTTTAATAAATTCTTATTGAGTAAATTTATAAAAAAGAATATTATCTTAATATTATAATGTCTATAATTACTCTTTTATCGGACTATGGGAATAAGGGTTCTAAAGTCTCAAAAGCAAAAGCATTACTACTTAGTGAGATTTCTACAATAAACATAGTTGATGTTAGTCACGAAATTTCACCTTTTAATATTGTTGAGGCAGCATATATTACAAAAAGATCATATGTAAATTACCCCCGGGGCACTATACATATTATTGATGTAGATGCTCAATATAACCCTGAAAAATCTCTAATTATTTCTTATTATGATAATCACTACTTTATAACTGCAGATAATGGGTTCATTTCTTTACTTTCAGATCACTTAAAGCCTGAAAAAAATATTGAAATTACATTTATTAAACATGAAAATTCATCGTCAATAAGAACATTTGTTAAAGCTGCTGCCCATTTAATTAGAGGTGGTAATATTAATTTACTTGGAAATGAAGTAGTTAAACTAAAAACTTTTACAAATTTGAATGTCAAAACTCAATCTGATGACACAATAATAGGGCATGTTGTATACGTTGATAATTATGGAAACGTTGTCTCAAATATCAACAAGGATCTTTTTGATAAATTCATTAATGATAGATCATACGAAATAAATGCAAGAAATGTAAAATTTAATAAGGTTTATGATTCATTCAATCATGCAATCAATTACAGTATTAAAAAAGAATACAGAGAGGAGGATGGGAAAAAAATTGCTTTATTTAATTCTTCTGGAAATTTAACGTTATGTATTTACAAAAGCAACCCTAAAGTTAGTGGTGGAGCAGGAAGTTTGTTTGGACTATCTTATGGTGATAGCATTTCAATAAAGTTTATAAGTTCCTAGAATTTTTTTGAATTTAATTTTATTATAAGTTCCTTTTACGATATATTTATTACTATATGAAATTTATAATTTCTTCTGAAAGTTTACTAAAAAATTTACAAGTTTTAGGATCAATATTAAATAATAATAATACACTGCCTATTCTTGATTGTTTTTTATTTGAAATTATCAACAACAACTTACATATAACAGCATCAGATATGGAAACATCGCTGACGTCAAACATTTCTATAGAATCATCAATTCAATCGAACATTGCTATTCCTGCTAAGCTTTTGATTGATATAGTTAGGTCACTGCCAGATCAACCACTAACCTTTTCAGTTTTGGAAAATAATATTCTAGAAATAAATTCAAGTAACGGTCAATATTCCTTATCATACTATGATGGTTCAGATTTTCCAAAGCCATTGGCAGTTGAAGAGGCATCAGTCATAAATTTTAAATCATCAATTTTATTAAAAATTATAAATTCAACAATATTTGCATCAGGCAATGATGATTTAAGGCCTGTTATGTCTGGTGTGTTTTTTCAAATTAGTTCAGATTCATCATGTTTTGTAGCAACAGATGCTCATAAATTAGTAAAATATGAAAGAAAAGATGTTAAGTCAGATTCATCAATAGAATTTATTGTACCTAACAAGCCATTAAATATTTTAAAAAATATTCTTCAAGATCATGATTCCGACACAAATGTTTTATACAACAAAACCAATGCAATTTTTAATTTTTCAAATTTTAAATTGGTTTGTAGATTAATTGATGGTAAATACCCGAATTATGATGCTGTAATTCCAAAAGAGAACCCAAATGTTCTTGAAATTGATAGATTACAATTTTTGCAAGCTGCAAAAAGATCATCTATTTTTTCAAGTAAATCTACAAATCAAGTCAAACTTGATATCAAAGGCAATAAACTTGTGATAAAAGCTGAAGATTTAGATTTTAATAACAAATCTGAGGAAGTATTAGATTGTAACTATAATGGGTCTGATATTTCCATAGGTTTTAATTCTAAGTTTATTGTAGAAATGTTATCAAACCTTGATTCGGAACTAATAAAGTTAGAGCTTTCATCCCCAAGCAGAGCAGGAATAATTTCACCGGGTATTATTGATAATGATAGCGAAAGCATTATTATGTTAGTGATGCCAATAATGCTAAATTAAATTATACTACAAATAATAATCTGTTCTAATAAAATTTGATTCTTTATTATCAATTAATTTTCTAAGAATTTCTTTGTTGATTTCATTGTCCTTAGACGCCACAAAGGTTCTGATTGAGAATGATCTTAGTGCATCATGAACACTCAGAGTTGCAACAGCTGAGTCCTTTCTTCCAGTAAAAGGAAATACATCAGGGCCTCGTTGACAAGAAGAGTTAAGATTAACCCTACAAACTAAATTGACTAATGAATCTATTAGAGGGCCTAATTTTTTTTCAGATTTTCCAAATAAGCTTACTTGTTGACCATAATTTGATTCCGCCATAAATGAGATAGGAATATCTATATCATCAAAGGAAATAACAGGAATTACTGGACCAAATTGCTCCTCTTTATATACTTTCATTTGTTCATTTGCCGGATATAAAACAGCTGGAAATATATAATTATTACTTACTTCTCCTCCTTTTTTGTTTAAAACCCTTGCCCCTTTCTCTTTGGCATCTTCAATTAAATCATTAATATATTTAGGTTTATGCGGTTCTGGAAGTGGGGTTAGAAGTGTATTTTCCCATGGAAGTCCTAATTTTAAGTCATCTACTTTTTCACAAAATTGTTTGAGAAATTTATCTTTAATTTTTTCATGAACATAAATAATCTTCAGGGCGGTACATCTTTGTCCGTTAAATGATAGTGAACCATTAATACATTCATTTACAGCCAAATCTAAGTCAGCATCATCTAAGATAATAGCAGGATTTTTTGCTTCTAAGCCAAGAACCAGTCTCAATCTATTTTTTTGTGGATGTAAATCTTGCAAGGAAATTGCAGAACTACTATGCCCAATAAGAGCAAGTACATTTACTTTTCCTGTTTTCATGATTGGTGATGCCATTTCTCTTCCCCTACCAAAAACTATATTAACTACACCTGGAGGAAATGACTCTTTAAAAGCATTCAACAGCGGCGCAATTAATAAAACACCGTGTTTAGCTGGTTTAAATATAGCTGTATTTCCCATGATAATTGCAGGGATTAATAACGCAAATGTTTCATTTAATGGATAATTATATGGCCCAAGACAGAGCACAACACCTAAAGGACCCCTTCTTATTAAAGCTCTCACGCCAGAATTATTTTGAAAAGTAGCTCCATCACGATCTATTTTCTTATACTCTTTGATTGTTTCATCAATATAGTCTACTGTTCTATCAAACTCTTTCCGGGAATCATTTAAGTTTTTACCAATTTCCCACATCAAAAGCTTGACAACCTCATCTCTTTTTCCTTTCATTAAGTCAACGAATTTCTGCATACAATTGATTCTTTCATATACTTTCATTGTAGGCCATTTACCGGTTCCATTGTTGTAAGCTTTATTAGCAGCTTCCAAAGCTTTTAAAGCATGTTTTTCGTCCATTTTTGGTGAATATCCAATCAGTTTGTAAGGAATATTTTTTTTTGAGGATAGTATCGTAGATTTTACTTCACTGTATTCACCTTTCCAGTTAGCTATTTTACCATTAATCAAGAATGTTTTGTGTTTAATTGGTTCTTTTATGTCGAACTCGTGAGGAACTGGGTGTAACATGTTAGTTGTTTATAGTTTTGGATCAAGAATAATGCCAGTCATTTTATACAATTAATGAGTTTTAAATTAACTTTTTCATGTTTTTCATATTATTTCTGAGCGTTTCACCAATATGTTCAATTGGATGGGAATAAGTTTTTTTATCAAATGATGATAATTCATTCTTATCAAATTCAATCGAACAAACTGATCCAATTTGATGTTTTTTAATTTTATGCATGAAATTTTCTAGCAACGGAATACAAGAATTATTAAACAAATAACAACCATATTCAGCAGTATCAGAAATAATTCTATTCATCTCGTATAGCTTTTTTCTAGCAACTAGATTAGCGATTAATGGTAATTCATGAAGTGATTCATAATAAGCTGACTCATCAATAATTCCATTATTCACCATAGTTTCGAAAGCGAGTTCAACACCAGATTTTACAAATGAAACCATTAAAATCCCCTTATCAAAGTATTCCTGATTTTTGATTTTCATTGATCCTGCACTATTTAATTCAAATTTGCTTTTACCTGTATCCTCCCTCCAGCTCAAAAGTTTATGGTCATTATTTATCCAGTCTTTCATCATATCATTAGAAAATGTTCCATCTAAAATATCAGACATGTGTTTATTAAATAATGGTGTCATTATTTTTTTTAATTCATCAGAAAGTTTATGTGCAACATATCTTGATGAATCATCTAACCTATTCATCATTCCTTGAATACCATTGTGTTTAAGTTCCTCAGTTATTGTTTCCCATCCGTTTTGAATTAATTTTATACTGAAATCAGATTCATATCCTAGCTCAATCATTTTCTTATAAATCAAAAGTGATCCTGATTGTAATATGCCACATAAAATTGTTTGCTCTCCCATCAAATCAGATTTAACCTCAGCAACAAATGAGGATTCTAAAACACCTGCTTTGTGGCCTCCAGTAGCAACTGCATATGCTTTGGCAATATCTAAACCTAATCCAAAAGGGTCATTTTCTGGGTGAACAGCAATTAAAGTTGGAACACCAAAACCTCTCAAAAATTCTTCTCTAACTTCTGTGCCTGGACATTTTGGAGCAACCATTATTACAGTTATATCTTCTCTAACTGAAATTCCCTCTTCAACTATATTAAATCCGTGTGAATATGAAAGAACTGAATTTAATTTCATTAAAGGCATTGCTTTTTTAACTACTTGAGAATGATTTTTGTCAGGTGTCAAATTTATTAGAACGTCTGCATCAGGAATCAATTTTTCATAGCTATCAACAATAAAATTGTTTTTTATCGCATTCTTAAATGATTGCGATTGATTCTCGATGGATGATTTTCTTAGAGCATAGGAAATATTTAGACCAGAATCTCTCATGTTAAGACCTTGATTTAACCCTTGTGCACCACAACCAATTATAACAATTTTTTTATATAACAAAGCATTTATACCATCTGAGAATTCTTTCTCATTCATAAATCTACATTTTGCCAATTGTTCTTTTTTTTCTAACTCGGTTAAATTATTATAATAATTACTCATTCTTATTTATTATTTAAAATCTTACTTATCTCCATTGATTTTTTTGTTACTGAAATTCTTCCAGATCTTACAAATTGTAACAAACCATAAGGTTTTAATTTTTCGTATAAATCTTCAGTTTCGGATCTCCAACCAGTTTTTTCAATAACAAAAAATGCTGGCTTTACTGTTACAATATTTGCTCTACTATCTTTAATGATGTTTTGAATTTGCTTTTCTTCAAATAATGAACTGGATTTAACTTTGTATAAGGCAGTTTCTAAAAATATAGTTTGCTTATCCGTATGGAAAAAAACTGAAATAACTTCTATTTGTTTCTCAATTTGCTTAACAAGTTTTGCAACTTGTTCTTTACTAACATTAACTACAATTACAAACCTAAAAATATCAGGTATTTCAGACTCTGATGATGTAATGCTAGCTATATTAATGTGTCTTTTTAAAAATATTTGGGAAACTCTATTGAGTAAACCAACATTATTCTCAGTATATATGGAGATTGTGTAAGTTGTTTTTTTCATTTACTCTAATCTTATATCAGAAACTGAAGATCCAGAAGGTATCATCGGGAAGACATTATCCTCTTTCTCAACACAGACCTCCAGTAAATAAGGTCCGTCATATGATAACATTTGTTTAATTGATGAATTAAGATCTTTTCTTTTAGACACACGTTTTGACTCAATAAAATAACCTTTAGATATTGTAACAAAATCAGGATTAGTCATTTCTGTGGATGCATACCTTTTGTCAAAAAATAATTGCTGCCATTGTCTAACCATGCCTAAATATTCATTGTTTAAAATAACAATTTTTACTGCTGAAGAGGTTTGAAAAATAGTTCCTAGTTCTTGAATGGTCATTTGAAATCCTCCGTCACCAATAACAGCTATAACCTCTCTTTCTGGATCTCCAATTTTAGCCCCTAGTGCTGCAGGAAGTGCAAAACCCATGGTACCAAGTCCGCCTGAGGTTATATTTGATTTAGATTTATTAAAATTCATATATCTGCATGCAACCATTTGGTGCTGACCAACATCAGTCACAAGAATAGAATTACCATCAGTATTTTCATTTATGGACTTGATTACCTCTGCCATACTTAATCCACCATGTTGTTTATTGTATTCTTGATCAATAACCTTATCAAACTCAATTTTGTTTAATTCTCTAAAGTTATTTACCCAGGAAACATGTTTTCTTTTCTTTACATGTGGAAGTATTTCTTTTAGAGTCTGCTTTACATCACCGATAACAGCTAATTCAACTTTAACATTTTTATCAACTTCTGCTGGATCAATTTCAAAATGAATAATTTTAGCTTGTTTTGCATATGATTTTAGATCCCCTGTAACTCTGTCATCAAATCTCATCCCAATTGCAATCAATAAGTCACATTGGTTAGTAAGTACATTTGGTCCATAATTACCATGCATACCAACCATACCAACATTAAGTTCGTGATTAGTTGAAATTGCTGAAACACCCAAAATGGTCCAAGCCGCGGGAATTCCAGATTTTTCAACAAAATCTTTGAATTCAGGCTCAGCATTTCCTAAGATAACACCTTGTCCCCAAACAATGAGAGGCCTCTTTGATTTATTAATTAATTTTACAGCATCCAAAATTACAGATTTATCAAACTTAGGCGTTGGAGTATAACTTCGAATATTTATACATCTTTTATACTCAAAACTCTCAATCATATCAAATTGAGCATCTTTAGTAATATCTATTAGAACAGGTCCAGGTCTTCCAGATTTAGCTATATAGAAAGCTTTAGAAATAACCTCACTTATTTCTGATGCTTTTGTGATTTGATAATTCCATTTTGTTACAGGTGTAGATATACCTATAATATCAGTTTCTTGAAATGCATCAGAGCCAAGTAAATAAGATGCGACTTGTCCAGTTATACACACCATTGGTGTTGAATCAATTTGAGCATCTGCAATGCCAGTAACCAGATTTGTTGCACCAGGACCTGATGTTGCAATGGCAACACCCACTTTTCCAGAAGATCTTGCATATCCCTGCGCTGCATGAGTTGCACCTTGCTCGTGTCTCACAAGAACATGATTTAGCTTTTTCTGAAATTTGTAAAGCTCGTCATACACAGGCATTATTGCACCACCTGGATACCCAAATAAAACGTCTACATCCTCAGAAATTAAACATCTTATAATAGCTTCTGCTCCTGAAATTTTTTTCATATTAATCTGTTATACAACCTTTTGATGCACTTGATACAAGTTTAGAATATTTGTACAAAATACCAGATTTATATTTTAAACCAGGTTTTATCCATGCTTTTTTTCTTAATTCAATCTCTTTTTGATCCAATCTCACATTAATTTCATTTTTTTCTGCATCGATAATAATAGTATCACCGTTCTTAATTAATGCTATCATACCTCCCTCAGCAGCCTCTGGTGAAATATGCCCAACAACAAATCCATGCGTACCACCAGAAAATCTTCCATCTGTAATTAATGCAACATCATTTCCAAGACCAGCACCCATGATTGCAGATGTTGGCTTTAACATTTCGGGCATTCCAGGTCCGCCTTTTGGTCCCTCAAATCTTATTACAATGACGTCACCTTTCTTAATTTTGCCATATGAAATTGCTTCATTTGCATCATCTTCACAATCGAAAACCCTGGCAACTCCTTTAAAAACCAAACCTTCTTTTCCAGTAATTTTTGCCACTGATCCGTTAGAGGCAATATTTCCATAGAGAATCCTAATATGCCCAGATTTTTTAATCGGTTTATCTATTGGCATTATGATATCTTGATTAGAATCCAATTTTGGTGTCTTTTCAAGATTTTGACCAATTGTTTTTCCAGTCACAGTTAAACAATCAGTATTTAGCATACCCTCATCCATCATGAACCTTAAAACACAAGGGATACCACCAATATTGTGTAAATCTTCCATGAGAAATTTTCCACTTGGTTTTAAGTTTCCAAGTAATGGAGTTTCATTTGATATTTTTTGAAAATCATCTATATTAAAATCAATGTTAGCTGTTTTACAAATAGCCAGAATATGTAATACGGCGTTTGTAGAGCCTCCCAATATGGTAATTAACCTCACTGCATTTTCAATGGACTTTCTAGTAATTATATCACTAGGTTTTATATCATTTCGGATTAAATTTAGAATTGAACTAGCAATTTTCTTCTTTTCATTTAATTTATGATCACTTACAGCTGGATTGGATGAATTATAAGGAAGTGACATTCCCATTGCCTCAATTGCAGAAGACATGGTATTTGCAGTGTACATACCTCCGCAAGCACCAGGACCTGGGCATGCGTTGCTTATTATATTTTCATAATCAATATCAGTAATTTTTCCTGAAACTTTTTCACCCCAAGCTTCAAAAGCTGATACTACATCTAGTTTTTTACCCTTGTAACAACCCGGAGATATTGTACCACCATATACTAAAATTGATGGTCTATTTAATCTAATCATAGCCATTAAGGCTCCAGGCATATTTTTATCACAGCCAACAACTGTAATTAAAGAATCATATGACATACCATTAACAACAGATTCAATCGAATCTGCAATTATTTCTCTAGAGGGAAGCGAATACTTCATTCCTTTCGTGCCCATAGAAATACCGTCACTAATTCCAATAGTATTGAAGATTAGTGGGACAGCCTTTTTTTTATCTATTTGATTTTTTATTTGTAGAGACAAGTCATTTAGATGCATATTACATGGATTACCCTCATATCCTGTACTGGCAATACCTATGAATGGTTTCTCAAAATCTTCTTTTGTTAATCCGATTGCATGAAGCATGGCCTGTGCAGCAGGTTGTGTACCTTTTTTAGTGATTACTTTACTGTACTTGTTTAGTTCCATTTTCTAAAAAAAAACTCCATATAAATGGAGTATCTAGTAAATATAGTGTTTATCATAATAAAAGTAGAAATTATCTTATTATATTGATTGATTAATTTTAAATGATGAATAAAATTAAGTTTTGTCAAAAAATTTTGAAAAATCAAAAAGAATTTTTTGATTCAAAAAAAACAATTAATCCAAAAATAAGAATTGAATCTCTTAGAAAATTAAAAAAAACTATTATTAGATATGAGGATGAAATAGTTAATGCTCTAAAAATTGATTTAGGTAAAAGTTATGCAGAAGCTTACATGTCTGAAATTGCAATTATTTATAATGAATTAAATTTTTTTATCAAAAACACAAAAAAATGGACAAATAGAAAAAGAGTATCATCTTCATTACTAAACTTTTTTTCGTCTGACTACATTGTACCTTGTCCTTATGGGGTGACTTTAAATATTTCACCTTGGAACTATCCATTTCAACTTTCGATTTCGCCAATTATTGGGGCTGTGTCTGCTGGAAATACTGTGGTTTTAAAGCCTTCGGAACATTCCTCAAATACATCAATAGTTTTAGAAAAAATAATAAACGACTCATTTGAACGTGGACATGTCGACATTATAAGCGGCGGACCTAAAATTGGAAAATATTTATTGAGTCTAAAATGGGATTATATTTTCTTTACTGGAAGTACCAGTATTGGAAAAATAGTTGCAAAAGAGGCAGCAAAAACATTAACACCTACAACCCTTGAACTAGGTGGAAAAAACCCATGTATTATTGATAAAAATGTTTCAATAGAAACAGCATCAAAGAGGATAATTTTTGGGAAATTCTTAAACTGTGGTCAAACCTGTATTGCTCCAAATTTCTTAGCTATTCACAAGGAAGTGAAGGAATCATTAGTGAATTCAATTATAAAAAATATTAAATCAATTTACACCAATAATCCAAAAAATAGTCCTTTTTACTCAACTATTATTAATGAGAATCATGTAATGAGACTTTCCAAACTCCTCGAAAATAGTAACATTATTTATGGTGGTAGGTTCGAAAAAAAGGTAAAATATTTTGAACCAACTATTGTTGAGATCTCCTCCCCCAAAGATAAAATTTTAGATGATGAAATATTCGGACCAATTCTTCCCATAATAACATATAATTCTGATAATGAGCTAAATAAAATATTAGAAGGTTGTAAAAACCCCCTTGCATTTTATGTATTCACAAACAACATAAAGTATGCAAAAAAATTAATCAATAGCTATTCATTTGGAGGTGGTGCAATTAATGATACAATTGGGCAAATTGTAAATAAAAACCTTCCTTTTGGTGGAATTGGTAACTCAGGAATGGGAAAATATCATGGACACGAATCTTTCAAAACTTTTAGTCATTACAAACCTTATATAATAAAGTCTAATATTTTTGATTTAAATTTTAAATATAAGCTGAGTAAGGATTCAATTATTTTTAAATTGACTAAAAAACTAATTAAATATATTTCTGTTTAATGAAAAAAGAATTTGATAAAATTGTCAGAACTAGAAGATCTGTAAGAAAGTTCAAAAATGTTGACATAAGTGATGATAAGGTTAAGAACTCTATATTACATGCTTCATTTGCCCCAAACAGTAGTAATTTACAGTTATGGGAGTTTTATCATGTAACTTCAAAAAAATTAATGACAAAAATTTCCTCAGCTTGCTTTGATCAACCTGCTGCTCGAACTGCTAGTCAATTTGTTGTAGTAGTTACTAGGAAAGACTTGTGGAATAAAAGAAGGTTGTTTAATTTAAAACAAATAAAAACGAGAAATTTAAAGGCAAATGATAAACACCTTAAAAACAAAAATATTGCAATTAAATATTACAAGTATTTAATCCCGACAGTTTACAAAGAGTTCTATGGGATTTTAGGTCTTTTCAGGTATTTAAATGCCATGATAATTGGTTTGTTCCGACCCATTTACAGACAGGTAACAAGATCTGACATGAGAGTTGTTGCTCATAAAAGTAGTGCTTTAGCTGCCCAAAATTTTATGTTGAGTATGACATCAAATGGATATGACACTTGTCCAATGGAGGGTTTTGATTCACTTAGAGTTAAGAAAGCTCTATCACTTCCTAGATCCTCTGAAATTAACATGATAATTAGTTGTGGTATTAGAGATGAAAAGGGAATATATGGTGATCAAATTAGAGTGCCATTTGAGGAAATATACTTTAAAAAATAAGCTTTAATTAATTATTATCTTTAAAATTTTCCAAACCTTCCTTGAGCCAATCTCTATATGTTTGAGTATCGGTATATTGAGTAGGTGAATTTAAAATATCTAATGAAGGTGATACTAAAACATAATATGGTTGAGAATTAATATTAAAATTTAAAGTTTGGAAAGCTGACCATTTTTCACCTTCATTTTCAATTAATTTAACATTTCCATTTTTGTCTGTGAGATTTATATTCTCATTTTTTAACAATTTTGATCTGTCATCAACATAAAGGGAAATCAAAATAAACTCTTCATTAATCATGTTGTAAATATCGCTTTTTGACCACGTATTTTCTTCTACCCTTCTACAATTAGCACAAGCCCACCCAGTAAAATCGATGAGCATTGGTTTGTTTGTGTACCTTGATTCCAATAAACCTTTTTCAAAATCTTTGAAACAATTTAAGCCAAGTGGACATCCTTTGTTGTTTTCATAAATTGTATAGAATGTAGGTGGAAGAAGACCGCTCAACAAGGCTAACTTATAATTACTTTTTTCCTTGACACCTAAAGATAAATTTATGGTTGAATAACTAAAAAATCCAATTAGTAGGTATAAAACTAGAGATCGCTTAAATCTTAATGAATTGATTAAATAAATTAAGCATGAGACAGAAATTAGAATCCAAACAATGATAAAGATTTCTCTTTTAAGAAGACCAAGCTCAAGAATTAAATCAGCATTAGACAAAAACTTAAATGCTAATGCTAGCTCTATAAACCCTAGAATTACTTTAACTCTACTTAACCATATACCTGATTTAGGTAAAACTTTTAATGAATTCGGTGAAATTGCCAGAAAAGTGAAAGGTAATGCAAGAGAAACTCCGAAGCCAAGCATTCCGAATGTTAAATCCAAAGCACCAGATTGTGATGTAATACTTCCAACTAAAAGCGAACCCAAGATAGGTCCAGTACAAGAAAATGAAACCAAACATAATGTTAATGCCATAAAAAACGTGGAAATTATACCGGTTGAAACATTTGAAGCACTATCTATTTTATTTGTCCATGAGCTTGGTAATGTTATTTCAAACAAACCAAATAGTGAAAGTGCAAATAATATGAAAACTATAAAGAATATGAAATTCAACACAGGACTTGTTGAGATCTGATTAAATATTTGAGGGTTAATATTTTCAATAAAGTAGAATGGTAAACTTAAACTTAAATAAATAAAAACAATGAACAAACCATAAATAATGCTTAGAAATTTTCCCGAACTTCCTTTGGATGAGAAAAAAGAAACAGTTAATGGAATCATAGGGAATACGCAGGGAGTTAAAAGAGCCAAAACTCCACCTAAAAACCCAAGAATAAATAAGTTCAGGTAATTATTGGAAATATAACTTGAAGAAATATCTTGACCTGACGAAATTAGTTCCTTATTGTTGAAATTAACAACTAGTTCACTTTTAACTGAATTATAATCAAAAACTGTTTTGTTCAAATTAGAAACCCCACTGAGTTTAAAAATTAAGTCTTGTTCCTGAAAAATACAGACCCGATCATCACAAACTTGATAGTAAACGGTTTGATTTACCAAATCTTGGTCTTTATTAGATAATACAATTCTTTGATTAAAGTTAACTTCATCAACGAAGTAAGATTGATCTAAATTAAAGACTGGATCAAACTTTGTAATAGGTTCAGGTTCAATAACTTTAGAATAATTTTTTAAAATCAAAGAATCAGAAAAAATAAACTCAGTTAAAATTGCCCCTCCCTCTTCATTATACTGAGAATAAAGTCTCCAATTATTTTCAATTTTTGCAGTAGTAATTAGATTATAGGTACTATCATTTATTTTTTCAGAATTTGTTATCCATTCAATAGGATTTTGAGCTAAAATAAAATTGAAAAATAAAATAAAAAATATGCTTAGATAGAAATTTTTAGACATTTACCTTTTGTTTTAATAAACCTGTTGTCTGCTCTTTGCCCAATTATCCACAAAATATCATCTCCTTTTAATAGCACCCACTGATTTTGTTTGGCAAAAATCGACATTTTTTTGTCTTTAAAAAATTTAGATAGCTTCTTTTTTCCCTTCATACCGTATGGATAGAAGGTATCTCCGATCTTAGGTCTTCTGATGGTTAATGGAAGTTTAATATCATCATACAAACACACTTCTCTGGAATTCGGTTTTTTTGCTTCATCTGAACTCTCTAATTTTATAATAAATGGGTTTTGATTAATACCCATTTCTAATTCATATTCATTTGAGTCAAGAATTTCATTTTTCTTAATTAAAAAAAACTCTCTGTTCGAAAGAATTGTGTGGGTATTTGATACAATTTTCTTTCCGGTTTTTGCAAGTAAAAAATTTAATATTTCCTTCTTATTATAAAAATTAAAATTTTTCAAATTTTCAATAAAGTATTTCAATGATTTTTCATTTTGTAGGTCCTGCTTGTTAACCTTTTTGTGATCTGATTCATCAATGAATAAATTATCAATTACAAAATCGTTTTTTACAGAGCTTATTGATTCAACAATATCAGAAACTTTTTCTGTAAAATTTTTATCAATTTTTTCAATTTCAGGAATTAAAATATTTCTTATTCGATTTCTTAGATAATAGTCTTCAGAATTACTAGAGTCAAAACTAAATTCAATTTTATTGGCTCTTGCGTATGAAATTATATCATCCTTTTTTTCGTTTAAAATAGGTCTCAATATATTTTTATTCAACTCAGGAATGAGTGTTAAATTCTTTTTTGATGGATTCCTAAACATTCCGATTAGAATATTTTCAATATTATCATCCATATGGTGAGCTGTAGTAATTAAGTCGTAATTGTATTCAATTAAAATTTTTTTAAACCAATCGTATCTAATTTTTCTAGCCTCTATTTGTATAGATTTATTTAATTCACCTTTTTGAAGTTTTTTAAGGTGCAATTTTAATTTGTTTGATTTACAGAAGTTTCTTACAAATTTTTCATTTTTCAAACTTTCATTTCCTCTCAAAGAATAGTTAACATGGGCGACAGAAATTTTAAAATTATTCTTTAATAGCAAATCAGCAAGTACAGTGCTATCCAAGCCACCACTCATGCAAACAAGAATTTTTTTTTCCTTGAACTTTTTTAGTTTTTTTAAAACATTGTTTTCAAACAAAAAGTGACTCATGACAATGATTTTTTTAATGCATCAATTTTTGTTAAACATTCTTCATACTCATCTTTTGGATCAGATTTGAATGTTATTCCACTCCCTACATTAACTGATATTTTTGAAAGTTTATCATCATAGATAATGGTCCTAATTACGACATTAAAATCAAAATTTTTATTTGGGTCGATGTAGCCAATTGCACCACTATAGATTCCTCTTGACGTTTCTTCTAATTCATCAATAATTTTCATTGTTTTTATTTTTGGGGCTCCAGTCATACTTCCCATAGGAAAGGTACTTTTTAAAATTGTTGAAAAAAAGATGTCATTTTCAATTTGAGCCTCAACTGTTGAAACCATTTGGTGAATATTTTTGTAGGTATTAATTTTTGAAAGTTCTGTTACTTTAACTGATCCCTTTTTAGCAATTCTAGAAAAATCATTTCTAACTAAATCAACTATCATATGGTTTTCAGATTTTTCTTTGATACTATTCTTCAGTGAGTTAATCAGAAAAACATCTTCGTCGATATTTTTTCCTCTTTTTTTAGTTCCTTTAATTGGTTGAGATATAATAGTTTTTTTATTTCTTTTTATAAATCTTTCAGGGGAAGAAGATAGTACATGAAGATGATGGTCTTTATAGTAGACACTCATTGGAGACTCGGTAAGTTTATTAAGTTTTTTAAAAGTATTTTCAGGATTAATCTTTGTGTTGTCATTAAAAAAATCAAAACAAAAATTTAGCTCATATGTATCTCCCATTTTAATTCTTTTTTTAATGTTTTTTACTTTTTTAATATATTCTTCTTTTGACAACCTGCCCTTTAACTCTACGTTTGGATTACTTTTAATACTATCACAACTTATATGAATTTTATTAATCTCATTCCAAATATCATATAATTCTTTTTCATCAAAGTATAATGCCTTAAGTTCAACTCCATCAAAAACCCAAATTGTTGATGGTTGAAAAAAAGATAAATTAGGTACATCAAAATATTTTAAATTTTTTGAATTAAAACCCTCAATTTCATCCTTTAAATCATACGAAATAAATCCAAAAATCCAATCATCCACCTGTTTAATATAATTATCAAGCTTATCTAATGAATTATCAAAACTTTTTAACTCACTAATTTTTCCGTAGCAAAAGATAAATTCATAATCATTTTTTTTGCTGTTGGAATCAAGAAGAATAAAATTTTCTTTTGATTTAGAGAAAAACAAAATTTTATCCTTAAAATCATTAATATTTTCAACTTTAAAAACTTTTTCTTTTCTGTTCATTATTGCAATATAAAATTAACATAAAATGAAGATATTGGTATATTTGAAATATCAAAATGAATGTGGAGTCACTTTATCTGGAGTCTGTTGAATTATTAAAAGAACTAATATCAACAAAATCATTTTCTTTCCATGAAGAAAAGACTGCTAAATTGTTAGAAAATTGGCTCAATAAAAATTCAATACCTTTTAAACGACATGTTAATAATATCTATTGCTTCAATAAGTATTACAATAAAGAAAAACCTAATATACTTTTAAATTCGCACCATGATACAGTTGAACCAAACGATTCTTACACAAATGATCCTTATGAGCCAATTGTAGATCATGGAAAGCTTTATGGTCTGGGAAGTAATGATGCAGGTGCATCATTAGTTTCTCTTCTTTCTACATTTAAATATTTTTATAATCATGAAAATTTAAATTATAACCTCATTTTTTTAGCTTCAGCAGAGGAGGAAAAATCTGGGAAAAATGGAATAAAAAGCGTTATACCAAAACTACCAAAGATTGATTTTGCTATTATAGGAGAACCAACAAAGATGGAAATTGCCATTGCTGAAAAAGGATTAATTGTATTTGACTTGATAATTGAGGGAACATCTAGTCATGCAGCTCACCCCAATACAAATAATCCAATTCAAAAAATCAATAAAATAATTGATCAAATTAACGCATTAGATTTTAATAAAGTTTCCAAAAATCTTGGAAGAGTTAAAGTAACAATCACTCAAATAAGTGCTGGTAAACAACATAACGTAGTTCCATCTAATGTTAAAATTGTAGTTGATGTAAGGGTTAATGATTTATATTCGAATCAAGATATTTTAAAGATATTTAATGATAATGTAGACTGTAAAATATTACCAAGAAATCTTGAACTAAATAGTAAATCAATTGACGATAATCATCAAATTAATTATGTTGCAAAAAAGTTAAATATAAATACCTACGGATCACCAACTCTTTCTGACCAATCAAAGATCAAATGTGACTCTGTTAAGATCGGACCAGGGGATTCAAAGAGGTCACATACAGCCAATGAATTTGTTTTTTTAGATGAAATAAAAAAAGCTATCCCTAAGTACATAAAAATATTAGAAACTCTAAAAATCTAAATATGAAGAGGCCTGTTCTCTAATGCAGCAAGAGCAGCTTCTTTTAGGGCTTCAGAGTATGTAGGGTGTGGATGACTCATCATGGCAATATCTTCACACGAGGCTTTAAATTCCATTGCGGTAACAGCCTCTGTGATTAGGTCAGCTGCTCTTGCGCCAATTATATGAACACCAAGTATCTCATCAGTTTTTTTGTCTGCTAAAATCTTTACAAAACCACTTAAGTCATTACTTGCCCTTGACCTACCAAGAGCTCTCATAGGAAAACTTCCTTTTTTATAATTAATTTTTTCTTCTACTAGCTGTTGCTCAGTCTTGCCAACACTAGAAACCTCAGGCCAGGTATAGATGACATTCGGAATTAAATTATAATTGATATGAGGTTTTTGATTTTTTAAAATTTCAGCAACAGCTATCCCCTCCTCCTCTGCTTTGTGTGCTAACATAGGACCACTAACGACATCTCCGATAGCAAAAATATCCTTATTGGATGTTTTAAACTGACGATCAATAATAATTCTTCCGAATTTATCAGTATCAATACCAACGGAATCCAAACCTAAATTTTCGGTGTAGGGTTTTCTTCCAACTGAAACGAGGCAATAATCTGAAATAAACTCTAAAATTTCTCCAGATTTATTTTCAGCTTTAACAATCACATTGCTATCGTTAGACTTTACATCAAAAACTTTTGATGATAAATAAAAGTTGATCTTTTCCTTTTTGAATATTTTAAGTAATTCTTTAGAAACATCATTATCCATAAAAGGTGTAATCTTTTCTGAATATTCAATAACATTAACCTCCGAACCAAGTCTATTGTAAACTTGACCAAGCTCCAGGCCTATGACACCTGCTCCTATAATAGTTAGGGATTTAGGAATTTGACTGAGAGATAAAGCCTCTGTGGATGTTATTATTCTATCCTTATCAATATTTATAAATGGCAAAGTAGCAGGTTTTGATCCAGTCGCTATTACACATTTATCAAATTTAATTCTTTGATTTGTTTCGTTTTTAATATTGATTGTGTTATGATCAACAAAACTTGCAAAACCATTATATACATCAATATTATTTTTATTCATAAGATAGTCAATTCCCTTCACGGTTTGAGAAACAACATTATTTTTCCTATCTATCATTTTTTTAAAATCTAAAGAAATTGCCCCCTCTACGTTTATTCCATGACTTGAAATATTATGTATAACATCATGATAATGGTGAGAGGAATCCAATAATGCCTTTGATGGAATACAACCAACATTTAAGCATGTTCCACCTAGGGATGAATATTTTTCAATAATAGCTGTTTTAATTCCCAACTGAGATGCACGAATGGCACAGACATAACCACCGGGACCTGAGCCTATAACTACTAAATCATAATTTTTCACAACAACAAAAATACTAAATGTTATCTAGATATTTATTCGTTTATATCTTTAAATTCCAGTGATTAATGTCGCTTTTTATGAATATATTAGCTAAAGAATGGAAAAGGGTAAGTATAAGGCTAACATTACACCAAAAATAAGTTTGATCGACTCTGTAATACCAATATTTTTTCTAATCATCCTTCTTTTTGTAAATGTAAATATATACGGTGATTCAGCACTTGAAGGTTCAAATCAGTTCATATTGCTGACCGGTGCATTTCTAGCAATTTTAATAGGTCTTAAAAATAAAATAAGTATTGATTCTATTTTTAACTCCATCTCTAAAAATATTAAATCTATCAGTACACCAATATTGATCTTACTTTTAGTTGGATCTCTTGCTGGATCATGGTTGCTCAGTGGGATTATACCTTCAATGATTTATTATGGATTTAAAATAATTAATGCCTCATTTTTTCTTCCAGCTTGTATTATAATATGTGCACTAACCTCTTTTGCGACAGGGAGTAGCTGGTCAACTAGTGCAACAGTAGGAATTGCATTAATAGGAATTGGAAAAGTATTAGGTTTTGAAACGGGAATGGTTGCTGGGGCCGTTATTTCTGGAGCATATTTTGGAGACAAAATGTCTCCTCTCAGTGACACAACAAATCTTGCTGCCGCTGTTACTGAATCAAACCTGTTTGATCATATTAAGTATATGATGATAACCACATTTCCAACAATAGTTATCACATTCATATTTTTTTTATTATTTAACATTTTTAATCTACCAAACGAAGGTATCACGAATCAGAATTACGTTGAACTGATTCCAGACTTTTTCAATACTAGTCCTATTCTTTTTTTGGTTCCTTTATTTGTTATTATTTTAATTATTAAAAAAGTAAATCCTGTTATTGCTCTTTTTCTGGGAACTATATTTGCAGCTATTTTTTCTTTACTTTTTCAAAATGATGTAATAGCGGGAATTATTAAAAATAATCCAGAGCAAGATCTTAATGAATACATGGTGATAATGAACTCAATTGTTGGTGAAACCAACATTGAAACTAATATTAGTTTTTTAGATGAACTTTTATCATCTGGTGGTATGGCAGGTATGCTAGATACTGTCTGGTTAGTGATTTGTGCCATGGTTTTTGGAGGTGTTATGGATGGAATTGGTGCACTAAAAAAGATAAGTTTAACACTACTCAGTTTTGCAAAATCAACCCTCAGTTTATTTGCAAACACTGTATTAAGTTGCTTTACTGTAAACGTAACTGCATCTGACCAATACTTATCAATTGTAATACCTGGGAAAATGTATTCAGAAGCCTACAAGGAAAGAGGTTTAGCATCAGTTAATTTAAGCAGAACTATAGAAGATTCAGGAACTGTTACATCAGTTCTCATTCCTTGGAATACATGTGGTGCATATCAGTCTGAAGTTTTAAATGTCGGTGTATGGGATTATTTCATTTATGCAATTTTTAATTGGCTCAGTCCAATAACAACTTTAATTATAGCTTATTTAAAATTTAAAATAAGAAAGGCGTAATGGCAGAATTCAAAAGTAATTACAAGAGTATTTTTGGGATTTTTCTAATCTTTTTCTCAATACTATCATTAATTTCAATGTTATCTTATCTATTTACTTGGCAGATTGATCAGTCTGAGCTGGATATTATCACAAAATCTGATCAAAATATTCAGAATTACGGTAAAAAAATTGGATTGATTATATCAAATTTTTTAATATTCAAAGGATTTGGACTTGGATCGTTTGTGTTTCCTGTTCTCTTTGTCATATATGGATTATCACTTTTGTTTAATATTATTACAAAAAAATTAATTGATATTTCAATTAATGCACTAGTAATTTGCATTTGGATGTCATTGATATTAAGTTATACAATTGAAAACAAAATATATGGTGGCATTTTTGGATATGAAATCCATACTTTTCTGATTGAATATATTGGAGATATAGGTCTTATTCTCTTACTAGTATTCATTTTGTTGTGTTTTCTTATTTTGAATTTTAATATCAATACTACAAATATTCAGAAAATTTCATTTAAATCTGAACCCAACAATGAACCTGAAATTGGTCAAAAGAAAGAAATTGTTTTTTCCAATGATAGCTTTAACAAAAATATAAATGTTGAGGAGGAAATCAAACCAACAATTTCAAATTTTTCAAAACTTGAAGATGATGAAGATATAAAAAATGATAAAGAAGAAAAAAAGCTTGAAATTGAAATTGAGGATACCCAGGAGGAAGAAATTGCTGATTTAAATAATTTACCTGATTATGA
>CACLQX010000005.1 GCA_902609185.1 uncultured Bacteroidota bacterium | reverse complement strand
TAGACCATCACATGCAGACTATGTATATGAAAAAAAATATGTAAACAGAGACTATAGAGGGGGAGGAAGAAGTTCAGCGAGGGAAACTGCTTGTAGGGTAGTAGCTGGATCAATTGCCAAACAAATTTTAAAAAATATTAAAATCATTGGCTTCGTTAAGTCAGTTGGGTGTATTTCTTTAAAAAATTCATATAAGGATTATAATTTAAGTGATTCTGAAAAAAATATTGTAAGGTGTCCAGATGAAAATACTGCAAAAAAAATGGAAGAGTTAATTATAAAAACAAGAAAGAATGGAGATACTGTAGGAGGTGTTGTTTCTTGCGTAGTAAGTGGAGTTCCTATTGGCCTAGGTGAGCCTGTTTTTGATAAATTACATGCAGAACTGGGTAAAGCCATGCTTTCTATAAATGCAGTCAAAGGTTTTGAATACGGTAGTGGTTTTGATGGCACTAAGATGTTTGGAAGTAAACATAATGACCAATTTGATAGTGAAGGAAAGACAATTACAAATTTTTCAGGTGGAATTCAAGGTGGTATTAGCAATGGTATGGATATATTTTTTAATGTTGCGTTTAAGCCTGTGGCTACAATTATGAAGTCACAAAAAACTATTAATAAGGATGGAGATTCAAAAGAAATGAAAGGCAAGGGCAGGCACGATCCTTGTGTGGTTCCACGAGCAGTTCCAATTGTAGAATCAATGGCCGCACTTGTAATTCTTGACAACATGTTGATTAACAATTCAAATAATATTTAATGTCACTTCACTTAAAAATTTTAATTGGTATGGTCGCGGGTGTTGTATTTGGCTTTATTATGAGCACAACCAACGGAGGAACAATTTTAATAACCAATTGGATCAAGCCTTTTGGTACAATTTTCATTAATTCACTAAAACTCATTGCTATACCTTTAATTCTTGCATCCTTAATTAAAGGAATTTCCGATTTAAAGGATATTTCTAGACTGTCATCAATGGGTGCAAAAACAATTACAACATATCTTTTTACTACCATATGTGCAGTTTGTATTGGGTTGTTAGTTGTTAATTTTATAAAGCCAGGTGAAAGCGTTAGCGAGAAAACTAGAATCGAACTTATAGAAGCATACGCATCTGATGCTGAAGAAAAAAGAAAAATTGCAAGTGATCAAAAATCACAAGGTCCGCTTCAGCCTCTCATAGATTTAGTTCCATCAAATATAGTAGGCGCTGCATCAAGTAATAAAAATATGTTGCAGGTAATTTTTTTCGCAATTCTATTCGGTATTTCGATGATTTTAATTCCTGAAAATAAATCTAAACCCTTAAAATTATTTTTTGATTCACTAAATGATGTTGTTTTGAAAATAATTGATTTGATAATGCTTTGTGCTCCGTTTGGAGTGTTTGCTTTATTAGCTACGCTTGTTGCTGAAGCCCCTAACGCTGACCTATTAACCAGTCTATTGCTTTACTCGCTAACATTGATATTAGGTCTTGTTATTTTGTTGGTTTTTTATTTAATAATTGTAAAATTATTGACTGGAAAATCACCGCAATTTTTTCTGAGGGGAATTTTACCCGCACAATTAGTCGCATTTTCAACAAGCTCAAGTGCAGCAACACTTCCAGTGACAATGGATAGGGTCACTAATCACTTAAAAGTTGAAGAAGAGGTTTCAAGTTTTGTTTTACCTATTGGAGCAACTATTAATATGGACGGAACAGCAGTTTATCAAGCAGTTGCTGCAGTATTTATAGCCCAAACATTTGGACTAGAGTTATCTATTATAGATCAACTCGGTATAATTTCAACTGCAACACTAGCTTCTATTGGAGCAGCAGCAGTTCCTAGTGCTGGAATTGTAATGCTTGTTATAGTATTAGCTCAAGCAGGTATTCCTGAGGCTGGCCTAGCTTTAATATTTGCTGTAGATAGACCACTTGATATGTGTAGGACAGTTGTAAATGTCAGTGGAGATGCAACCGTTTCAATGATTGTCTCCAAACTTCACCATAATAAAAATTGACTATAAGAATTACAGAATCCTGGAAAAAAATTTTACAAAAAGAATTTAATTCTGAATACTTTTTGGACATCGTTCAAAAAACCAAAAAAGAATACAGTAGTTTTAAATGTTATCCTCTGGGAAAAAACATTTTCAGATCCTTTGATTTATGTCCGTTTGAGAAAGTAAAAGTAATAATTATTGGACAAGACCCATACCATGGAGACCAACAAGCGAATGGTTTATGTTTTTCAGTTGAAAATGAAATTGATAATCCACCATCTCTAGTAAATATATTCAAAGAGTTGGATAAAAGTTATGGTGAATTAAGATTAAAGAGTGATTTATCAGATTGGGCTGAACAAGGGGTGCTTTTGCTAAATTCTGTATTAACGGTAAGGAGAAGATTTCCTGGAAGTCATAAATATATTGGATGGGAAAAATTTACTGATAATGTTATTGATATAATTTCTAAGCAAAAAAAAGGTTTAGTTTTTATGTTGTGGGGAAATTACGCAAAAGGTAAAGAAAAGTATATTAATGAAAATCAGCACCTAATTTTAAAATCAGGACATCCCTCACCGTTGAGTGCCAACAAAGGTTTTTGGTTTGGGAATAATCATTTTAAAAAATGTAATCAATTTCTAATAAAAAACAATTCCGCCCCTGTAAAGTGGATATAATTTTGTAATTTAAAAATAAAAAATGAAAAAATATTTCCAATTCAGTGGCACCATTAACGGCACTACATACTTATTAAGACTTTTGTTTACAATCCTTATGTCAATCCCTTTGCTGATAATTTCATTGATGGGGCTGGGTACCGCAGTATTTGGATACCTTGGATATGATTTGGAAGAAGCAGCAACATTTGGTCCTCAAGAACAGCAAGAAATGAGTGAAAAACTTGGAATGGCAATGATTGAAAATCCTAACGAAGTAATGACTGGTCTAATTTCAAATGTAAGTTCTGGACTTATCATTGCATTTATATTTTTTTTAATTCCAGTAATATGGTTCTACTGGGCTACATGTTACAAAAGAATTTCTGCTTTATTTCCATCTAGTGCATTCAAAATTTTTATTGGATTTATTATCGTTGAAGCACTACTAGATATTTTACCAATTGCTATTGGTGGAACATCAACAGGTGTATTATCATTTGTTGCTGGATTTGGAATTTTTATATACCTTCTAAGTAAGAACTCATCAGTTGTAGAGCATGATGGATAAATAAAATTTTTAAAACTGTTCACTATATCGCAATTAAAATCTAGCCTCCAACCCTCTTAATAGTGTGGCCTTTTGACTCCAAAATTGAAATAATTTTGTCTCTTTTATCACCCTGAAAGAAAAGTTCATTATTTTTAATACTACCACCTGTACCTAGCTTTTTTTTAATAGATTTTGCTAGATTTTTCAGCTGTTCTGAACTGATGTTTTTAAAACCTTTAACAATGATTACAGGAACACCAGCTCTACCTTTAAGAGAATAGTGTACTTCTAAATCTTGTTTAGCTAAAACATTTTCATTCTCAGATTGTTTTTTTGTCTTGAATTCTTCAGAAAGTAAAGAACCCAAGTCCTCTAATGAATTTAGTTTTTTCATTTAAAGAACACCAATATCTTTTAGTCTTTGAATTAAAAATTCGTGAGCAGTGATATCATCATATTTTTTAGGATTTTTTTCATCAATACATGAGTCTAACACATTTAAACTCATTGTTCCAATTGGATGAAGGAAAAAAGGAATAGAGTACCTAGATTTTTTCCACAACTCTTTTGGGGGATTTATAACCTTGTGTACAGTAGATTTTAATTTATTATTTGTGTAACGTGACAGCATATCACCAACATTAATTACAATTTCATCTTCTTTTGCAATTGCATCAATCCACTCACCATCATTTGTTAAAACCTGTAACCCTCTACCATGAGCACCCATTAATAGTGTAATTAAATTTATATCACCATGAGCTGCAGCTCTCTCAGCACCTTTAGGTTTTGTTTTTATGGGAGGATAGTGAATTGGCCTCAAAATACTATTCCCCTTTTTAACATATTTATCAAAATGATCTTCTTCCAAATCTAAATAAAGTGAAATAGCTCTTAGTACATATATCGCTGTTTTCTCAAGGGATTGAAAGACTTTTTTTCCAATATAATTAAACTTTGGTAACTCCTCCACCAATTGATTCTTTGGATAGTTAAATATAGAATACTCATTATCATCTAAATATTGTCCAAAATGCCAAAACTCCTTTAAATCTCCGTGTTTTTTTCCCTTTGCGTGTTCTTTTCCAAATGATGTATAACCCCTTTGACCATCAAACCCTTCAAGCTCATATTTTGATTTTATATCGTTTGGTAGATCAAAAAACTCTTTGATTGATCTATAAACCTCTTTTATATCTTCATTATTTAAAAAATGACCTTTTAAAGCTACAAAACCAATTTCATTGTAGGCCTTTCCTAGTTTATTTACAAAAGCATTTTTTTTATTAATATCATTTGATAAAAAATCATTTAAATCTATTGAGGGTATATTTCTCATTTATTAAAAATCTAATTTTGTGTATTCCATGTTAAATGCTTCAGCAACAGCTTGATAAACTACATCACCTCCAATAATGTTTAATCCTTTTTTTAAAGGATTATTTTCAATACAAGCCTGTTTCCATCCTTTGTTTGCAATTTCTATTGCATAGTATATGGTTGCATTTGTCAACCCCTCAGTTGAGGTCATTGGAACAGCACCAGGCATATTTGCCACCGAATAGTGAAGAACATCATCAATAATATAAGTTGGATCACTATGGGTAGTTGGTTTTGTTGTTTCAAAACACCCACCTTGATCAACTGCAACATCGACTAGAACCGTACCTTTTTCAAGGTCTTTCAACATCTCCTTTGTAATTAAATTTGGAGCTTTTGCACCTGGAAGCAACACTGCACCAATCACTAAATGTGCATTTTTGATACACTTTTTAATATTGTAATGGTTTGAAAATTTTGTTTTGACATTTTTCGGCATAATATCTTCTAACTCTCTAAGTCTTTCTAGACTTATGTCTAATATTGTCACATCTGCACCTAAACCTGAAAGCATTTTTGCAGACTGTGTTCCAACAACTCCACCACCAATAACGACGGCTTTGGCAGGACTTACACCTGGAATTCCTCCTAGAAGTATGCCACATCCGTTTTGATGCTTTTCAAGAAATTTTGCACCTTGTTGTGCAGCCATTCTTCCAGCAACCTCAGACATTGGTGTGAGTAGGGGGAGGGAACCATCAGAATTCTCAACAGTTTCGTAAGCTATGCAAATTGAATTACTGTCAATCATAGCTTGAGTTAACTTTTTTGATGAGGCAAAATGAAAAAAGGTATAAATGATTTGACCTTTTTTAATTAACGAATATTCTTTCTTTAAGGGTTCTTTAACTTTAATAATCATATCAGAAATATCATAAACTTCTTCAATAGTATTTAAAATTTTTGCCCCGACGACTCTGTAGTCGTCATCTGAAAATCTGCTACCTAATCCTGCACCAGATTGAACAAAAACATCATGATTGTTTTCAACCAATGTAAGGACACCAGATGGTGTCATCCCCACACGATATTCACTGTCTTTAATCTCTTTTGGAATTCCAATTTTCATTTTTCAAAATTATGAATATTAATTAAATAGGGATTTATCAATTGATGGAAACATTTTTAATGCATTTTGATAATATATTTTTTTTAAGACATCATCAGGTAAACCCATTCCGTATAATCTCCAAAGACCATGTCTTTTTCTGTAATACTGAATATATTCGTCACTTGTTTCTAAAACTCTAAAATATATGTAATACTCGTCCTTCTTGTAAATATCTTTTCCGAAAAGAATTCTATCTTGATATTCAATAAAGAATTTTTTTGCTGCTCTAGGTTGTCTTCCCAATTCATTAATTACAGCCCCAAACTCCACACTTACATTTTGTAACTCGTCTAGAATTTTTGATAATTTACTCAAGTCATTTGCATACCAACCGAAATGAGCATTAATAAATGTCGTTTTAGAGTGTTTTCTAAACATATTGTGTTGTTCTAACATTACTTCATCAAAAGCTGGATATTGATCGCTAGATCGAAAACTATTTGGCTTTTCACGGGCATGAAGCCACCTTTCATTAAATTGATCGATTGGATCAAAAAAAGCTTTTGGTTCACCAGAATGAATTAAAACTGGAATATTTAACTTGGCGCACTCTTCCCATATAAAAGACAGTCTCTCATCATCTACTGGTACTCTTTTTCCTTCTGAATCTCGTAGGTTTAGTCCTAAGTTTTTATAAACTTTTAATCCGATTGCACCTTGATTAACGGCATCGTTTATCAGTAGGGTAGTGTTCCTTCTAAAATTCTCATCATCAATTCGATTAAAGTTAATATTGAAAAAAACCCCAAATCTTGTGGGAAAATTTTCTCTTACATTTTTAATTGAACTTGTAAGGTTTCTTTCCATTAAATCTTGTTTACCAAAAAAAGTAGCTAAACCAGACCCACTCAGATTTATTAAATATGCCATATTTAAGCTATCCATTTCAGAAACTAATGTGGATAAATCCTGTATTGGCATATCCCAATGATGACTGTGGACATCAATGAAAGGAAATTTTGATCTATAAATTTTATTTTCATTAACAACAAGAGTTGATTTAGGGGAATATTCGCCAATATCCATTAGGTTATTTTTCTTTTGAATAATAGTTATTATATAGTAAGAAAGCCCAGATATTATTAAAAAAACAAGAAAAAATATTAAAATATAACCGATTGTTTTTCCAAAAGATTTAGATGTCATGCTATTTGTAAGGTATAATCACCTTTGAAAGACTCCACTTTAATGATATATAATTTAGGATAGAATCTTTTTCAAAACCAATAGTAAGCTGTTCAACTTCGTTTAATAAATTAATTACAGGAACTTTTATTGAGATAACATCACCTGAGATATCAGGTCTAAAAACTCCTAGGTAATTGATATTGGTGTTAAAAAAAACCTCCCATTCATCTTCACCAGGAATGGAAAAAATTGAATATTTTCCTGGATTTAAGAGTTTTCCGCTAATTTCAATTTCTTTGGTATTTTCTATGTATGTGTGTTTATTAGCACCGGTTCTCCAATATTTACCGTATGGAACTAATGCACTTTCAGATTCCTTTCCAAAAATTATTCTATCTTTTTTGAAAGGTCTGCTATATGTGATTGAAATTGTTGAATCATCATTATCAATAGTTTCTAATGGGCTTACAGGGTTGTTTATCAAATATAAAGCATAACCGCCTCCAATTAATACTCCTATGAAAAATGCAACAATTATCTTACGAATCATACTCTTGTTAATATAATTTAACATAATATATATTATGGTTCATTATAGTTTATTTATTTTTACGGCGTTCATTCCTTTCTCACCTTTAATTAAATCAAATTCTGCTTTATCACCTACATCTAGTTGATCAACACATTCACTGAAGTGAAAAAAATATGAATCTTGGGTTTCAGAATTTTTTAAAAATCCAAAACCTTTTTCAGGATCGTAAAAAGTTACTTTACCAGTAACTTTTTCATTGGAATCAATTTTTTTTGAAGTACTTATTTGAATTGACTCGAGATTAACTTCTTCTTTGTCTTCAGGATCAGGTGGCGTATCTCTGAAATTACCCAAATGGTCAACGTATACAAACTCGTCTTGTTTTAATTCACCTCGTGCTCTAGCTTCTTTTCTAGCTTGCATTTTTTTACGCTTCTCTTCTCTTTTTTTTGCTTTATTTTTTTCTCTTTCTAACTTATTAAAGGTTTGTTGAGATTTTGCCATAGATTTTCTTGGGTATTTTATTCAGTTTTAAATGAGTATATAATAGAGAAGCTACTGTTTGTTCCATCAGATGATTTAACTCTCCAATAATAAGTAGATCCTCCATCTAAAACAGCATCAATTGTTTTAACATTTAAATCAGTTAAGTCACTTAATGGGGTTTGTTTTCCATCTATTTTATCAATATAAAGAGTAAAAGTAAGTTCATCCCCTTGATCAGGATCTGATCCATCCCATTCGAAAGTCACTTTACTATCAGAGTTTCTTGCAATTGTAGAACCTGATTTGGGAGATTTTAACTCTGCAGGAAAAGGTGCATAATTTTTAGAACCAAGCCCTGCTAAATAAAATTTCCAAGTAGAACTAGATCCTGTTTGAGTGGTTTGACTATTTTTTGAAACAACCTTCCACGAATAAGGCTCACCTTTATCAAGTGTAACAGTTGATGTTGTTGTTGTGATTCCTGTTATATTTTGAATAGAATTCGTATTTAAATTTTTTACCTCTAAATCGTATGAATTTGTTGAGCTTGATGATTGCCAAGTAAAAATTACATTACTCTGGGTATCAGAGATACTTGTACCAGTTTCACAAACTGTATTATCTGCAGGACTTGTTAAGGTTGGATTTCCAGGTGTTGATGGTGGTGGTGGTGGATCTCCTCCTCCACTATCTCCATCACCCCCTCCTCCACAAGAAGTTGCAACTAATAAGAGGGTAAATATTTTTAAAAATTTTAACATTGAATTGTGTAAATATAGTTTATTCTCTAACAATTTTAAAGCTTTGTCTGACTGTTTTGCTCTCCAATGTAACGATGTATGTTCCTGTAATTTGATTGGTCAGATCAATATGGATTTTTCTAGAACCTTGCTCGATATTTTGATACCTTGTGTAAATAAGATCTCCCTTCTCACTAAATACGCTCACTTTTACCGATGCATCCTCCCCTCCTACATGTACCTTTACATTGTTGATGGTTGGATTTGGATAATAATGGATCTTTTCTGATATAAACACCTCTTGTTCAACAACTCCCTGACACTCTAAATCAGTAGATATTGTAATAATACTTAGACCCGTTGATAACTCCGTCTCAAAAGTATTTCCATCAACTGTTGTGTTTACTCCATTTATATTGACATAATACGTACTAGATCCGCCCATTGTTACGCTCATCTTACCACTATCATCATCTACGTCAATAAAAGCACTCAATGGCTTGGGCTCACCAACGACCACCTCAAAACACTGCTCATAGCCATCCTGACCAACTACCTTGAAGCAGACCTCATAAGTTCCCTTAGCCAAACCAGTAAACGAAGCCGTTGTAGATGTTCCTGAGATTGATAAATCAGACTGACCAGTCACCGTTACAGAATAATCATAGGCGGCATCCTCTACACTTATGTTAATCACACCGTCCGTATTACCTATACAAGTTGCACTACCCACCTCAACCTTGAAGTTGTTGAGAGGAAGCTCAAACAACGGACATCCGTTAACATCTACACGTGTTCCCTGTGGTGTGTCCGGACAATTGTCATTGGAATCCGATACACCGTCACCGTCGTCATCGTCATCACATACATCCCCAATACCATTATCATCTGTGTCCTGTTGATCAGAATTAGAAATTAAGGGACAATTATCATCTTCATCTAAAACACCGTCGTTGTCATCATCAGGATCAGATTGATCACAAATGCCATCACCATCAGTATCTGTTCCATCATTCGCAGGGTCACCACCAGATTCATCAGAGCCTGTTTGTGAACAATCATCACAACCATCAGCATCGAAATCAGCGCATATATTTGGATTTAGAGGGTCAGTGTCAAAATTATCGTGAACACCATCATTATCATCATCGTCATCACATACATCCCCAATACCATCACCATCAGTATCTTTTTGATCAGAATTTGGAGTTTCAGGACAATTATCATCACTATTACCAATTCCATCTCCGTCATCATCATCAATCTGAAAAAATTCATAAGCTCCAATATCAACGATATCGCCTACTGTATTAAAATCGATTTCATTAGTACCTTGGTTAACAAGTGAAAAATCATCTATATAATAATCTAAACCATCAGAACCAGAAACAGGTGGTCCTTTTACAAAAAAGAAACTATTGTTGTCCATTTCAGAGTGTGTGTAGTCAGTAGATAATTTTGTCCAGTCGTCACTATTAATTTCAATTGGACTTGTTAAGGAATTTGAAACTCCAGGTTGTCCGTCAACAATTTTTCTTAACATTAGTTGAGCAGTTCCAGATTGTCCCTCAAGAAGTTTAGCATATATATACAAAGTATAAGAATTACCAACTTCAAGTTGACTAGTACTAAATTTAGCACTATGAAAATCTTTAGTTCTTCCAAAGACCTTTAAACTTTGGTTTCCAGTTTTTGAGGTTTCATCGCTTAATGAAACTTCATTATTGTCATTAGCCGTTGACCAAGCTGACCATCCTCCCAATGAACTTTCAAAACTTGAATATGAAACAGCATCTGATGGAGGCAATGGTCGGGTATTTCCAAGAATATCCTCTGCTGGGGTGTTAGCTTGTTCACCAGCATTTATTGCAGGTGAATCACTTTGCAACTGGAAGTTTGTTGAGGAGATATCTACAGGACCATTCACTATTGCGGGAGCATTAACAAAAGAAATAGGGTCCTTGTAATTATTATTACTAAAATCTACATTAGTAATAATTTGATTATCATCAGTAACCCAATTATGAATTATATATTCTCCACTCTGATTTGTGTATCCTGGTAATTTACCATTTACAAAAATATTATTATTTGCCTCCTTAACAGTACCTTCAGCCTGTTGGTTTCGAATTTGCATCGCAAAAAAATCATACTCCCTTGTGACAACAATGTTATTTACCACAGTTACATTTTTGAAATAATTGGCTATTATACCAGCAACTTTTTGACCTCTATGTGGTGGATTACCGTCGCTGACAGATATATCTTGAATAATTTCATGAACTCCATTAAAATAAATTGTATTATTTCTTATTAGTGCTGAGCTACCCTCTGATCGATCAAAATTAATCCCGTTTTTACCATTATTAACACACAAATTATTTTCAAACAAAAAAGTACCATAATAATCATCATCACTTCTTGTAACGTATAGACCTTGACCATCTAAAATAGTTGAGTAATCAGCGTTCCCATAATCTCCACTTGGTGGGTTTCCATTTGGGGGAATTTTTCCAGAAGTCATATAAAATGGTATTCTATTCCAATTATTGTATACCGTGTTTCCACGAATTATCATTTTAATATCCTCTCCGTTGTCAGAATTGTCAATAGACTTACACTCCGCAAATACTACTGCACTTGAGGCATTTGATGTCCACCAGGTTGTATTATAAACCGTATTACTTTCAATTGTTATATGGTCACTATCATTAAACCTAATACCTGAGCCAGTTGTATGATGTACTACATTATTTCTAACAACTATATGATGATGAAGAAAGTCTTGGCTAAAGCCTCCCCAGATACCAAAACTTGCAAAATAACTGTGATTATAATTTAAACCTTCTTGATCTGCTTTTACTTTCCATTGTCTGTCTGTAATTGCTTGATCATAGGTAATAGATGCGCCTGGACCTTCAATTTCAAATCCCTCAATAATAACATAACTTTGTGGACCATTTATTAATATACCTCCTCTACCGTCATATTTAATTTTTGGATTATGTCCAGGAAGGTTTCTTAAAGTAATATAATTTCCTTGCGTTCCTGACTTGTTTACAATTACAGCAGGTGGATTATTCATATTTGTACTCTTTGACCCATCGCTTGCATGAGGGCTTGCTGTACCGTAATCCACATTGTGATACAAGCCATTCATAACGTTTATGGTATCGCCGGGTTGTACGTTATCAAAAGCTGTATTTATTGTTTGAAAAGGCGAATTCTCAGATGTTCCTGAGTTGTTATTATTACCTAGTGATTTGGATACGTAATAATTTTTTTGAGAGAAAATTGAAAAACAGACAAGAAATGTTAGTATGGACAAAAAGTTTCGCACAAAATAAAAATAAAAAAAAAGCCTGTGGAAACAGGCTTTTAATCTAATAAATATAATTTACTGGTTTCCTAGAATCAGTGGAAGACCATCCTCTCCGGAACCTACAATCACAATTTTTGAATTGGGAGATTCAGAGAGTTTTAAAGTTGCTTCAATTCCTTTATCTCTTAAAATATTGGACGTTAATGAACTATTCAGAATTCTGTTAGCATTTGCTTTACCTTCAGCATCAATTTTTAATTTTTCAGCCTCTTGTCTTGCCTTTTCTAATCTAAAAACATACTCTAGTGCTTCTTGCTCTTGAGTTAATTTTCTTTCAATAGCAGCTTTTATATTTGAAGGCAGAGTAACATCCCTTACCAATACAGAGTTAATTTGAACAAATTGTTCTTCTACATCACCCTTCAATCTATCAAAAATTTCAAGCTGTATTGCATCTCTTTTGGTTGAATACAATTGCTCGGGTGTATACTGACCCACAACACTTCTTGCTACAGCTCTTAAAGAAGGAATTATAACCACCTGAAGGTAATTTAAACCTTTAGTCTGGTGTAGTTTTCCTAAATCGGCGATTTTTGGTTGATATAGTACTGAAATATCAAGAGAAATATCTAAACCATTTGAAGATAAAACTTGCATTTTACTTTCAAAAACTTCTTGTTGCTTTACATTGTATACATACAAATCATCCCATGGAGCAATGATATGAAATCCTTCTCCTTTTGGTGGTTTATCTGTTACAACACCCCCTCCGAATGTTTTAAATAAAACACCAGCTTCTCCATAACCAATGTTTACAAATGACTTCATTGCGAAAATGAATAATAATAGTCCACCCACTAATAACGGTAAACCTAATTTTGAATAACGTTCCATATTTTTATTTTAAGTTAATAGTCCACCATCGACATTGATGACTTGACCTGTTATATAAGATGACAAATCTGATGCCAAAAAAACACATACATTAGCAACATCGCTAGGATTTCCAGATCTTCTGAGAGGAATATTTTTAATCCAATCTTCTGTGACAGACTCAGACAACTTGTCAGTCATTTCAGTGACAATAAACCCTGGTGCAATCACATTACAGCGAATATTTCTTGAACCCAGCTCAAGAGCAATTGACTTTGAAAAACCTATTATACCAGACTTCGAGGCTGCATAATTGGATTGACCAGCATTCCCTTTTACTCCAACGACAGAGCTCATATTTATTATACTACCTTGTCTGTTTTTTAGAAAATGTCTCAAGCAAGCTTTAGTCATATTAAATACAGAATTCAAATTAACTTTTATTACTTTTTGAAAATCATCTTCTGACATTCTCATAAGTAGATTGTCTTTTGTAATTCCAGCATTATTTATTAGTACATCAATTGAACCAAAATCATTTAAAACATCGTCAACCAATTTTTCACAATCAGCTAAAACAGAAGCGTCACTCTGATAAGCTTTACATTTATTTACAGAGCTATTTAAATTATTTACAATTTCATCTGCAAGTGATGAAGATGATGAATAGGTAAAAGCTACGTTTGCGCCTTGATTAATTAATGAATTAACAATTCCTTTTCCAATCCCTCTACTCCCACCAGTAATTAAAACATTTTTTTTAGATAATAATTTCATTATTTTAAAACTTTTTTAACCATTTCACCAATATCAGCAGGAGAGTTAACAACATGAATACCACAGTTACTCAGAATTTGTTTTTTTGCCTCTGCTGTGTCATCTTTTCCCCCAACTATTGCACCTGCATGACCCATTGTTCTTCCCTTTGGAGCTGTTTGTCCCGCTATAAATCCAACAACAGGTTTTGTTACATCAGAATTTTTAATCCAATGTGCAGCATCAGCTTCTAGTTGCCCACCTATTTCTCCAATCAATACAATACAGTCAGTTTCGTCATCATTGAAAAACAATTCAACAGCATCACGAACTGTTGTTCCAATTATTGGATCTCCTCCAATTCCAATCGCAGTTGATATACCATAACCAGCTTTTGAAATTTGATCAGCTGCTTCATAAGTTAGAGTTCCTGATTTAGAAACAAGACCAACTCTACCATGATTGAAAACAAATCCCGGCATAATACCTACTTTTGCTTCCCCTGGTGTAATTATTCCTGGGCAATTTGGACCAATTAGCCTGCAGTCTTTATTTTTTAAATAAGCAAAAACTTTAGACATATCGTTTATTGGAATCCCCTCTGTTATTGCAACAATGACCTTAATACCGGCATCACATGCTTCAAAAATAGCATCTGGTGCATAAGCAGCAGGAACAAAAATAATTGATGTATTAGCACTGGTTGATTTTACAGCTTGAGAGACAGTGTTAAAAACTGGTTTTCCTAAATGTGCCTTTCCACCCTTGCCTGGCGTGACACCTCCAACAATATTAGTTCCATAATCAATCATTTGTTCTGAATGAAACGATCCCTCCGAACCTGTAAATCCTTGTACAATTATTTTTGAGTTTTTATCTACTAATACGCTCATTTATTATTTAATTCTTTCTAAATAAATACCTTTTTCAGTATCAACTTTAATTTTATCACCCTCGTTTATAAATAACGGAACATTAATTTCTGCACCAGTTTCTAATTTAGCTGGCTTTGTTGCATTAGTTGCTGTATTGCCTTTAACGCCAGGTTCTGAGCTCGATACTTCTAGAATAACATTCTGCGGCATCTCAACTGAAAGAATATTAGAATTTTCTGTATTTATAATTATTGTAACAATCAAACCCTCCTTCAAAAACTTTACACTTTCTATTTGATTTTTATTTACCTCAATCTGATTGTAATCATCATTATTCATAAAATGAAAAGTATCGCCATCAGTGTATAAAAACTGGTATTTTCTATTTTCAACTCTTACATCATCAATTTTATGACCGGAGGGAAATGTTTTATCCATTACTTTTCCTGTCGTTACACTTTTAATCTTGGTCCTAACAAATGCAGGACCTTTTCCGGGTTTTACATGTAAAAACTCAATTACTTTAAAAATATCACTATTTAGTTTAATACAAAGACCCTTTTTTATGTCTGAAGTTGAAGCCATTTAATTTTGAATATATCCCTTCATTATACCTCTTTGAGAATTTTTAATAAATAACAAGATTTCATCTCTTTCTTTTGTTGCTTCAACCTCAGCCTCAATTATGTTTATTGCTTGTGTATTGTTGTATTTTTTTTGATATAATATTCTATAAATATTCTGTATACTCCTAATAGTTTCATTACTATATCCCCTTCTTCTAAGACCCACAGAATTTATTCCAACATATGAAAGTGGTTCACGAGCAGCTTTAACATAAGGAGGGATATCTTTTCGTACCAGAGATCCACCAGCGACAAACGAATGTCTACCAATAGAACAAAACTGATGAACAGCAACCATACCAGCAAGTGTAACGTAATTACCAACAGTGACATGACCTGCCAAAGTTGAATTATTGGAAAAAATACAATAATCACCAAGAATACAATCATGTGCAATATGCGAATATGCCATAATCAAGCAGTTTTTTCCAATTTTAGTACTATCCCTGTGGGATGTTCCCCTATTAATTGTGACACATTCTCTAATGATGGTATTATCACCTATTATTGCAGTCGTTTCCTCACCTTTGAATTTTAAATCTTGTGGTACTGCTGATATTACTGCACCGGGGTAAATTGAACAATTCTTTCCGATTCTAGCACCTTCCATTATAGTAACGTTTGATCCAATCCAAGTTCCCTCACCAATAACAACATTGTTACCGATTGTTGAATACGGCTCAATAACAACCGTTTTTGAAAGTTTTGCACCTGGGTGGACGTATGATAATGGTTGATTCATTTTATTTTTTTATAATTTTTGCTTTCATTTCTGCTTCAGTAACCAATTCATCGTTAACATATGCTCTAGCCATCATGTGACTTATTCCTCTCCTAATAGGTGAAATTAATTCTAATTTAAATATTAGAGTGTCACCTGGCAAGACAGGGCGTTTAAATTTAGCATTTTCGATTCTTCCAAAGAAAGTTAAATACTTCTCGGGATTATCAAATGTACTCAAAACTAATACACCTCCGACTTGTGCCATAGCCTCAATAATCAAGACTCCAGGCATCACAGGCCGGCCAGGAAAATGTCCTTTAAAGTGTGGTTCGTCAGCTGAAACGTATTTTACACCTGTTATGGTATTTTCTGTTAAATCAATAATACTGTCAATAAATATAAAAGGGGGTCTGTGGGGAAGAATATTCATTATTTGTTCTTGATTCATTATTACTTTGTCCTCTAAAATATTCTTGTCAAGTTCTAGTTTTTGTTGTTTTTTTATTATTTCTGATACTTTTTTGGCAAATTTTGTATTTATGTAATGGCCCGGTTTTTTAGCTATAACTTTGCCTCTAATTCTTTTTCCTATTAAAGCTAGATCACCCAAAACATCTAATAATTTATGCCTTGCAGCCTCATTTTGGTAATGCAGGTTTAAATTATCAAGAATTCCATTGGGCTTAACTGAAACTTTATTTCTGTTAAAAGCTTTCTTTAATTTAACCATTGTTTCATTAGAAATTTTTTTATCAACATAAACAATCGCATTATTTAAATCACCACCTTTTATTAAATCATTTTCAAGCAACATTTCAATCTCATGTAAAAAGCTAAAAGTTCTAGCATTGGCAAAATCACTTTTGAATTCTTTTAAATTATTCAATGTAGCATTCTGTGTGCCTAAAACTTTTGTTTCGTAATCTACCATTGTTGTAACCTGGTAATTATCGGCAGGAATAATTGTAATTTCACTGCCAGTTTCATCATCACGAAAATTAATTACATCTTTTATAATAAACTCACTTCTTAATTTTGATTGCTGGACTATTCCGACTTCCTCAAGTGCATTTACAAAAAATTTAGATGATCCATCCATAATTGGTGGTTCTTCACCATCAATCTCAATTATAATATTATCAATCTCTAAACCAACCAAAGCAGCTAGAACATGTTCAGTAGTTTTTAGTTTTACACCATCTCTTTCTAATGTTGTTCCTCTTTTTGTTTCACAAACGTACTCAGCTAAAGCTTTTATCGATGGTTTATTTGGTAGATCGGTTCTAGAAAAAACATATCCAACATCTTCCTTTGCAGGTTTAAAAGTTAACGATACATCTTTTCCGGTATGAATACCGACACCCTTGAGAGTTATCGAGCTTTTTATTGTTGTTTGCAGATTAGACATCTAATTTTTTTAACAATTTATCAATTGCCTTCATGATTTTAGGGAAGTTTTTAAAATGTATATAGGATTTATTATAATCCATATAGTTAATAGCGGGAAATCCCATAACCTTACTGTCTGAAGCAAGATTTTTTAAAACACCAGTTTTAGCTTGAATATGAACTCTGTCACCTATTTTTAAATGACCTCCAATGCCTGCCTGTCCTCCAATTAAACAATCATTACCCAAAACAGTTGAACCTGCAATCCCTACTTGAGCAGCAATACAGGTGTTTTTTCCGATTATTACATTATGAGCTATTTGAACTAAATTGTCAATTTTAACCCCATTCATTATGATTGTTGAACCTAAAGTTGCGCGGTCAATTGTACTGTTAGATCCGATTTCAACGTTATCTTCAATATGAACATTTCCAGAATGAATAACTTTTAAATTTTTTCCATGACTATCTTTATTAAAACCAAAACCATCAGAACCAACTACAGTCCCCGAGTGGATAATACAATTATCTCCCAAAACAGAATTTTCATAAATACTTACATTTGAATAGATTTTAGAATTTTTTCCAATTACAACATTTTTACCGATGTAGACACTAGAACCAATTCTAGTTTTTTCACCAATATTTACACCACTTTCAATGACAGAAAATGGACCAATATAAGTGTCATTTCCAATTGAAGATTCTTTATTTATCTCAGCTGATTTTGCAAAACCCACCTCTTTGTCTTTCTGATTATCAAAATATTCTAGCAGTTTGGAAAAAGCAATATTTGGGTCTGCTACTCTGATTAGGGTCGCATTGACTTTCTTTTTTGCTTCAAGATTTTTTTCAACAATAATTATCGAAGCACTAGAGGAATACAAGTACTCATTATATTTAGGATTACCCAAAAAAGATAGCGAATTGGTATCGCCGTTTTCTATCTTAGACAATTTTGTAATTGTTGACTTCTTATCGCCATCTACTACTCCACCAACAATACTCGCAACATCAGACGCACTCAATTTCATTTGGGCAAAAATAAAAAAATTAATTATGAAAAAAGGATATTGAAGAATTAGTAGTTAATTTAGTATGAAGTGGAATTTAAATATAGTCTAAAAAACATTGATGAGTTAGTAAAAAAAATTAAGCCGTTTTTAAAGAACAAATTAATTTTTTTTGAGGGAAATTTAGGAAGTGGAAAAACGACATTAATAAAAAAAATTTGCGAGGAATTAGGGTATGAGAATCATGTAACGAGCCCTACATTTCCGATTCTTAATATTTATGAGAACAAAGCAGATAAAATTTATCATGCAGATTTTTACAGACTAAACAACATAAATGAAGTTAATGAATTGGGTATTTATGAAATAATAGACAAAGGCGATTGGTTTTTTATTGAATGGCCAGAATTATTATTAAATAATATTGACAACCCATACACCAAAATAGAAATAAAAACTTTGGATAAAAATACAAGAAAAATAAATTTAACTAATTATGAATTTTAATAAAAGGCTTAGGCTGTATCTATTCGGTTTTATTTTTGGATGTATTTTTGTTTTGTTTATTTATAATAAAAAAGATACAAAATTTAACTACTTACCCAATGACAGAGTTATTGGAGACTTTAAAAAGAAAAATATATCTTTTGATAAAAGTTTTTTTGGTCTAGATACAATTACCATATTAAACAATTCTAATATCAATTTTTCAAAAAGTATTATTAACAATAATGATTGTAACAACTATTTTGTTGAAACCAAAATAAGAAAAATAGAATATAATTTTATTGCAATTAGTTGCGATGATAAAGTGAAATTTGAAAATTTAATTGCTTCTCCTTAACAATTCTTTTTTTAAAAGATTTAGCTCACGATTTGTTTGGCTATCCACTGAACTATTTTCCTGAGCTCTTCTTATGAGGTATGGAATTAGATTTTTGACTGGACCAAAAGGTAAGATCTTAGCAACATTATATCCTTTTTTTGATAAATTATAGGTAATATGATCCCCCATCCCAAAAAGCTGACAAAACCAGATATTACGAGAGTTATTTTTAATTGAAGATTTTTTCATAATATCGATAACAAGGTAATTAGATTCTTCATTATGACTGGCTACAAAAATATCAAGGCCCGATATATTATTAAATAATAATTTTAAAGCTTCATTAAAGTTTTTATCAGTTTCATCTTTTGTTTTACATATTGGTGATTCATAAGCCATTTCTATTGACATTTGTCTTTCTTTTTCCATATATGCACCTCTAACTAATTTAAAACCTAACCTATAACCATTTCTCAACTTTATTAATTTCTTTAAATACTCTATTCTGTCTTTCCTGTATAGTTGGACTGTGTTATAAATAATAGCTTCATCTCCATCATTATACTTCTTCATCATTTTCAATACCAATTCGTCTATGGCATTTTGGACTTCAAACTCTTCAGCATCAACTAAAACTTTAACTTTTTGGTTTTTGGCATATTGAAATATTTTATCAAATCTTTTTTCAATGTTTAACCAATTTAATTTTTCTTCATCATTCAGAATATCAATTGATGACTTCTTCTTGAACAATTCATAACTCCCGATTGAGGTGGGTTTAAAAACTGAAAACGGTAATTTGTTCTCTTTCGACAACTTAATAATTGTTAATTTTTTTTCACAAGCATTATCAAAATCTTTTTCGTTTTGAAGTGATTCAATCGAATAGTCAAGAATGGAGTAAACATTTTTATCCTTCATTTTTTTAATAGTTGCAGAACATTCATTTATACTAATACCACCACAAAACTGCTCATATATTGTTGCTTTTAAAAGCCATTTGATAGGTAATCCAATTTTAAGAAAAAATAAAGTGGTACTGGATAATGTTTTTACTAAAAAACGTTTTGTAATTAACCTAAACAAAAAAATAGATTTTCTAATCTGAGAAGTCTTTTTTAATTCATATGCAACTTCAGTATTTTGAAATAAATCATACATTAATTCAAATTTAAACTTAATTGTTCTTTTTTTAAAATGTTGTTTCTTTGCATAATCTAAAATGAGAAATATTGCAACAGAAAATTATGTTATCGAATTTGACTCCGGTTACAAATCACTAACAAATATTATTAATGAAGGAAACTATACGAAAATCTTTTTGTTGGTTGATGAGAATACTAAAAAATATTGTTTAAATATTTTTATAAAAAAAACAAAATTAAAACCTTATTTAATCAAAATAAGTTCTGGAGAAGAAAATAAAAACATTGACAGTTGTATAAAAATTTGGAAATCCCTAATCGATTTTAAAGCTGACAGAAAAAGCCTACTTATTAATTTGGGTGGTGGTGTTATAACTGATATTGGTGGGTTTTCAGCAAATACATTTAATAGAGGAATTGACTTTGTTAATGTTCCCACTACCCTTCTCTCTTTCGTTGATGCTTCTGTTGGTGGAAAAACTGGAATTAACTTTCAAAGTATAAAAAACAAAATTGGAACATTTTATGATCCTATGCTAGTGATTATTGATCTTCAGTATTTAGATACACTAGAGGAAAGAGAAATCAGAAGTGGTTATTGTGAAATTTATAAACATAGTTTAATATCCCAAACAAATTCAAAATTTAAACAACTGACTAATTCTGATAAAATTAACTTTTCATCCCAAATAATAACAAACTCAATAGAAATTAAAAAAAGTTTTGTTACTAAAGATAAATACGAAAAGCAGCTTAGAAAAGGTCTAAATTTTGGGCATACTATAGGCCATGCAATCGAGACATTTTTTATGTCAACAAGTAATAGTCTGCTGCATGGCGAATCAATCGCAATAGGTTTAATAATAGAATCTTATATATCAAATGTGATATGTGGTTTTGAAATTAAAATGGTTGATAAAATTAAAAATCATATTCTAAAAATTTACCCAAAGATTGAATTTAATGCTTCATCTACAAATAGCATCATCAAATTAATGTATCACGATAAAAAAAATATTGATGAAAAGATAAAATTTGTACTTCTCAAAAACATAGGTGATCTTGTTTTTGATGTTGATGTTCCTAAATCAACTATTTTAAAAGCTTTCAATTATTACAGCAGCTAAGTTTAAGCTGAATTTCTACTTGCATTTATATTTCCAAAGAGAGATCTTGTGACTATTTTTTCAAATGTATTAATTTCATTTAAAGACTTTGGATTATATCTTTTCAAAAAATTTATTTGTTGAAGAGCATACTGCTGAATTGTTACCAATGGTAAAATTATTTTTTCTCTAATATCAACCGAAGCTTTGTTAGCAGGTTCATTTTCCATTAACTCATTATAACCTGTAAGCATTAAAAGCATTTTTTTTGTTAATAAATATTCATCATATATTATATTCCAAAATTCTCCATATTTATCATTTTTAGACATATAGGCAGTTAGTTCAAAAAAAGACTTATTTAAACTCATCATACTATTTGAAACCAAAGCCCTAAAAAATGGAACTTCTTCATAGAGTTTTTTGACTGAATTAAAATTATTTTTTTTGTAAAATTGGTTGAGTGCAGTTCCAAAACCGAAAAAACCGGGAACATTTTGTTTTAACTGTGCCCAACTACCAACGAACGGAATTGCTCTTAAACTGTCAAAATCGAAATTAGAATCATCACCTGACCTTTTCGATGGTCTACTTCCAATATTTGTCTTGGAATAATATTTAATTGTTGTCATATTTTCCAAATAACTTAAAAAACTTGGATGGTTTTTAAATTTTTGATATGAGTTGAAACTAGTATTTGAAAGTTGATCCAAAACCTTTCTATTTTCCTTAGTAAAAGCTTTTAACTGTTTGTTTTTTTTATTTTTGACTGCTGAGCTAACCAATTGTTCCAAATTATACTTACATGAATCGACTGTACCAAAATTTGAACTTATTGTTTGACCCTGAATGGTAACCTGTATATCATCAGACTCAACAAGACTTCCAAGTGAACTATAAAACTGATGTGTATTACCACCTCCTCGAGCAGGTGGTCCACCCCTACCATCAAAAAATTTAACTTTTACATTATGCTTTCTGGCGACTTTTGTTAAAGTTTCTTTTGCGTTTAAAATTTTCCAATTTGCTGTTAAATAACCGCCATCTTTAGTACCATCAGAAAATCCCAACATAATTGTTTGTTCATCATTTCTGAATGAAAGATGATTTCTATAAAAATCATTAGAATATATCTTGTCCATAATTTCTCCAGCAATTTCTAAATCTGAAATTGTTTCAAATAGAGGTATTATATCAAAAGTATAATTTTTCCAGCCAGATATTTTAAACATTGTAAATACCTCTAATATATTTATTGCAGTTTGATTATTACTAATTATATATCTATGACAGCCAAATTCACCATTTGATTTTTGTATTTTTTGCATTGCTCTAATTGAGCCTAGTGTCGATGAAACCAATTCATCATTAAAGAATGATGGTTTAAATTCTCCTTCAATAGAAGATAAAATTTGGGATTTTATCGTATAATCAGAATCAATATATTTACTGCAATAATCAGGTTTTATCTTTTTAATAATCTTACTAAAAACATATGAGTGAATTCTTGAATCTTGTCTGATGTCAAGAGTTGCAAAATGATAACCAAAAACTTTAACTTTAAGTATTAAGTCATCCAGTTGTTCTAAAAATAAGGACTGATGGTCATTGATTAAAATTTTTCTGATTTTATTAAGTCTTAATTGTAAATCATTGAGATCGAGATCAACATTAATAGAGTCTTGATTCATACTTGTATAAAGTCTATTTTCAATTTCTGATATTTCAGATTCTATATTTTTAAAGGTTAACCTTCTTCTTAATTTTCTAACATCACGATAATAGTTTTTAAGTATATCAGACCTGAGTTTAAGGGCTGTTTTTAATGTTATTTTTGTTGTTACAAAAGGGTTACCGTCTCTATCTCCACCTGGCCAAAATCCAAGAGAAATTAAATTAAAATTCTTAAAATTATTTTCAGAAATATTCGATCTTACATATTTAAGAATATCAGCTATGGAATTATAAAAAACATTTTCTAAGTACCAACATAAGTTTACTGCCTCATCATAAGGAGTTGGTTTTTTAGATTTAAAGAATGGAGTTTTTCCAAGTTGAGATAATAAATCTTTAATATTTTTTAAATCATTTTCTTTGATAGATTTTGATAAATCTGTTATGATACCGAGGACAGAGCCTGGATAAAATTGAGTTGGGTGGGCTGTTAAAACAGGTCTTATGTAAATCTTATTTAGGTATTTAGCTAGATCCTCTTTGGTGTGATTATTTTCAAATTCCTCCTTGAGATTTCTAAGGGTACCGATTCCATCAACGTTATTTATGTCTTTAAAAGATGCATCTTCTATAGCATCAAATAGAACAACTTGTCTTTCTATGTACTGAATGAACCTGAATAATAGGGAAACTCTTTCTTTGATGGTATATTCATCACAGTACTTAGAAAAAAAATTTTCAATAATCTCTTTTGGCTCGGACTTATTTTTAAAACCTCGTTCACACAACCTTGACAGGATTGGTAAAAGTTGTCCTGTGTTTGAAATTGAATCATATGGAAGTGTAGCAAAAACACTATTATATACTTGATATCTTGAAAGTACCTTTTCCTGAAATCTCTCCTTTTTAGTCAGTTTTCTCATAAAAACTAACCAATTTCATTGAAAATTTTATGCATTAGTCTTTTCTTATCATTAATACTTTCTTCAAGGGAAATCATAGTTTCAGTTCTAGAGACACCATCTATGTCGTCAATCATAAAAATAATTTCCTTGGCATGATTAGTATTTCTAGATCGAATTTTACAATATATATTAAAACGGCCTGTTGTTATGTGAGCCACAGTTACAAAAGGGATAGAGTTTAATTTTTCCAATACCTCATTAGTTAAATGAGTTTTTTCAAGGAAAATACCTATGTAAGCTATAAAAGTATATCCCAATTTTTTATAGTCAAGTTTTAAAGAAGAACCACTAATAATTCCAGCATCTTCCATTTTTTTTATTCTAACATGAACAGTACCCGCAGAGATTAATAATTTTTTTGCAATATCAGTGTAAGGTATCCTAGAATTATCAATTAGTAAGTCAAGAACCTTATAGTCAATTTCGTCTAATTTGAATTTCATAGTTGATTAATTGAGGTTTTAGCAGTAAAATTAAGAATTTTAAACATAATTATCAATAAAATCTAAAAATCGTTGAAAATTATTTATCAAAATGAGAAAATTTATAATTTATTTAAATATTACTCATTATTTATTGTTTACATTTAGATACAAATATTTTCAATATTTTACATTTCCTTTAAAATAAGTTTTAAATTATTTATAAAATACACATAGACAGTATATTAAATGCATGTATATCATGTAATTATTTATATTTAAGGTGATTATTTAGTGAAATTTTATCATTTTTTGTAGTATTATTGAATAAATATTTACATTTGTAAACATATGGTTATCAAAGATAGGGTTCAGAAAATATTAAACGCCAGTGGGCTCTCAGCTTCAGAGTTTTCAAAAAAATTGAATATCCAAAGATCAAGACTTTCACATATTCTTAGTGGAAGAAATAAACCTACTCTTGAAATTATTGTAAGAATTAATAAAAATTTTCCTAAGTACACATTGGACTGGTTAATAAATGGTCTCGAAACACCCCTACCCGATCCTGTAACTTCTTACGATAAAAATGTAATTGATAAAAAAATCTCAAATGATTCAAAAAAAAAGATAAATAAGATTATATTGTTTTATGATGATGAGACTTTTGAAACTTTTGAAAAATAAATTTATACTAGCTACAATCCTTGTTACAATATTTTCCTGTACTATCCCTGAGAAAAACTGTTCTAAATTCAAAGTTGGTGAATTTAATTTTGAATCAAAAACAAATACAGGAGTTTACAATTCTAAGTCTATTAGGAATGATTCGATTGAGATAGAATATTTTGGTAGTACAATTGATACATCAAAAATCACATGGGTTTCAGAATGCGAATATATTTTGAGAAAGCTAAAGCCAAAAAATATTTCAGATCAAAAAGCAGTTTCAGTCAAGATAATAAGTACCTTCGAAAATAGCTATGTTTTTGAGTATTCTTTCGTTGGAAATAAAGAAAATAGAGCAAGAGGTAATGCCTACAAAACTGATTAAATTTATTTGCTTAAAGAGGCGAAAAAGAGGTTCAGAGAAAGATATATTAAAACTGAGATACTGAAAAAGTTAATCAGATCCGTTTTTGTAACAATTAATACAATTAATAGAATAAGTTCAACGAACACAAAGGTCTTCAAAAATATTCTATTTTTAGTTACACCGGGCTTCAAAGAGTAGAAGTTTAAACTGCTTACCATCAAAAATGAAAAAATTAAAATCAAACTAATCAAAATGATAAATGTAAGCTTGAATGGCAAGAACGGTAATCCCATAAAAAATATTCCAACTGCAGGAGTTGGTAAACCAGTAAAGTTTTCAGAATTTATTGAGTTATTGAATCTTGCTAGACGATACATTGCAAATGGAATAATTAAAAAAGACAAGTAAGGAAGCAAAGAGCCATCAGTAAGATTAACCTCCATAAATCGATCACTATTTTGCATAATATCAAAAACGAGAAAACTTGGCACCAATGCAAATGAAATTAGATCAGAAAATGAATCAAGTTGTGAGCCCATTTTGGATGTGTGATTTATCTTTCTGGCAACAAATCCATCGAAAAAATCTAAAACAGATGCTGTAAGAACTAATAAAAAAGCAATAAAATAACTAATTTCTTTCGTAAAAGAATAGTCAACATAATCAACTATGAATACTAAGGCAAGAACACCACATAATCCATTAAAAATTGTAAGAATATTAGGAAGTAACTTAATTAATTTCAAATGTTATTTTTAGTTTATATTTTCGTTGCTAAAATAATCAGATTTAATTGAAATTTAGAAATCATTTTTTTTTAAGCATTTTTTCAGGTCTTTTGTTGGGAATATCATGGCCAACATATGGATTGTATTTTTTCATATTTATCGCTTTTATTCCTTTGATTTTTCTGGTCGATAACTATAAAAAACAAAACAATTTAACACTAACGTTATTTTCTTTTATTACGTTTTTTACCTGGAATTTCATTACAACCTATTGGCTCTACTATGCTTCTTTATTTGGGATGTTATTTGCTGTAATTGTAAATTCAGCACTTATGAGCTTTGTGGTTTTTATTTCTCTGATATCCCGAAAAAAGCTTGGTGATAGATTATCCGTAATTTTTTTTATTACGCTATGGATATGCTTTGAAAAATTTCATCTCAATTGGGACTTTTCATGGCCCTGGTTGAATCTGGGTAATGTTTTTTCGGAAAATACAACTATCATTCAGTGGTACGAATATACAGGTGCCTTTGGTGGAACGTTATGGGTTTTATGTTCAAATTTTACAGCATACATGTGTGTAAAAAAAATACAGGCTATGAAAAGCTTTAAGTCAGAAATATTGACTCTTACATTTATTATTTTCCTGCCTATTTTTTGTTCATTATTAATTTATCAAAATATTACAATTGAAGAGAGCGAAATAAAAATAGTTGTTGTTCAACCAAATATTGATCCTTATGATGAAAAGTTTAATAGAAGTAATGATCAAAATTTAAAATATTTGGAATCGATTTTGTCGGATGAAATAAACAGAAACTCCATAGTTATACTTCCTGAAACCTATTTTAGTGATGGTTCTCTCCTTAGCTCTCTTAGCTACTCTAATTTGATTAGGAAACTAAAACAAATAAATAAGATTTATGATACTGAAATTTTAACAGGGATTGAACTTTATCAAGTCTTTGATGACTCATCGAAGGTTCAAAGTTTTTCAAATAAGCTAGAAAACAATAGATGGTTAGATCTGTTCAATGCAGCATTATTTGTTTCAGATGATTTTGAAATTTACAAAAAATCAAAACTTGTAGTTGGCATTGAAAAAATGCCATACAAAAACCTCTTAGAACCAATACTCGGATCTCTTTTAATCGATTTTGGAGGTTTATCGTATTCTAGAGGATATCAGTATGATAGATCGGTTTTTAATACAAAGAAAGATATAAAAATTGCTCCTATTATATGTTACGAATCTGTTTATGGAGAGTATGTTGGTGAATATGTAAAAAATGGTGCAAATTTATTGGCAATAATTACTAATGATGGTTGGTGGGATAACACACAGGGACACAAACAACATCTCTCCTATGCTAAATTAAGATCAATTGAAACAAGAAAAAATACAGTTAGGAGCGCAAATACCGGCATATCATCAATCATAAATTATAAAGGTGAAGTTATAAAGACTATTTCGTACGAAGAGGAGGGCTTGATAAACCAGAGAATTGGTTCTAATAATAAAATAACTTTTTACACTATTTATGGTGATTTTATATACAGGATCTCGTTATTTTTTATTATAATATTGACTGCATTTTTTTTCTCAAAAGTTTTGACACAAAAAAATAATTTTTGTTAATTTTTCAACAAATTATTGCATAAGAGAATTAAAAAATTATTTTTGCAAAAAATTATTACCAATGTATTGGACTCTAGAACTAGCACAATATCTTAGCGATGCGCCATGGCCAGCTAACAAGGATGAACTTATTGATTATGCAATAAGAACAGGTGCCCCGCTAGAAGTAGTTGAAAACCTACAGGCAATTGAAGATGAAGATGGTGAGGTTTACGATTCAATTCAAGACATTTGGCCAGATTTTCCAACACAAGAAGATTACCTCTGGAATGAGGAAGAATATTAATTTCCAAAAATCAATTACTTAGCAATCGTTTTTTCATTAAATTTATCATCAATAACTGATGAGCTTATTAAATTCTATTCTTAAAGTATTTATTCCCAATAAGTCCAAGAAAGATTTAAGGGAAGCAGAACCCATTGTTAAGAAAATTCATGATAAAGGATTTGATTTAGAAAAACTTAATAATGATCAGCTTAGATCAGTAAAAACTGATTTAAAAAAACAAATTACAGATTTAAAAAAACCATTCCAAAGTAAAATTGATGAAATAAAAAAAATAATTTCAAAATCAACCAACATTGATGAAAATGAAAAAAATTACAATAAAATTGATAAGATTGAAGGTGAATACCTCGATCAGTTAGATTTATTGTTAGATAAAATCTTACCCACTGCCTTTGCCCTTGTCAAAGAAACTGCAAAAAGATTTGCTTCAAACAAATATATTGAAGTTTTATGCTCAGATATGGACGCTGAGTATGCTAATACCAAAAATTATGTTTCAATTAAAAATGATAAAGCAATTTGGAGTAACACATGGGACGCTGCTGGAAAAGAAATTATTTGGGATATGGTCCATTATGATGTTCAATTGATTGGGGGAATTGCACTTCATAAAGGAAAAATAGCAGAGATGCAAACTGGTGAAGGTAAAACACTTGTTGCTACATTACCTGTATTTTTAAATGCACTCACAGGAAATGGTGTTCACTTGGTTACAGTAAATGACTACCTAGCAAAAAGAGATTGCACTTGGATGGCACCAATCTTTGAGTTTCATGGATTTAAAATCGATTGTATTGATAAATATAAACCTCACTCAATTGAAAGAAAAAATGCTTATTTGGCTGATATAACATATGGAACAAATAATGAATTTGGATTCGATTATTTGCGTGATAATATGGCAAACAGAGATGTGGATCGAGTTCAGAGAAAACATAGTTACGCTATAGTAGATGAAGTAGATTCTGTATTAATTGATGATGCTAGAACTCCACTAATTATTTCTGGACCTGTCCCAAAAGGAAACAATCACGAATTTGAAATATTAAAACCCAAAATTTCTTCCATAGTCCAAACTCAAAAACAGCTTGTTACTAAAATCTTATCAGATTCAAAAAAACTTATAATGTCAGGAGATAATGAAAATGGAGGATTTAAACTTTTACAAGCTTACCGAGGTCTACCAAAAAGCAAAGCCCTTATAAAGTTTTTGAGTGAGGAGGGAGTAAAACAAACTCTTCTTAAAACAGAAAACTTTTACATGCAAGATAATAATAGGGAAATGCCAAAGATTGATGCAGATTTATATTTTACAATTGATGAAAAAAACAATCAAATAGAGTTGACAGACAAGGGGATAGATCATTTATCTGATAATATAAATGACTCTAATTTTTTTATTCTTCCTGATTTATCTTCCGAGATTGCAAACATTGAAAATGAAAATTACTCAAGTGAGAAGGAAGCAGAGAAAAAAGACAAAATTTTTAATGATTTTAATGAAAAAAGTGAAAGAATTCACACTATGAATCAGCTGCTGAAAGCATATACTTTGTTTGAAAAGGATATTGAATATGTTTTGATGAACAACAAAGTAATGATTGTTGATGAGCAAACTGGTAGGATAATGGAAGGAAGAAGATATTCAGACGGATTGCACCAAGCAATTGAGGCTAAAGAAAATGTAAAAATTGAGGATGCTACCCAAACATTTGCCACAATAACTTTACAAAACTACTTTAGAATGTACAGAAAGTTGTCAGGTATGACAGGAACAGCAGTTACAGAAGAAGGTGAATTTTGGGATATATATAAACTTGAAGTTACTGAAATTCCTACAAACAAACCTGTAATTCGTGATGACAGAAACGACCTAGTATACAAAACAAAAAGAGAGAAATACAACGCCGTAATAGATTGTGTTGCAGAATTGTCAAATTCTGGGAGACCAGTTCTTATTGGTACAACATCAGTTGAAATTTCTGAATTACTCTCTAGAATGCTAACAAGAAAAAAAATTCATCACAATGTACTAAATGCAAAATTACATAAGAAAGAAGCTGATATAGTGGCAGAGGCAGGAAAAAGTGGTATAGTTACTATAGCAACTAATATGGCTGGACGTGGAACAGATATTAAAATTTCAGATAACATAAAAAATAAGGGTGGATTAGCAATAATCGGAACTGAAAGACATGATTCTAGAAGAGTCGACAGACAGTTAAGAGGAAGATCCGGTAGACAAGGTGATCCGGGGAGTACTCAATTTTTTGTGTCACTAGAAGATAATTTAATGAGGTTGTTTGGAACTGAAAGAGTTTCGAAAATGATGGATAGAATGGGTCACAAAGAAGGTGATGTACTTGAACATTCGATGATGAACTCTGTGATCGAGAGAGCACAAAAAAAAGTTGAAGAAAACAACTTTGGCATAAGAAAAAGACTTCTTGAATATGATGATGTAATGAATATGCAAAGAGAAGTGATATACAAAAAGAGGAAGAATGCTTTAGATGTAAATAGGTTAAAAGTTGATGTTGCAAATATGATTTTTGAAAGTGCTGAAAGTATTTACTTAGATGCAAAAAATAAAAATGATTTCAAGGACTTTGAATTCAATTTGATAAGATGTTTTGGAATTACATCCTCGATAAGTAAAAAGGACTTTGAATCACAGGATGAGATTAAGCTAGTTAACGGACTATACAAAAGTATATTAGAAAATTATGAAAGAAAAAATCTAGAAAATATAGATAAGGTTTTTCCAATAATTAAAAATGTACATGAAAACCCTAAAAATAGATATGAGAGAATTGTTGTCCCATTTACTGATGGTAAGAAAACAATGAATATTGTAACTAATTTAAAAAGTGCTTATGATTCAAAAGGAAAGAAGTTAATTGATGATTTCGAAAAAAATATATCGTTGGCTATTATTGATGAAACATGGAAAACCCACCTCAGAAAGATGGATGAACTTAGACAATCAGTTCAATTGGCTGTTCATGAGCAAAAAGATCCACTTCTTATCTATAAGTTTGAGGCAAAAGAGCTTTTTTTCTCAATGATTGATAATTTAAATAAGGATATATTAACATTTTTAATGAAGGCTGACTTACCTAGTAGAGATCCAAATGAAATTAAAGAAGATAGACAGACAAGAAGACAACAAGCTTATAAAACCTCAAAAGAGGAAGTATTAAATAGTGATGAGCTAGCCAGACGAAACAGAGATATTGGTGGCAATGTTTCTCAAAAAAATAATATGGTTGAAACAATAACTCGAGAAAAGAGAAAAATAGGAAGAAATGAAAGGGTAACTGTTAGAAATATGCAAAGCGGTGAAAAAAAAGAACTAAAGTTTAAACAAGCTCAAAACCTTATTAACTCCGGAAACTGGATTATAGTTGAAGAACAATAAAAGAATTTTAATTATTGGTCCTCACCCACCACTAAGAGGCGGTATTTCAGAATTTAATTACATATCGTATAAAAATCTAAAAGATTTATGTAATGTTTTCGTTATATCACTAAAAAAAAATTACCCAAACTTTCTTTTTCCTGGAAAATCACAGTTTACAAAATCAAGAACTGCTTATAAAAATTTTCAAAACTTTAATATTTATAATCCATTTGATTATAAAAAAGTTATTAGAATAATTAATGAAAAAGAGATCGATACAATTATCACTACACACTGGAACCCTGTGGTATCATTTCTTTTTGGGATTATAAATAGATTTAGTAAAAAATCTATAAAAAAAGTTGGTATAATTCATAATGTTCTTCCACACGAGAGATTCCCCTTAGATTACTCTATGTTAAAGTTTTATCTAAATTCTCTTGATATTGCAATTACTCTGTCAAAAAACTCAACCAATTCATTAAAAAAAATTTGTTCAAATAGTTTAGCGATTAAACAATTATACCACCCAATTAAAAATAATAAGCTAGTTAATAGAGATGAGTCTATAAAAATTTTAAAATTAGATTCAAATTATCGATATATATTACATTTTGGTTTGGTGAGAGACTACAAGGGTCTTGACCTTTTAATCGAGTCAATGGCTGAACTAATAAAAAAAAATCAAAAGTTGATATTACTGATTGTTGGTGAATTTTATTGTGATAAGAAAAAACATTTAAGTCAAATTAAGACGCTAGGGATTGAAAAAAATATTAAAATTTTTGATGAGTATGTGGAGGGAAATATTATTAATCATTGGTTTTCAATTGCAGACTTGGTTATTCAGCCTAACAAAACTTCATCTCAAAGTGGCGTTACTGCTCTTTCTATAGGATTTGAAAAGAAAATTGTAACCACTGGAGTTGGTGGAATAGGAGAAGTTATAAATTCTAGAAATGGATATATTTGTGAAGCTAATGTTAAAAGCATGAGTAAAGTTATCAATTACGCTTTAAATGATAAAAATTTTAATTTTGAAAATCTTAAGCAGCTTAAAAACAAATTCTCCTGGGTCAATTACTCAAGAAAAATAATAAGTATAATAAATGAAGTTTAAAGTCCGATTTTTAATATTTTTCTTTCTTTCAATTTCTTACGGACAAACTGAACTAAAGAATGCATATTTTGCATCTGGTTGTTTTTGGTGTGTAGAATCTATATATGAGAGCTTAGAGGGTGTTAATGATGTCGTTTCAGGATACTCTGGCGGTTGGCTGAAAAACCCATCATATAGACAAGTTCTTACTGGAAAAACAGGTCATGCAGAAAGTATAAAAGTATCCTATAACCCTAATCAAATAAGTTTTTCAAAACTCGTAGAAATCTTTTTTGCCTCACATGATCCAACAACTCTAAACAAACAAGGGCCAGATATTGGGCCTCACTACAGATCTATTGCTTTTTACGAGACTAATGAAGAAAAGATTATAATTGAAAAAGAAATCAAAAGATTACTGGACAATAAAATGTATGACCTAATTGTCACAGAGGTTAAGAATTTTGAAATATTTTATTTGGCAGAAAGTTATCATCAAGATTACAAAATAAAAAACCCAAATAATCCTTACATATGGAATGTATCAGTCCCTAGAATTGAAAAATTTAAATCTAATTACTCTGATTTCCTAAAAAAAGACTGATTCTTCATCAGATTTTGATAAAAAATATAAGCCATGTATCCTGCAATTAATCCATATGTGCCACCAATCACAATATCTGAGGGGAAATGGACACCACAGTAAACCCTGCTGTAAGAAACTACTGTTGCCCATAAGAAAAGAAAATTTCCAATTCTGTTGTACTTATTGAGTATGAGATAAAAGAATGTTGCTATAGCAAAAGAATTTGCTGCGTGAGCTGAGAAAAACCCATATAAACCTCCGCAACCCGTCTTAACCACTCTGATAAGTCCTGAGACAGATTCATCATTACAAGGACGTAAAATTTCAAAAAAATACTTAGATAAATTACTAGACTGATCTGTAAATAAAATCAATAGTCCAATAACAAAGAAAAATAAAAAAATTGATCTAATTTTTAACCTTATGGAATTTAGGTGTAGATATATTAAAAAGATATAAAGTGGTATCCAAGTGTATTTGTTTGTTATTATGAGCCATAAAAAATCAAACTGTTCACTTCCTAAATTGTTAAGAAAGATTAACAAGTCTAAATCCAGGCTTTTTAATTTATCGAACATTAATTCCGAATGCCGTATTTATCAAATAAATAAACAAGCGAGGCTACAGCTGCTGAACCCAATTCTAATTCTCTTTTGTTAACATTTTCAAAAGTATCAATTTGAGTGTGATGATAATCAAAATACTTTTGAGAATTTGGCCTCAAACCTGCCAAAATATTGTCTGGTTTTCTTAGATTGGATATGTCTGCACCACTACCACCTTTGATGAAAACATTAACAAAATATGGTGCAAAAAGTTTTTTCCACTCTAAAATCTTCAAAAAATTACTGTCACTGCAAGTAAAAGAAAAACCAAGAGGTCTAAAACCTCCGGCATCAGATTCAATCGCAAATATATGATTAACTCCATCTCGGTCAGCTACCTCTTTATACTTGTTTGAACCTCTTCCTCCATTTTCTTCATTCATAAATAAAACAACTCTTATTGTTCTCTTTGGTTTGTAAGAAATTTTATTAAAAATGTTAAGTAAATCCATTGAGTGAACAACCCCTGCACCGTCATCATGAGCTCCATCACCAATATCCCAAGAATCTAGGTGACCTCCAATCAAAATAACTTCGTTCGGGTACTCAGAACCTTTGATTTCAGCAATTACATTATAAGATTGAGAATCTCTGATGGTTTTACACTGTTGTCTAAAAAGAAATTTTAAGTTAGGTTTTATTTTAAGTAGATCACTTAATTTATTGGCTCCTTGGGTACTGATTGCAGCAGCTGGTATTCTTTTACTCTTTGGTAAATTGCCATAGGTTAAACCACCTGTGTGAGGAAAGTCATCAACCCTCAAGGTCATTGATCTTACAATTACACCAATTGCACCATATTTTGATGCTTCTAATGCACCAAGAGCTCTTTGATCAACAGCTTTACCGTATGCTGTAAAAGTGCTTATGTATGTTGGATCCATGGGTCTGTTAAAAAAAACAATTTTACCATCAATTTTTTCTTTTCCTAGCACCTTAAGTTCTTCAAGACTTGTTAACTCAATAACATTTGCTTTTAAACCAACTGATGGGGTTGCAACTGAACCGCCTAGGGCAGTAATATTAACATTAAAAGTAATTCCAGGTTCGGTTTCAATTAATGCAAATTCTTTTGGACCGCGAATCCATGTTGGAACCATTACAGGTTGTAAATAAACATCATCAAAACCTAGTTTATCAAGTTCATCTTTAGACCACTCAACTGCTTTTTGAGCCTCGAGTGATCCAGAAAGCCTTCCTCCAATCTGATTTGATAAGTGATCCAACCAATTATATGATTTACTTTCAGTCAAAGCTTTCGAAAAAATTGATGAAATTACTTTTTCATCGGATTGTGAAGAAAGCGTCAGAGTAAAAAGAAAAATTAATGTAAATCTCATTATAATTTTCCAGAAAATTTCTTTACATCATCAGAATTAATATTATTATTTTCTGATAAAATAGTCAGTCTTTCTATCACATTTCTAAGTTCTCTAACGTTACCTTTCCATGAAAAAGTAGTTAGTTGTTTAACTGCCTTGGAATCCATGGTGAAAATTCCGCTATCGTTGGCGTTGGATAATTGCTCTAAAAAGTGATCAACTAAAAGAATTATATCATCCTTTCTGTCATCTAATTTTGGTACATTGAGCTCTATAACAGCTATTCTGTGATACAAGTCTTCTCTGAACTTGTTTTCTTTGATTAGTGTTTTTAAATCCTTATTTGTTGCTGCGATAATTCTGGAGTCTACAAAAATATCTTTTTCACTACCAACTTTTTGAATTTTACTTTCTTGAATCGCTCTTAATACTTTTGATTGGGCCGATAAACTCATATCACCTATTTCGTCCAAGAAAATTGTTCCATTATTTGCAGCCTCAAACTTGCCAACTCTATCCTTATGGGCAGAGGTAAAAGATCCTTTTAGATGACCGAATAATTCACTTTCAATCAGTTCAGATGGTATGGCAGCACAATTTACTTCTATGAATGGTCCATCAGATCTAAGACTATTATTATGAATTTGTCTTGCAACAAGTTCCTTTCCAGAGCCATTTGGACCTAAAATCATTACTCTTGCATTGGTCGGAGAGATTTTTTCAATTATTTGTTTTAACTCTAATATTTTTTTTGATTCACCAACAATATCATATTTAGTTTGATTGGATTGCTTATTTGACTTCTTTTTTAGCTGAACTTTATTTTTTAAAGATTCTCTAACTGAGGATAGTAAACTATTCAAATCTGGTGGTTTTTCAATAAAATCAAATGCACCTTTTCTCATGGCCATAACTGCGGTCTTTAAATCACCGTGACCGGAAATCATAATTATTGGGATTTTATCATCAAACGTTTTTAGAAAATTTAAAACATCAATGCCATCTTTTTTTGGCATTTTAATATCACAGATTACAAGTTCAAGATTTTCTGATTTAATTTTATTTATTGCTTCTACACCATCAGATGCCTCAATAATTTTATTTTTATTATCATCTTCAGTAAGTACTTTTTTTAGTACTCTTCGAATAGCTTCCTCGTCCTCTACAATTAATATATTTGGCATTGTTTTTTTTTACAAACTTAAGAAAACATATCTTTCACTTTATCAAAAAAGGATTTTTGATTTTTATCGGGGTTTGGCTTGAAATGTTCACTATCTTTCATTTGTTCAAAAAATTCTTTTTGTTGCTTATTCATTGTTTTTGGGGTCCAAACATTAACATGAACCAATAAATCACCAACGGGTCCATTCAGAGCTTTTAGTCCTTTATTTTTCAGTCTCAAAATTTTTCCAGATTGTAAACCAGGTTCTAGCTTGATCCTAACTTTTCCTCCAACAACATCAATTTCCTTACTTGCGCCAAGAACTGCATCAGATATACTTATATATAAATCATAGTGAAGGTTGTTTCCTTCTCTTTTTAAATTGGAGTCTTCTTTTTCATCAATTAATATTAAAAGATCTCCACTAATTCCATCAGAAACTGGATCATTTCCTTTTCCTGATACTCTCAACTGCATTCCATCCTCTACCCCTGCTGGAATTTTAACATCAACTGTTTCCTCTACTAAAATTTGACCATTTGCGTCACTTCCAGGTGGTTTTTTTGTAACAATCTTTCCACTTCCAGCGCAATTGTTGCAAATTGAAGTAGATTGCATTCTTCCTAATATTGTATTGGTTATTTTAGTAACCTGACCCGTACCATTGCAAACATGGCAGGTAGAATATTCTAGTCCTGGAGCTTGAACTTTCCTTTTTACCTTGATTTTTTTATTTGTGCCATTTGCTATTTCGTCAATTGTTAAAGAAACTTTAATCCTAAGGTTAGTTCCTTTACTGGTTCTAGATCTAGATGAACCACCAAAACCACCAAAACCACCAAAAGCACTTCCAAATATATCCCCAAATTGACTAAAAATATCTTCCATATCCATACCACCAGCACCAAAACCTCCACCTTGAAAGGCTGAATGTCCAAATTGATCATATTTTGATTTCTTTTCGGGATTTCCTAATACCTCATAGGCTTCTGCAGCTTCTTTAAATTTTTCTTCAGCTTTTTTATCTCCTGGATTTTTATCAGGATGATATTTAATAGCACATTTTCTGTACGCTTTCTTAATTTCAGAGTCAGTAGCGTTTTTATCTAAACCTAATATTTTATAATAATCCTCCTTCATTTTTAATTTCCAACTACAACCTTAGGATATCTTAAAATTTTATCGCCAATTAAATAACCATTTTCGACCACATCAATTATTTTACCAACCATTTTTTTAGAGGGAGCTTTAATTTGAGTAATAGCTTCGTGTTTTTCAGCATCAAATATTGTTCCTGCACTAACGTCAATTTTTGATAAACCATTACTTACTAGGGTGTCGTAAAACTTGTTATGTATTAATTTGAAACCGGTATAATCAACATTATTGTCTTTCTCAAACTCTTTTAATGCTCTATCCATATCATCCAGTACTGGTAATAATGCTGACATTAGCTCTTTTGATGCAGTTTTAAATAATTCAATTCTCTCTTTAGAAGTTCTTTTTCTAAAATTTTCAAACTCGGCAAATAGTCTTAAATACTTGTCTTTTTCAGATTCAATATCATTATTTAACGATTTAATTTGATCCTTTAGAGTTGGTTTTTTGGGTACAGTTTTTTTGTTTTTTTCAGGCATGTTAAAATTTATTCAAATTTACTGCCAATAAAACTAAATTGCCAAAATGTCATGGTTTTTTACA
>CACLQX010000004.1 GCA_902609185.1 uncultured Bacteroidota bacterium | reverse complement strand
ACACTATTTAAAATTGTAATTGCCTCACTACTAATGGTAGCTTTTACGAGCTGTGAAGTTGATAGCTTTGCTGAAAATGATGAATTTAGTTTTGGAGATATTGTGGCACCATCAAATGTTCAAGTAACATCTGATATTGCAGGACAAGACTCCGATAATCCATTTGGAGATGGATCTGGAGAGGTTACTTTCACAGTAACTGCTGAAGGTGCTATTGCATATAAGTTTGTTAATGATGGAGTTGAAACCATGAGTAGTAGCGGAACTCACACTTATACATTTTCGCAATTAGGTACTAATACATACACTGTTACTGCAATTGCTGTTGGAAAAGGTGGAACTACATCAAGTGCAGCGTTAGCTGTTGAAGTACTTGTAACTTATACTCCACCGGCTGAGCTTGTTGCAGCATTGCAGACTGGAAATTGGAGAGTAAAAGCTGAAGAATGGAGACATATGGGTGTTGGACCATCTGATGCTCCTGAACCATGGTGGTGGGGTGCAAACCCATACGACAAGGCTTCAACTGGGATGTATGATGATAGATATACTTTTGCATCTGATGGAACTTTTAGTTTTGATGTTGGCCCTGACGGTCAAATTTTTGGAAAAGCAGATCCAATGGAAGCAGATTTAGGTGGAGACAGAGGACAAACTAGAAATGGAGATAATGAATACACCAATTATCCTTTTGAAAGTTTTGATGAAAAATGGTCGATCTCAGCACCTGGAGGTGTCGAAACTATTAATTTTACAGGAGTTGGTTTTATGGGATTTTATGTTGGTTCACATGATTACACGATCTTATCCAGATCATCAAATAGAATTATCTTAAGAACAGTAGGTTCAGGCGGTTTAGGTTGGTTTTGGATAATTACAAATGATCCAGCAGACTAAATAATTGATTTTTAATGCTTAAATAAAGAGTTTGGGTTTTCCCCCCAAGCTCTTTTTTATAAACTTATCCAATGAAAATTTTTTATCAATTTAAAATGTATAATTTTTTATTGTTTTTCTTTTTGTTATTTTCATGTTCAGGTGAAGAACCCTCGGACGATTCTGGACCAACAGATCCAGAACAAGTCATTCCGACAAACTTAGTCTTAGATATTGAAATAGTTGGATCTAATTCTCAAAACTCAAATGGTGATGGTTCTGGTCTTGTCAGATTTAAAGCCAATGCTAACAACGCTGTTAATTATAGTTTTAGATTTGGTACTGGTGAAAGTGAAGAAAGTTCATCAGGATCTGTTGAATATACATATACTCAAGCTGGAAATCATTCTTATAATATAAATGTTTTAGCATACTCTTCAACCAATGATTTTATTAGTATTTCAGAAAATATTGAAGTTTATGTAGCTGTGCAGTCAGACCCAGATCTATCAAATGTACTTACTGGTGGAAGTCAAAAATCTTGGAAAGTGAATGCAGCTTATGATGCTCACTTTTCAAATGGAGAAAATCAATTTAAATATCCAACCTGGTGGGAGGCATCAGCTTTCTCAAAATCAAATTCTGGGTTTTATGATGACAAGTTTGTATTTAAATCCGATGGAACATATATTCATGAAACAAACGGGGATGTTTATGGTAAAGCAAATTATCTTAATCAAACATTTGGTAATACGGGTCAGCCTATAAATGGCTCCAATGAGATTGAAAAATATAGTTTATCAAACTATCAAACTACATTTTCTGTTGTAAAAGAAAATGATGAAAATAAATTGAGCTTCCAAGATAAAGGATTTGTTGGATTTTTTGTTGGTCAGCATGAGTTTACTATTGAATGTTATGATAATAATAATTTATTTGTTAGAGCTGTAGATGATCAAAATAGAGCTTGGTATATTTGGCTCACAGATCAAGAGGTTGCAACTGTGCCTTCAAAAGATTTTTTTACCAATCTAGTATGGCAAGAGGAATTTAACTATAATGGAAAAATTGACAGTAACAAATGGGTATATGAAATAAGAGATCAGTGGTATAATCAAGAATTACAGGCAACTACTGATAGACTAGATAATGTTATTGTTCAAGATGGTAAACTAAGAATCATTGCAAAAAGAGAAAATTATAACGGTAAGAGTTTTACATCGGGAAGAATCAAGTCAAATGGTAAATTTGACTTTACTTATGGTCGTGTTGATATTAAGGCAAAATTGCCTGGAGAAAAGGGTACTTGGCCAGCTCTTTGGCTTTTGGGTTCAAATTACGATGATATTGATTGGCCCAAGTGTGGAGAAATTGATATCATGGAGCATGCAGGAAATAGATTAAATAAAATCCAAGGTACGGTACATCATCCTGACAAATATGGCAGTGGCGATGGAGGTGAAACAAATGAATATTCAAATGTTTCAACAGATTTCAACATCTACTCAGTAGTATGGACAGAAAAAGGAGTAACATTTCTCGTAAATGATAAGCCTTTTCACATAGTAGGAAATTCTTGTGCTTTGCCATTTAATTGGGACTTCTTTTTAATTCTTAATATAGCAATGGGTGGTACTTTTGGTGGTTCAGTACCTGATAGTTTTGTATCGGACATCATGGAAGTTGATTATGTTCGAGTTTACCAATAAATTTAAAAAAATGAAATACTTAAAAATTTTAATCATAATGATTTTCATCACAAATATTTCTTGTGAGTATGAAAAAAATAATCAAATTGCTGAGGGTGAAATTTCCAAAAGAGTCGATGAAATTTTAAACATGATGACTTTGGAAGAAAAAGTTGGTCAAATGACACAAATTGATCAGCGTTTTTTAGATACTATTACTGACCTTTCTACTTATCATATTGGATCATTACTGAGTGGTGGAGGATCCCATCCTGAAGTAAACGAGCCTCAAGCATGGCTAGATATGTATAATAAGTATCAAAATGAAGCACTGAAATCAAGATTACAAATTCCACTTGTATATGGAATTGATGCTGTTCATGGACATAATAATGTGTATGGAGCAACCATTTTCCCTCACAATATTGGGTTGGGTGCAACCAATAACCCAGATATTGTTTTTAAGGTTTCTGAAATCACATCTAAAGAAGTTGCTGCAACTGGAATTGATTGGACTTTTTCACCTTGCTTATCCTCACCAGAGGACTACAGATGGGGAAGAACTTATGAAGGTTTTTCCAGTGATCCTGCTTTGGTTGCTAACCTAGGCTCTGCAGCAGTTTCTGGATATCAAAGTGTTGAAAATATGAACGGAAAAAAAGTAATTGCTTGTGCAAAACATTTTGTAGGAGACGGTAATACTGAATTTGGTACAGGAATGAATGGATTGGTAGATAGAGGAAATACAATTCTTACTATTGAAGAATTAAAAGAAAAGTTACTACCAAAATATCAAAAAGCGATTGATGCAAATGTTCAAACTATTATGGCGTCATACAACAGTTGGAATGGTGTTAAGTGTCATGGTAGTAAAGAGTTATTAACAGATATTTTAAAAGATGAAATGGGTTTTCAAGGGTTTGTCATCTCTGATTGGGAAGGTATAGATCAAGTTTCAGGTGATTATAAATCTGATATTGATATAGCAATTAATGCAGGTATTGATATGGTAATGGTGTCAGGTGAAGGTCAACCTTACAAAAAGTTTATTAGGTTATTAAAGGAAAATGTTGAAGAGGGAATTATTCCGATGTCTAGAATAGATGATGCAGTTACTAGAATATTAAAAGTTAAAATTAGAAATGGATTAATGGATAATTCGCTTGTAAGTAATGAAAATTTACATTTAATTGGATCAACAGAACACAGAGCTGTAGGTAGGCAAGCAGTTAGGGAAAGTGTAGTGGTTTTGAAGAACGAAAATATATTTCCATTATCAAAAGATCTTGAAACTTTAGTTGTTGCTGGTAAAGGAGCTGATAATCTTGGTATGCAATGTGGTGGTTGGTCTATTGACTGGCAAGGTGGTCAAGGAGATATTACGATAGGAACAACAATACTTGATGGAATTAAAAAAACCGTTTCTGAATCTACTGAAATTATTTACAGCGAAGATGGATCAGATATTGTTTCTAACTCTGACAATATAGCGGTGGTTGTAATTGGCGAAGACCCGTACACAGAATGGTTTGGAGATAAAGAAAATCTAGATTTAAGTGAAGATGATATCAACCTTATTAGCGATTTAAAGGATAAAGGTTTTAAGGTTGCCATTCTTTTGATTTCTGGGAGACCCTTGAATGTTGCTGATCACATTGATCAATGGGATGCTTTTGCGGCCATTTGGTTACCTGGAACCGAAGGTGATGGTGTATCTGATGTTTTATTTGGTGATTTTGGTTCAACAGGAAGGTTGTCATTTCCTTGGCCAATAAATGCAGAGGAGGGGTCTAATGCTGATAAAGATAATCTGCTTTTTGAAATAGGTTACGGATTATAATAAAAACGTAATTTTACTCAAAAGTTGACTTTGAGATATTTAGTTATTTCCCTGACTCTATTCTTGTTCGCATGTAAAGACGAAACAAAGACTAATAATATTTCTCAAGTTAATCGTGAAATAGTATTCAAGTCTTTTTTTGATCAAGGTATAATTCCTGAAATATTACAGTTAGATAGTTTGTACAATTCAGAATTTGAAAAGTGGACTGAGTTTATAAGCTTTTCCGTAATACTCAATGATATGTCAGAGGATGATAAAAATCATAGGATCATGATCTCTTCCTTATCAAATAAATTAGATAATATTGAAATAGATAAAATACCAGATCCTTTTAATACACCACCCATAATTGGAAGAACTAAAGTTTTAAAGACATTTGTTGAAAAAATTTCTCTCTCTAGTGAATCTGAGTTTTCTACAGAAGAGTATAGTGATGATATTAAGAAAATAATAGTTTCATTTAATGCACTCGTCTACCAGTTAAATGCAAGAGTAAAAGAAATTAATTTTTGATATTTAATTTAAGTTTATTCAACTGATTTTGAATTTCATCATCTTCAACTTTCCTAAATATCAAATTAGATTTTTTTATTTTATGCCCAGGCTCAATAATTTTTTTTTCTGAACTTAATTTTGTCCAAGGAATCAGTTTTATATTTAAAATTTCTCTTATTTTTTTTGCCGAGTTTGGGATAAAAGGTTCTGATAGAATAGAAAGTAAGGCACAGTTCTCCAATGAAATGTAAAGTATTTGTTCTACCTCACTGATATTATTTTCTTTATAAAGTTTCCACGGTTCTTTATCTGCTAAGTATTTATTGCCTGTTCTTGCAAGGTCAATCAATTGATTTACAGAGTCTCTAAACTTAAATTTATCTAAAGAATTAGATATTAATGATACATAATTATAGATTTTCAGTAATTGATCTGAATTAATTTTCTCATATTTAGGAATTACATTATCAAAATATTTTTCTGTTAATACAAAAACCCTATTAATATAATTTCCAAGTATAGCCACTAATTCATTGTTATTCCTGCTCTGAAAATCTTTCCAGGTAAAATCATTGTCTTTGTTTTCTGGACAATTTACTGTAAGCGTATATCTTAGTGAATCTTGCATGTTTTCAAAATCATTTAAATATTCATGAAGCCATATAGCCCAATTTTTAGAAGTTGAAATTTTTCTTCCCTCAAGATTTAAAAACTCGTTGGCAGGAACATTGTCTGGCAATATGAACTCACCGTGGGCTTTTAATATTGATGGAAAAATAATACAATGAAAAACAATATTATCTTTTCCGATAAAATGGATTAGTCTTGTATCAGGTTTTTTCCAATAATCCTCCCAATTTTTATCATTTCTCTTTGCCCATTCCTTGGTAGAGGAAATGTATCCAATGGGAGCATCAAACCATACATACATAACCTTGCCTTTCGCATCATCTCTAGGAATTGGGATTCCCCAATCCAGATCTCGTGAAATCGCTCTTGACTCAAGACCTTGATCTATCCATGATTTTACTTGACCGTAAACGTTGGATTTCCATAAACCCCTTTTTCCTTTTAATATCCATTCAGTCAAAAATTGCTCATAATTTCCTAATGGTAAATACCAATGCTTTGTTTCTTTGAGTATTGGTTTCGAACCACTTAGTCTAGATTTTGGATTGATCAAGTCATTAGGACTTAATGACGCTCCACAATTTTCACATTGGTCGCCATAAGCATGTTTATGTCCACATTTTGGACATTCACCCACAACATATCTATCTGCAAGAAATTGATTTTCATTTTCATCGTAAAGTTGTTTAGTGGTTTTGATTTCAAATAGTCCTTTTTTATCCAATTTTTTAAAAAAATCTTTTGATGTTTCATGATGAATAATGTCAGAGGTTCTTGCATAATTATCAAAAGAAATTCCAAAACTTTCAAATGTATCCTTAATAAGATTGTGATATTTATCGATTACTGATTTAATAGAACTCCCCTCTTGTTTAGCTTTAATAGAAATTGCAACTCCATGTTCATCACTTCCACAAATAAAAGCGACATCATTCTCACAAAGACGTTTATATCTGGCGTAAATATCGGCAGGTAAGTAAGCACCTGCTAAATGACCTATATGAATAGGTCCATTGGTATAGGGAAGAGCAGAGGTTATAGTGAACCTTTGATTTTTTTCCATCAGTTTCAAAAATAATCAATTTAATAATGATGTTCTGTTTTTTATTAATATGTTATTTTTACAATAAATTGTGATATTTAAAACATTGTATTTTGAAAACTATATCTAGTGCTGTTAGTGAGTACATAAAGACGAAACCTTTTTTAAGTTCTGCTCTTACCGAGGGTATAATAAATTTAACTTCATTATCTAGAACCATTAAGCCTGATATTGAAGAAATATTAAGAAAAAATATAAATCATGGTGCTATTGTAATGGCCCTTAATAGACTTTCTTTAAATCTTGAATTTCAGCATACTCAAAAGATTGTTAGAGTAATTAAAAATATTGGAGATATTACCGTTAGATCAAATTTGACTGATTATAATTTTAAAGTATCAGAGACTTTGATGAATAATCAATCAGATATTTTGAAAAAACTCAATAACACTAACACTAGTTTTTATTCTTCATCAAGAGGAGTTGATGAATGTAATATTGTTGTGAGTGATAACCTTACAAGTTTGGTTGAGGAAAACTTTCAGGGCGAATTACTAATAAAGAAGACAGAAAAATTATCGGCTATATCTTTCAAATTACCCACAGAAAATGTTTCTGTACCAGGAATTTATTATTATGTTTTTCAAAAATTATCTTGGGATGGAATAAATATCTCTCAAGTAATTTCAACATCTAACGAATTCACTATTTTAGTTTCTGAAGATGAGGTTGATAATGCATTTTCAGTAATAAATAAATTAAAAAATATTTAAGTTTTTTAATCCTTCATCAACTGAATTTATATTTTCAAAAACAACATATAGTTTATTTTTTTCTTTCAGTTTACAGTTCGGAGTTTGATTAATTATTTTTAAAACCTTAACAAAAGTTTTAGAATTAAAATATTCATGATTTTTATCAGAAATAAAATAACATATCATTTTTTTATTTTTTAAAACAATTTTTTCAAATCCAATATTACGAGCGATCCACTTTAATTTTATACTATTGACTAAGTTTTTTGATTCCTTTGGAATCTTACCAAATCTATCTCTAATTCTTTTTATGAAACTATTCAGTTCCTTTTCATTTTCAATTTTTGATAGTTCCTTATACAATGATAATCTTTCATCAATTTGTGGGACATATGAATTTGGAAACAATATTTCTTGATCTGTATCTATTATAACTTCCTTAGTATTACTGAAATCTTTATTTTTTATTTGAAAAAAATTTTTGAACTCATCTGATTTCAACTCTTCAACAGCTTCATTTAAAATTTTTTGATACGTATCAAATCCAATATCATTTATAAACCCACTTTGTTCCCCACCCAATAAATTTCCTGCTCCTCTGATTTCTAAATCTTTCATGGCAATATTAAATCCTGCACCTAAATGATTATATTGGTTTATAGCATTTATTCTTTTTTTTGCTTCAATTGTTAAAGATCTTGATTCAGGAGTAATGAAATAACAGTAAGCATTTTTATTACTTCTACCTACCCTTCCTCTCATTTGATGTAAGTCACTCAAACCAAAATTTTGTGCATTATTAATAAAAATTGTATTTGCATTTGGAACATCTAAACCACTTTCAATTATGGTTGTGGAAACTAAAATATCGAATTCATTATTTATAAATTCAAGCATTATTTTTTCTAGTTGATTTCCACGAATTTTACTGTGAGCTATTTTAATAATTGCCTCAGGAACAAGTACTTTTAATAACTCACCGAAATCAAGAATATTTTCAATTTTATTGTGAACAAAGAATATTTGTCCGCCTCTTTCAAGCTCGTATAGAATTGCATCACGTATTATCTTTTTATCAAAGCGAATAATTTCAGTTTGAATTGGCACTCTGTTTAATGGAGGTGTATTAATTATTGATAAGTCTCTAGCAGACATAAGACTATATTGAAGTGTTCTTGGAATTGGGGTTGCTGTTAATGTTAAAACATCTATATTTTCTTTCATTGACCTGATCCTTTCTTTTACATTTACACCAAATTTTTGTTCTTCGTCAACAACTAACAATCCAAGATTATCATACAATACTTTTTCATTAACTAACTGGTGAGTGCCAACAATTAAGTCTAGTTTCCCAGATTTTAATTTCTCCAGTATAATATTTTTATCAGAATTAGTCCTAAATCTATTTAGATAGTCAAATGAAATCGGAAAATTTTCAAAACGTTTTTTAAATGTTTTATAGTGTTGAAAAGCTAGTATAGTTGTTGGTACTAGGAAGGCTACCTGCCTTCCATTTTCAATAGCTTTAAATGCTGCTCTTATTGCAATTTCAGTTTTACCAAAACCAACATCTCCACAAATTAAACGATCCATTGGATTTTCAGACTCCATATCCATTTTAACTTGTTTATTCGCCTTTATTTGATCTTCAGTTTCAACAAATAAAAAAGATGCTTCTAACTCATTTTGAAGCCAACTATCTTTTTTGTATTTAAAACCTTTAGAAATTTTTCTTTTAGCATAAGTTTTAATAAGATCAAAAGCAAGCTCCTTAATTTTAATTTTTGCTTTATTCTTTACCCTTTCCCATGCACCCGAACCTAATTTATATATTCTTGGTTTTGCCCCATCCTTACTATTATATTTTGATATTTTATGAAAAAGGTGAATACTGAGATAGATTACATCACCTTCACCATATGAAAGTTTAATTGCTTCTTGTTTTTTACCATTATTTTCAATTTTTGTGAGACCTTTATATATTCCAATTCCATGATCTATATGTGTCACATAATCGTCAAATTTTAATTTGTTAATCTCATCAACATTAACTCTTTTAATTTTAGAGTAAACTTTAGAAATTTTATACTTATGAAACCTATTGAATATTTGATGATCTGAATAAAATACCTTTTTTTCATCGTGATCAATAAATCCTTCGAACAAGGATTTTTGTATTAGTTTAAATTCATATTTTTTATTATGTTTTGAAAGAAGTTGCTGAAGTCTATCTTTTTGACTTTCATTTGTATAATACAAGTTGATTTTATAACCTTTAGCCCACACATCATTCAGACTTTTATTAAGCATATCAATTCTTTTATTGAATGCGGGTTGTGGACTTGTTTTGAAAATTAAGTCAACTTTACTCTCATATTCTGAAATAAGTATTTTATGATAATTTTCAATTGAATTTTTAAATTCATATTCATTTAAACTATAGTCTTCAGTACTATTATTTTTTGATATTTCATTTAGAACAGCGTTAATATCATCTATTATTAATATGGAGTTTTTATTTATTAGATTAAAAAAACTTTCATTTCTATTACTTAAAATATTGGGAGCAATTTTTATTGAATTTAAATCTTTTATTGAAAGCTGAGTATTGATATCGAATTCTCTAATACTTTCAATCAAATCATCATCAAATTCAATTCTTATTGGATTTGTATTGGAAAAAGAAAATATATCAAGGATATTCCCTCTGGATGAGAATTCACCTGGCTCATGGACAAAATCTCTTTTTATAAAATTAAGCTCAAATAAATCCTCAATAAACTTTGTTAAATTAAGTTTCAATCCTTTTTTTATACTGATAGTTTTCTTTGAAAGATTTTTAAGGCTTGGTACTTTTTCTATTATTGAATCAGTGGATAAAACATAAACTTGGTTTTTATTTTGATTTATTTCGTTTAGTATTTTAGTACGGCTGAGGATATTACTTTTATCTTCTATTTTGTTTGAGCTTTTTCTAAATCTAGATGGAAAATAATTAAGATCCTTATCAACTGTATCAAATAAATCTGTATAGATATATGATGATTTTTCAATGTCATTGGTTAAATAAAAAATAGGTCTATCTAATTTTTTAAATAGCTTAAAAATTAAAACAGAAATTGACGATCCAGTGACACCCTTTATTTTAATATTATCTTTATTTCGGGCAATAGATTCTAGGAGGTTATCGAAAATAGACACCTTTATTTTTTCTGAATCATTTTTGTTTTCATCAATTCTATTCATCAATTGGAAAATCCATGAAAAGCAAAGCGAATATAAAAAGACTAAGTTACATATGTAACAAAATTCCTTTATTATATTGAAGATTTTTTAAAATTATGTTTTTATTAAGATTCAACTAGTTTTGTAGTATAATATGAACTTTTTAATTAGAAAAGCAAATCAAGATGACATGCATGATGTCTTGTCTTTAATCAAAGAACTTGCTTTATTCGAAAAAGAACCTGATGAAGTGGAGGTCAGCAGGGAGGAATTAATCAATGATGGTTTTGGAGATGAAAAAAATTTTTGCTGTTTTGTTGCGGAAGTGGAATCCAAAATTATTGGGATGGCTTTATTTTATCCAAGATATTCAACCTGGAAGGGTAAAGTACTACACTTAGAGGACTTAATAGTAAGTGAAAAATTTAGAGGAAAAGGGGTTGGCTATGCTTTATTTTCAAAATTCATTAATTATGCACACAAAAAGAAAGTAAGAAGAGTTCAATGGGTTGTTTTAGACTGGAATACCTCTGCAATTAACTTTTATAAAAGAAGTGGTGGAGAAATTTTAGATGATTGGAGAGTTACAATAATGAATAGAAAATCAATTAAGAAATTTATAGATAATGAAAGTATTTAAGTTTGGTGGTGCATCTGTAAAAAATTCAGATAGTATCAGAAATATTGTAGAGATTATAAGATCATGCGGAACAAATGAATTGATTATTGTAGTTTCTGCTATGGACAAAACAACAAATGCACTGGAAAACGTACTTGAACTTTATTTAAAAAATAATCAAGAATACCTGCAAAAAATTGATCAGATCTTTATATTTCATGATAAAATATGTAGGGATCTTTTCCCTAAAAATCATAATATTTTTAGTGGATTAAAAAACATTATTACAAAACTAGTTTCTTTTTTAAAAAATAATAAATCACCAAACCATTCTTTTGTATACGATCAAACTGTTTCATATGGTGAATTAATATCAACATTTATTATTTATAGCTATTTTATTGAAGAAAAATTAAAAACAAATTTTATTGATGCTAGAAATTGTATTAAAACAGATTCTAATTACAGAGGGGGTAATATCATTTGGGATAAAACTAATGAAAATATCAGGAATAATATTAAGATAAATCAACTGAATCTAACTCAAGGCTTTATAGCTAGTGATAAAAATAATTTTAATGTTACGCTTGGCAGAGAAGGATCTGATTACAGTGCAGCTATTTTTGCTTTTGCAGTAAATGCAGAATCTCTAACAATTTGGAAGGACGTGAAAGGTCTTTTAAATGGTGATCCAAAATATTTCAAAAATACAGAGTTAATAAAAACTATTTCATATTCTGAAGCCATTGAACTTGCTTTTTATGGCGCGTCTGTAATTCATCCAAAAACATTACAACCTTTGCAAAAAAAAGAAATTCCATTGTACGTGAAATCTTTTGAAAAACCGGATCAGAATGGTACAGAAATAAATAAAAACCTAAAGCTTAGCCCCAAAGTACCTTGCTATATCTTTAAGAATAAAATGATTTTTATAAAGATTTTTTCATTGGATTTTTCCTTTGCTATTGATGAAAACCTTAGTCATATATTCAAAAAAATTGATGAATGTAAAATGAAAGTTGATGTTATACAAAATTCAGCTATTAGTTTTTCCATTTGTCTTAATGATAAATATGATCAGATCGATAACCTAATTAAAAATTTACAAGAAAAATTTAAAATAGAAGTATTTAAAAATACATCTCTGTATACTATCAGACACTTTGACGAAAAATCAATAGAGGTTGTGAGTAAAGGAAAAAAATTACTACTTGAACAAAGAACTGAAAAGACAGTCAAATTAATTTTTTCTACCTAGAAATTTTTTGATCTTATCTACTATAATTTCTGCTAGTTTAATTTTACTTTCATAAGACCATCCAGCAGTGTGAGGAGTCAGAATTACATTTTCAAATTTCTTTATCTCCTCTAAACTATCGTCATCATTTAAAGAAAAGAAACTTTTGGTTTCATTCTCCAAAACATCCAATCCAGCACCTGAAACTTTACCATCTTTTAATGCAAATATTAAATCTTTAGTATTGACACATTCCCCTCTAGATGTATTTAATAAATAGAAAGGTTTTTTACAATCACTGATAAATTTTTTGTTAATTAAGTGATGACTTAATTTATTCAAATCTGTATGTACACTAATAATATCTGATTTTTCTTTCAACTCAGAAATTGTAACCGGTTTTGCATATTCATCCTCTAAATCTTTTTTTAAATCATTGAATATAACATTGCAGTTAAACCCTAAAAGTTTTCTAGCAAAACTTTTACCTGTTTTTCCATAACCAATAATACCGATTGTTTTTCCTTTAATTTCAAAACCCCTATTCTCTTCTCTTTTTCTTAAATTACTTTGCATCTCAATGTGGGACTTTGTAATTTTTTTAGATAAATCCAGTAGCAAACCAATTGTATGTTCACCAACAGCATTTGAATTACCCTCACCAGACGAAATTAACTCAATATTTTTTTTCACTAAGTATTCGCAATCAATATTTTCAGTTCCTGAACCTACTCTTGCTACAAATTTTAAATTAACAGCCTTATCAATAAGATCTTTATCGATTTTTATTCTACTTCTTATAACTAGTCCGTGATAGGCACCTATTATATTTCCAATTTCAGCTTTGCTAGATGTTAAATCAATATCATTTTTTAATCCCCATGCAGATAAACTTTTCTTAATCATAGAATGATTATTGTCAAGGTGAAGTACTTTCATTATTTTAAAAACCTAAGATTATTTTTGCTAGGTAGAAAAAAAGTAAAATTCCAATAACGTCATTGCCGGTGGTAATAAAAGGACCCGTAGCAATTGCAGGGTCAATATCTAGCTTATTAAGCATAATTGGAACTGCTGTACCGATGAGAGCAGCAACAACTATTACACAAATCATGGAAGCACTGATTGTCAAACTCATTTCAATTGGTTGATTAACAATTTGTCCAAAAGCAATGATAAATAAACTCAGTATGACTCCATTTAAAATTGTTAAACTTACTTCTTTGAATAATCTTCTAAAAACACTTCCTTTTATTAAGTCATTTGCTAAGCCTTGAACAACAATTGCTGAAGATTGAACGCCAACATTTCCAGCCATTGCAGCAATTAGTGGTGTGTAGAAAAACAAAGCTCTCAACGATTCCGAAGCCATAATTTCTTCAAAACTCTCTAAAATAAAGACACTTCCTAGTCCTCCAAAAAGTCCTAAAACTAGCCAGGGTAATCTTGCTTTAGAGAGTTCAAAAATTGAATCATCCGCTTCAACATCATTTGAAACACCTGCAGCTAATAAATAATCTTCCTCAGCCTCATCTTTAATAAAATCTACTATATCATCAATTGTAATTCTCCCAAGTAGTTTTCTATTATCATTTACAACCGGAATTGCTTCCAAGTCATATTTGGTCATTAATTTAACCACATCTTCACCACTGTCATTCACATTTACATAATCAACTTTTGGTATGTAAATTTGTTTTATTTTCTTTTTTGATGGAGACATAATCAAGTCCTTTAGGGACAATCTTCCAATTAGTTCCTCTTTCTTATTTAAAACATAAATAGAATGCACTCTTGTAATGTCTTTGGCCTGTTTTCTAATTTCTCTTAAACACTTTAACACACTCCAATTTTCATTTACACTTATAAGTTCTTTTGCCATCAATCCACCTGCACTATCCTCATCGTACTTTAATAATTCTCTAATATTTTCTGTTATATTTTCATCTTTAATAAGTGAAATAACTTTTTCTTTCTTTTCATCGGGAAGTTCAGATAAAATATCAACCGCATCATCACTATCAAGTTCTTTTATTTCAACGGCAATTTCTTTTTCGGAGAGTTCCTTTAAAATTTTTTCTCTAACATCATCATCAAGTTCGGTGAGAACATCAGATGTCTTATCACTATCTATAAGTTTTATTAAGTAAATGCTATCGTTGAAGCTTAGCTCATTAACTAGTTCTGCTAAATCTGCGTAGTGAAGGTTTTTAACAATATTTTTAATTTCCTTATTATTCTTTCTAAGAATTAAGTCAGAAATATTGTTTATTAGCTCATTTGATAGTTTAAATGTTTTCATTATTCAACAAATTTGTTAAATTGATAAACTCCAGAACCCCTAACTCTTCGGGTCTTTTATCAAAGATAGGATTATCAAATTTAATTTGTGAATAATTTAAGGTCTTTAAGCTATTTCTTATTTTTTTTCTTCTTAAGTTAAAAGTGGTTTTTACCACCTCTTTGAATAATTTCTCATTACAGTTTAGGTGGTCTCGATATTTAACAATCTTAATTACAGCAGAATCAATCTTCGGGGCAGGATAAAAATTATTTGGTCTAATCTTTATTTTCATCTCCACATTAAAATAGGCTTGTATTAGTACAGAAAGAACTCCATATTTTTTAGACCCCTTTGGACTACATATTCGCTCTGCAACCTCAAATTGAAACATACCCACCATTGATTGAATAATATTCCTGTTTTCATATATTTTAAATAATATTTGATTTGAAATATTGTAAGGAAAGTTTCCAACAATAACCATTGGTGACTTAAAACTATTTAAATCAATTTTTAAAAAGTCTTCATTTATTATGTTGCCATTTATTTCTGAAATTGATTTTTGTAGATAGTCAACACAATCTCCATCAATTTCAATAAATTTCTTTTCAGCAATATCAATATTTATAATTTCCTTTGTTAAGGATCCTAACCCTGGTCCAATTTCAATTAATGAATCACAATTTTTAACATCAATAAATGATGCGATTTTAGCACTAAGATTCTTATTAATTAAAAAATTTTGACCGAATTTTTTCTTAGGCTTAAATGGAATCAAAAGATTATTTTATTTGTTTAAAACCAGTGTATTTATGCAGTATTTTAGGAATTTTTATGTGGTCTTTTTCTTGAAAATTTTCTAAAATGCATGCAACTATTCTTGGAAGTGCCAGTGAGCTTCCATTAAGTGTGTGAGCACAATATCTTTTCTTATCTCCAAAATCTATTTTGAGATTTAATCTATTGGATTGAAAACTTTCAAAGTTTGAAACAGAACTTACCTCAAGCCACTTGTTTTGCCCCATTGCATAAACTTCAAAATCATATGTTAGAGCTGAAGTAAATCCCAAATCACCACCGCAAAGTCGAACAATTCTAAATGGCAATTCAAGCATAATTAGTAGATTTTTTACATGCTCTACCATTTCATCTAAAACTTTATAAGAATTAATCGGGTCTTCAATTCTAACTATTTCAACTTTATCAAATTGATGAAGCCTATTTAATCCCCTGACATGGGAACCATAACTTCCTGCTTCCCTCCTAAAGCATGGAGTATAGCCTGTAAGCTTAACTGGAATGCTATCTTTGCTAAGTGTTGTATTTCTATAAAAATTAGTTATCGGAACTTCAGCTGTAGGTATTAAGTACAGATTCTCATTTTCAATCTTATACATTTGCCCTTCCTTATCAGGCAATTGACCAGTACCGTGACCTGAACTTTCATTAACTAATAAAGGAGGTTGAACTTCTTTATAATCATTTTTGATATTATAATCTAAAAAAAAGTTTATTAGTGACCTTTCAAGTTTGGCACCTTTATCTATGTAAGCAGGAAATCCTGCACCTGAAATTTTATTTCCAAGTTCAAAACTAATCAGGTTATAATCAGAAGCTAATTCCCAATGTGGCTTTGTTTTATTTGTTAATTTATCAATATCTATTGATTCATAAATAATTTCATTGTCTTCTTCACCCTTACCTTCTTTAACTAAGTAGTGAGGGACATTTGGAATATTATTTAAACTATTAAATAATTCTGATTTAATTTCATTTAAGTTTTTTTCTAACTTTTTAACTTCAGGTTTTAATGCTTCTACTTGTTTTTTTAATTTATTTCCAGAACTCTGATCACCAGATTTATAGTACTCACCAATTCTTTTTGATAATTGATTTTGTTGGGAGAGTATTTGATCAAGTTCAGATTGAGTTGTTCTTCTTTTTTTATCAAACTCAATAACTAAATCTATTTCTTTTGAAAAATCTTTATTTCTTTTTTTTAAGCTTTCTACAATTTGTGTTTTGTTAGTAATTAAGTCTGATACAATTAGCATATTATAAAACTAGTTATTATAAGTTGAAATCATGTAACTTTTACAAGTTTCTCGATCTATTCCTATTTGTTTTTTCAATTCATCAATGTTCTGAAATTTTATTTCATTTCTTATAAATTTTAAAAATTCAATTTTAATTTTTTCACCATAAATATTTCCATCAAATTCAAAAATATTAACCTCAATTGTTCGATCTTTATTTCCAAATGTAGGGTTGTAACCAATATTCATCATTCCAAATTTCTGGATGCTTTGTGTCTTACAGCTAACAAAATAAACTCCATTTTTTGGTATGATTTTGTAGTTTTCCTCAACATTGATGTTTGCAGTTGGATACCCAATATGTTTTCCTCTTGATTTTCCTTTAACTATTGCACCACTTAGCGAGAAATTGTAGCCGAGATATTGGCTACAAAGCTCTACTTTGCCATCATTAATTGCATTACGAATTTTTGTAGAGCTGATGTTGATTTGATTTATATCAAATGCACCAATTTCGGTAACATCAAAACCGTACTTCTTTCCATAAGTCTTTAATTCTTTAATACCAGCTTCCCTATCTTTTCCAAATTTGTGGTTGAATCCTACAATGATTTCTTTTATTTTACAATACTTTATTAGGTGTCCAATAAATTCATCAGCACTTAGATTTGAAAAGTCATTATTGAATTCTTGAATAATCAATTCATCAACCCCTAATTCATTTAAAATTTCTTTCTTCTCCTTAATTGTATTAATCAGTTTTAATTCATCAGATTTTGATAAAAAATTCCTAGGATGTGGAAAAAAAGTTAAAATACATGATCTTAGTTTTTTACTATTTGCTGATTCAATTAATTTTTTAATGATTTTTTTATGTCCAAGATGAACCCCATCAAAAGTCCCAATGGTCAATATTGATGGAACACTTGAAGTTAAGTTTTCTATATTATTTGTAGTAACCAATTAGTTGTATTTGTTCATTGTATTCTCAATGCCATGTTTAACAATATGAAGTACCATTTCGGCACTACTAGCTATAAGATTGCCCAACTGATTTTGTTCAACAGTGGACCATTTACCAAGTACATGATCAGTCTGTTCACCAGCATTAAAATCATTTCCAATTCCAAATCGAAGTCTAATAAAATTATCTGTATTTATTTTTTCAATTATGCTCTTCAATCCATTATGCCCACCATCTTTTCCAGATGGTCTAATTCTAGATTTGCCAAAATCCAAATTTAAATCATCAACTATCACAATTAGATTTGAGGATTCAATTTTTAGCTTTTTTAGCCAGTATTTAACTGGATTGCCGCTTAAGTTCATATAGGTGTTGGGCTTCAAGATGTGTATAGATTTTCCTGCATATTTAAATTTTCCAGTAAATCCATAGCGATCCTCAGACAGAACTACATTTTTTGATTCACACAATTGATTAACAATGTCAAAACCGACATTATGTCGAGTACCACTATAACCACTTTCTGGATTTCCAAGTCCTACAACAAGAAACTTGCTCATGTCAAATTCTTTTTTTTGATTAAAAAAAAATTTCAATAAATTTTTCACTTAAGCAAAAATATAAAAGCTTACGCCAAAAGAAAATAAATGTAAGATTAAGAACCTTCTTTTTTCTCCTCTTTAGTTTCATTTGACTCAGCAGACCCTTCAGGCTTAGACTCAGACTCTGCAGAACCCTCTTCACCCTCTTCACCTTCTTCTTCATCAGTCTCGGTTTCAAGTGACATGGATGCTCTTGACATTTTCACTTGACAAACAACCATGTTTTCTGGATGGATGAATGAATAATTTTCATCTTGTAAATCTTCAATTGTAATTTTATCATTTAGATTTAAGGTTGAGACATCTGCTTTTATAAAATCAGGTAGATTTTTCGGAAGTGCTTTTACAAAAAGTTTTCTCTTGTTTTTTGATAAAATACCACCTTGTAAACGAACTCCTGGTGAATTTCCTTCAAACTTGACAGGAATAATCATTTTCACCTCCTTATCATCAAAGACTTGAAAAAAGTCAATATGAAGAATTTTTTCATTAACAGGGTGAAATTGAATATCCTGTATTATTGCATCAATTTTATTTCCATCCTCTAATTCAATAACCACTGTATGCGCATCAGGTGTATACACTAGTTTTGAAAAACTTAATTCATCAGCTGAAAAGTGAATGGGTTTATCTCCTCCGTATACAACGCAAGGAACCTTTCCAGCATTACGTAGAGCTTTGGTCGATGACTTCCCTACGATTTCTCTTTTAGATCCATTTATTGTTATTGATTTCATTATAATTTATTTTATAAAAAATGAGTTTATTGATTGATTATTATTGACATTTTGCATAACATCAGCAAATAATTTAGAACATGTCAATACTTTAATTTTTTTTGATTCCTTTTTTTGGGGAATAGAATCAGTTATAATTAATTCTTTAAGCTTAGATTTTTCTATTTTTTCATAAGCATCCCCTGAAAGAAGTGCATGAGTTGCAACGGCTCTTACAGATTTAGCCCCTCTCTCAACCATTAAGTCTGCAGCTTTTGTCAAGGTCCCTGCAGTATCAACCATATCATCTACAATTATTACATTTTTATCAGTTACATCACCGATGAGTTCCATATGTGAAATTACATTGGCCTTTTTTCTTTGTTTGTAACAGATAACTACATTGCTTTCTAAAAATCTAGAATAGGCATAAGCCCTCTTTGAACCTCCCATATCAGGTGAAGCTATAGTGAGTTCATCTAAGTTTAAAGATTCAATGTAAGGAATGAAAATTGTAGAAGCATACAAATGATCAACTGGCTTTTCAAAAAAACCTTGAATTTGATCAGCATGCAAATCCATTGTAATTATTCGGGTAGCACCGGATGCTACCAATAAATTAGCAACTAACTTAGCCCCTATTGGAACCCTTGGTTTATCCTTTCTGTCTTGCCTAGCCCAACCAAAATATGGCATAACTGCGGTTATGTGTCTTGCAGATGATCTCTTGGCAGCATCTATCATAAGGAGCATCTCCATTAAATTATCCGTACTTGGGTGTGTAGACCCTATTATAAATATACGAGCTCCTCTTACTGATTCTTCAAATGAAGGTTGGTATTCACCATCACTATAGTGAGAAAAATTAACTTTTCCTAAAGATGTACCGTAACCAGAAGCAATTTTTGAAGCTAAATCTGTACTTTGAGTACAAGAAAAAATTTTTGCTATGGGACTTTGAATTGCCATTTTTTTGGGGGTCAAATTTAATAATTATTTGATATAAAGTGCTAGAAATTAAAAGTTTTTATAAATTTGGCAGCCCTGCTTCGGTGGCGGAATTGGTAGACGCGCTGGATTCAAAATCCAGTTCTGGCAACAGAGTGTGGGTTCGATTCCCACCCGAAGTACAAATATTAAGTTAATATCCTATTACTTATATTTGCTTTAGAAAATTATTTACTACAATTTCTGTATGAGTAATATACAAATGGTTGACTTAAAAAGTCAATACTTAAAAATAAAGGCCCAAATTGATAAAGAGGTTTTAGATACAATTTCATCTACCAAATACATTAATGGCCCAAAAGTACATGAGTTTTCATCAAACCTTTCCAAATACTTAGGTTGTAAACATGTAATCCCATGCGCGAATGGAACAGATGCACTACAAATTGCTTTGATGTCGTGTGATTTAAAACCTGGTGATGAGGTTATTTGCCCATCTTTTACATACGTGGCAACGGCTGAGGTTGTCGCATTATTGGGACTAAAACCAGTCATGGCAGATGTTGATGAAAACACTTTTAATATGCGCGGTGATCACATTGAACCTTTAATCACTACAAGAACTAAAGCTATTGTTCCAGTACATTTATTTGGTCAATCTGCAAACATGGAAGAGATTTTAATTTTAGCTAAAAAGCATGATTTATTTGTTATTGAGGATAATGCTCAAGCAATTGGTGCCAATTATAAATTTTCAAATGGTCAAATTAAAAAAACAGGTACCATTGGTCATATTGGAACGACATCTTTTTTCCCATCAAAAAATTTAGGTTGTTATGGGGATGGTGGGGCTATGTTTACCAATGATGATAATCTTGCAGAAAAAATGAAAATGGTTGCAAATCACGGACAAAATAAAAGGTATTACCACAAAGTCACAGGTTGTAATTCTAGACTTGATTCTATCCAGGCTGCAATACTAAATGTTAAATTAAAATACTTAGATCAGTACAATTCAAACAGGGAAAAAATGGCCAAGACTTATGACATTGGCTTTGGTGATATAGAACATTTAAATATACCTTATAGATCCTCAAATTCAACCCATGTTTTTCATCAATACACACTGAAGACATCTGCTATATACAGAGATAAATTAATAAAATATCTAACTGAAAACGAAATTCCTGCTATGATTTATTATCCAGTTCCACTTTACAGGCAAGAAGCTTTTTCAAGTTATGTCAGTGAAAATTTTTCCCTTGATAATACTGAGAAATTATGTAATTCTGTTTTTTCACTTCCAATACATTCAGAAAAGGAAAATTCTCAACAAGATAGGATAATTGAGACGGTTAGATCTTTTTTTTATTCAATCTAATTTAAGTTGAAAAAAATTAAAAAATATGGTCTTGTTTTTATCCTTGTATTCTTTGCAACGAAATTGCATCCGCAGTTAGAGGCCAAAGCAAATGTTTTAACATCATTGGGTTTGATACCAAATGTTGGGATTGAGATACAAGTTGGTGAAAAAAACAGTTTACAACTAGATGTTTTAGCTTCTTTCTGGAATAAATTAAACAGTTCAAAAACTCCTTTGCACATTAACCAAACATTTTTAGAATATAGATTTTATAAAAAAAATGATTTAACTGGTCTTTTTATTGGTCCGCATGTAGGTTATGGTATGTTTACTCTAAAAAAACCAAATTTTGCCATTATTTATGATACTTACGCTGGAGGAAACTATGATAATGATACTTACCAATCTGGAAGAGTTGCATTTTATGGATTTACCATTGGATACAAAAAAAGACTAACTAAGAGAATATCTTTGGAGGCTTTCATCGGAGGAGGATATTCAATGGCAAATTATAAGGCATATAGAGAAAATAACAGAATTGATATTCGGGACAATTGGAGAACCTTTAACAGGAGTGGTGAATTTGTGGCTTACAGGGGTGGATTAATGATAAATTATAACTTCAAGCCTTATAAAGAAAAAAAATAATTATCAACTTTTATGTTTATACCAATCATGAATTGCAGAGTCATTTAATTACATGGTATTAACTATATTTGCACCTCAAAAATGAATTATTTTTTTACATCTGAATCTGTCAGCGAAGGCCATCCGGATAAAATTGCCGATCAAATTAGTGATGCAATTTTAGATGTATTTTTGGCAATTGATGAAAATTCCAAAGTTGCATGTGAAGTGATGGTAACCACGGGACAGGTAATTGTTTCTGGTGAAATCACATCCTCTGCTTATGTAGATATTCAAAAGGTAGTTAGAGAGCAAATTAAAAAAATTGGCTACGATAAAAGTGAATTGATGTTTGATTACAAGTCTTGTGGAATACTTACTTACATTAATGAACAATCTGAGGATATATCCAGAGGTATTGAAACAATTAGTCCAGAGGATCAGGGTGCAGGTGATCAAGGAATAATGTTTGGATATGCTACAGACGAAACCAAAAACTTTATACCTATTGGATTGGATTTATCTCACAAAATTCTTAAAGAATTGGCTTTATTAAGAAAGGAAGGTAATCAAATTAAGTATTTGAGACCCGATTCAAAATGTCAAGTTACAGTTGAATATGAAAAGCCTAATGTTCCAAAAAAAATCAAATCAATAGTAATTTCAACTCAACATAATGAATTCGATGTCGAGGCAAAAATGTTAAGCAAAATTAAACTTGACATTAAAGAAATTGTTTTACCAAGAATTTTAACAAAATACCCAGAGTTTAAAAACATTTTAAGTGATAATAATATCGAATATTTTATAAATCCAACAGGTAAGTTTGTGATAGGTGGACCGAACGGGGACACAGGATTAACAGGAAGAAAAATAATTGTGGATACTTATGGTGGAAAGGGTGCCCATGGTGGAGGTTCATTCTCTGGTAAAGATCCTTCAAAGGTTGATAGAAGCGCCGCATATGCTGCAAGGCATATCGCCAAAAATATTATTGCAGCAAATATTGCAAAAGAATGTCTCATTCAGATTAGTTATGCCATTGGAAAACCTGAACCACTTAGTTTATATGTAAATACACTTAACACATCTAAATTGTCTATTTCTGACGAAAAGCTTTCCGAGGAAATATATAAAATCTTTGATCTCAGGCCATACTTCATAATTGAAAGACTGAAATTGAAACAACCTATTTATACTGAGTCTTCATCCTACGGCCACATGGGCAGAGATTCAGAAAAGGTGATTAAAAGTATGATATGTGAAAATAATATCAAAAAGGAAATAAGTGTTGAATTATTTACGTGGGAAAAATTAGATTATGTAGATTTGCTATCCAAAAAATTTAAAAATTCTTTTAAAAATGAAAAGTAAAATTGACTCAATTACAAAACCAAAATTTAAAGTCAAAGATTTATCTCTTGCTGACTGGGGGCGAAAAGAAATTTCACTTGCAGAGTCTGAAATGCCTGGATTAATGTCATTAAGGAAAGAATATGCCAACTCTAAGCCTTTGAAAGGTGCCAGAATCGCAGGTTGCTTACACATGACAATACAGACAGCTGTTTTGATTGAAACACTTGTGGAGTTAGGTGCTGATGTAACTTGGAGTTCTTGTAATATTTTTTCAACACAAGATCATGCTGCAGCAGCAATAGCAAAAGCTGGAATCCCTGTCTATGCTTGGAAAGGTATGTCAGAGGAAGAATTTGATTGGTGTATTGAACAAACAATTTTTTTTGGTGATGACAGTAAGCCATTAAATATGATATTGGATGACGGAGGTGACTTGACAAATATGATTTTAGACAAATACCCTGAACTTATTAGTGGAATCAAAGGAATAACTGAGGAAACAACTACAGGTGTTTTAAGATTGTACGAAAGAGAGAAAAATAATACCCTTCCATTACCCGCTATTAATGTCAATGATTCTGTTACTAAAGCAAAATTTGATAACAAATATGGTTGCAGAGAATCTGCAGTTGATGCAATACGTAGATCTACAGATACAATGCTAGCTGGTAAGAGAGTTGTTGTTTGTGGATATGGAGATGTTGGTAAAGGAACTGCTGCATCTTTTGCCTCTGCAAAATGTCTAGTAACAGTGACCGAAATTGATCCAATTTGTGCTTTACAAGCAGCTATGGATGGCTTTGAAGTAAAAAAGTTATCAAGTGTAGTTGAAGAAATGGATATCATCGTTACTGCAACCGGGAACAAAGATATTGTTAAAGAACAACATTTCATGAAGATGAAAGACAAGGCAATAGTTTGTAATATTGGTCATTTTGATAATGAAATTGATATGAGCTGGTTAAATTCAAAATATGGAAACACTAAAGAAGAAATTAAACCTCAGGTAGATAAGTATGAAATAAATGGAAATGAAATTATAATATTAGCTGAGGGCAGATTAGTAAATTTAGGTTGTGCAACTGGCCATCCAAGTTTTGTTATGAGCAATTCATTTACTAATCAAGTTTTGGCACAACTGGAATTGTGGAAAAACCACAGAAGTTATGAAAATAAGGTTTACGTACTTCCAAAGTATTTAGATGAAAAGGTAGCAATGTTGCATTTAGAAAAGCTTGGAGTAGAGATTGAGGAACTCAATTCAGAACAAGCCAATTATATTGGCGTAAACATCAAGGGACCTTTTAAAAACGAATCATATAAATATTAATTATGAATAAACCAACCATCGGAATTATTGGAAATGGTTTTGTTGGGGAAGCTCAAGCATTTGCCTTTTCGCCTGTGAGTAATATAAAGATTTATGATGTTGATCACTTGAAATCCACTCATACTTTGGAACAAACTCATGATTCTGATTTTGTTTTTGTATGCGTACCAACACCAATGTATCCCGATGGTAATCAGAACTTAGACTTTGTAGAAGAGGTTTTTAAATATGCCAATGAAAAACCTATTTACATACTAAAATCTACAGTTTTACCTGGAACAACTGAAAAATTAAATAAAAATTACAGTCAATTTAAAATAGTTTTTTCACCTGAGTTTTTAACTGAAAGAACATCAAAGCTGGATATGTTGACGCAAAACAGGATTATTCTTGGTGGAACAAAGAGTTTAACAAGCAGCGTAAGAAAAATTTATGAGTTGAGATTTAAAAACAAGAACATAATTGAAACTGACTCAAAAACTTCAGAGTTAATAAAATATATGAACAATACTTTTTTTGCTACAAAAGTTTCAATAATCAATGAATTTAAATTAATATGTGATAAAATTGGTGCAGATTGGGAGCACGCATTAAATGGTTTCGCATCAGATGGTAGGATTGGAGATAGTCACTTAAATGTTCCTGGCCATGATGGGCAACTTGGTTATGGTGGAAAATGTTTTCCAAAAGATGTTAATGCATTAATACTGTATGCAAAAAACTTAGGTATTGAGCTTAATGCAATTGAAGGAGGTTGGAATACAAATTTGAAAGTCAGAAAAAATAGAGATTGGGAAAATAAATAACTAATACGATTTTTATATTTTCATTACATATTTCAATTAATACAATATTACATATTTTCCCACTCCATTTAAAACTCAAAAGTGGAGTTTCAAAATCATCAAAAAATGATTGTCTAGTTTTTTTTTATCTTTGCCAACCAAAATAATTTTATGAGATATTTATTCGTCATAATCTTAATATCTTTCACAGGTTTCTCGCAGACCAATGAAACTATTATTAAACAAGCAACCCAAGCTGTTCAATCTCAAAATATAACTACTAGAACTCAGGCGCTGGATGCTTTGAAAGCTAATGGAATGACTGAAACCCAAGCGAGGCAATTAGCAACACAGAGAGGAATTAGCTACGATCAATTAATTAATGAGTTGTTCCCTAATGAAAATTCAGCAAGTCCTGATAAAGATCAAAGTTCTGATTCTGAAGATAGCAAAGAAAATGAGGAAAACAGTGATGATCAAGAATCTAGTGATAATAATGAAGAAACTGAAGATGCTGGACCAAAATATTTTGGTTATAATATTTTTAATAATAATCCGTTTTTAGATAAAGAATATCTGCTTGGAAATATTGATGAAGGATATCTTATTGCTCCAGGAGATGAACTAAGAATTATTACCTACGGAGATAATTCATTTGAACAAAACGTCCAAGTTGATAGAAATGGAAATATTAATATCAGAGGATACGGGCTCTTTTTTGCATCAGGAAATTCTTTCAAAACATTAAAATCAAGATTAAAAATATTTTTAGGTAGATTTTTATCAGGGCTTAACTCTGATCCTCAAAAAACCTTTATGGATGTATCCCTGACTCAGCTTAGACCAGTTAAAGTTGTGGTTTTAGGACAGGTTAAGGCCCCCGGACCACATATTTTAAATACCTCAGGCTCTGCCTTATCTGCCCTATATGCTGCAGGAGGGGTCAAAACAAGTGGAACATTGCGAGAAATAAAGATTTACAGAAATAATAAACTTTACAAAACTATCGATCTTTATGATTATATAACTAAAGGTCAATTAAAGGAAGATGTAAGATTAACAAACAACGATATAGTTTTTGTTGATATTAGAAAAAATAGTTTCTTATTACAGGGTGAGGTTTATAATAACGCTTTTTTTGAATTAAAAGAAAATGAAGGACTTTCAGAATTACTCAAATATTCTGGTGGATTACCTGTCACTGCTCAAACAACAAAAGTAAATATCAGTAGAATTACACCACCCGAAAATAGATCTGAAGATGTGATTGCAGACAGAGAATTAATAACCTTTAATTACCAAGTAGCAAAGGATTCAGATGAGAAAATTAAATTATATGATGGAGATAAAATTACATTTTTTCCAATTTTAGATATAGAATTAAATCAAGTTACTGTTTCAGGCCATGTAGTTGAGCCAGGAATCTATTCACTTCTAACTTACAAAGACCTAAAGTCATTAATATTGGGTGCCGCAAAAGGTGTTTTACCAGACGTATATTTGGAAAGAGTAGATGTGACCAGTAATGTAAATGGTATATCTGTAAATAATTCATATAATTTAAATGATATTTTAAGCTCAAACATTGTTGTACAATTAAACGACATGGATCAAGTGCAAGTTTACAGCAATGAAAGGGTTGAAGGATCTAAATTTGTGTCCATTAGTGGTTACGGTGTAGATAATATAACGACATCATGGAAGGAAAATTTAACTGTATATGATTTAATTTTCAGTGCAACTCAAATTAATAATCCTGATTTTCTTACTAATTTATTAAAATCAAGGATTGATATTAAAAGATTTAATAATGATACAGGAGATTTCAGTACCTTAAGATTTGAGTTTAATAATGTAGATGAATTAAAGTCTACATTGCTGTACCCTAGAGATAGAATCATATTATTTAGCACAGGCACAACTGAAAACATTAATAAAACAGTTGGGATTTTTGGCTATGTCAACAACCCTAACATATATGATTTGGAGGAAAATATGTATGTAGAAGATCTTTTGTTACTTTCCGGAGGTTTCCAAATAAGTGCTAATCAGGAAGATTTAATTCTGAATAGACCAGAATTAGATATGTCAAATGAAAGAATCGTAAGAAAATTCAACATAAAAATTGATAAAGATTATTTACTTGGATTAAAAGAAAAACCTGATAATGGATTTATTTTAAAAGACAGGGATATTTTAGTTGTCAAAGAAACTTTAGGTTATGAAGAAAGTGTAAAAATTAGCATTTCTGGAGAAGTTAATTTTCCACAAACCGTGGTGGCTGAATTTAGAAATGCGTCTCTTAATGATATAATTAATTATGCTGGTGGATTAACACGATATGCAAATTTAGATGCATCTAGTTTAATTAGAAATGGTGATTTAATTTCACTTAATTTTAATCAATTAAATTCTGACCAAATATTCGAAGATGGTGACATAGTCAATATCGCATCCAATAAGGGAATTGTTTCTACCACAGGTGCTGTGAAAAATGAATCTAATTTTATTTGGAAAAAAGGATTAAAAGCTAAAAGTTATATTAAAAATTCAGGTGGTAAATTATTTAATGAGGGTGGAAAGTCTTACTTGATTTTACCAAATGGAAAAACAAAAAAAATAGGCCTTTTTAAGAATCCTAAAGTTTTACCCAACTCAGTAATAGTAACTGATTTTAGACCAGAGGGTGAAGGTTTTAAAGAATCAATAAAACAATTTGTTGATAATTTGACTGGAACTATAACTTTTATAACTACAACCCTTACAACTGTTTTAATTGCAACAAAATTATAATTGATGAAAAAAGATAAGACTAATTTAAATGGTATTATTGAGGATGAATCGATTGATATTATTGCAATTCTAAAAAAAATGTGGTTTGAAAGAAAATTGATAATAAAAATATCTGTCTTGTTTTCAACTATTGGATGCATTGTAGCTCTATTTAGTCCTGTAGTTTATACTTCTCAAACCACATTTGTTCCCCAAATTAGTGATGACCAAATGCCCTCAGTTAAAGGGCTAGGGTCATTGGCCTCGCTTGCAGGAATTAATTTAAATTCAACTAAAGAGTCAACTGATTCATACTTATCTCCACTACTATATTCAAAATTAACTGAATCAGAGGAATTTTCATATGACATAATTGAAGAAGTAATAATTAGTTTAGATGGAGATAAACTAACAATTAGAGAATACTTACAAAAAAATACAAGCTCATTTAATTTTAATCCAATACGATTTATTAAAAAGTACACTATAGGATTATTTATGAAGAATGATACTAAGGTTTTAAACTATGTTGATATTACTAATAGTTATAATTTTTTAAGTGATGAAGACTACAGTTTGATAAATTCATTCAAACAAAAATTTGCAATAGAGCTTAATGAAAAAGAGGGATACATTAAAGTTGTTGCAACAGATAAGGAAGCTTTTATAAGTACTCAAATAGTAGAAAAGGTTACAAAAAATTTACAGTCAAAAATAATTGAACTTAGAACGAATAAAATAAAAGAGAGATTAGAATTTTCTAAAGAACAGTACGAATTAAAACAAAAGGAATTTGATTTCCTGCAGAAAAAATTGGCAGAATTCAAAGATTCAAATAAAAGTATATCTACTGCAAGTTTTATGTCGGAGTTACAAAAATTAGAATCTGAATATCAATTGCAACAAAATATTTTAATAAATCTAGCATCAGAGTATAATAACAATAAAATAAAGTTAAATAAGGATACGCCTATTTTTTCAGTAATTGATGAGGTTTCTGTTCCAAATCGCAGATCTAAACCCAAAAGGAGTCAGATTGTCATTATTTTCCTAATTTTTGGATTAATATTCAGCTCGGGTTTTGTTTTAGCTAAAGAACCACTACTTAAAATATCTAAAGAAATCATTGGAACCTAATTTTATTAGTAATAATAGTTTATGATTCATTTTTTAAAATTTTAATACATTTCTTCAAACTGGACAGGTAATCAACTTGTTTAATATCAAACGTATCCATAATTTTTGAATTATCTAGAATTGAAAATTTTGGTCGTATTACGTTTTGATTATATGACTCTGAAGATATTGGATTAATTATTGTACTAAAGCCATAAATAGATTTGATTTCATTTGCAAAGTCATACCAAGAAATATTACCTTTATTTGAATAATTATATATACCAGAAATCCATTTTTTTTTTCTTATTAAATGTAGTATGACAAATGCTAAATCACCGGCATAGGTAGGTGAACCAAACTGATCATTAATAACTTTAATTTCAGCATTACCGTACATTAATTTAATCATGTTTGTAACAAAATTATCTCCAAAACTTGAATATAACCAGCTTGTTCTTATAATTATGAAAGAATTGTTATTTTTTTGACAAGCTATATCACCTAACAATTTAGATCTTCCATAACTATTTAAAGGATTTGTTTTATCAGATTCAAAATAGGGAATTTTTGAATTTCCATCATAAACATAATCAGTTGATATATGAATTAATTTACAATTATTTTTATTGGCCCACTTAGCAATTAAATCAACAGCTATATGGTTTATGGCATTAGCAGTTTCAAAATTATTTTCAGCATAGTTAACCGATGTATATGCAGCACAATTAATAATTATGTCAGGCTTGATATTATCCAAATAAAAATTAATGTTTTTGTGTAAAGTAAGATCAAATGACTTACGATCAGTAAATACCCATTTAAAATTATTGTCTTTTATTGAAGTTTTTTTTAACTCAGAACCTAATTGACCATTTCCACCTGTCACTAGTACTTTCATTAGAAAGGGCTTAAAAAATTATTTAATGTCGGTAACATTGCATCTTTTTCGGAAAGTATAATTTCATTTTTATTTATTTTCCAGTCTATATTCAAACTTGGATCATTCCAAATTATCCCACCCTCAGATTTAGAATTGTAATAATTATCTACTTTATAAGAAAGGATTGCATATTCACTCATGACTATAAAACCATGTGCAAAACCTCTAGGAATAAATATTTGTTCTTTATTTTCACTTGATAAAACCATAGTAATATATTGCCCATAAGTTTTTGATTGCTTTCGAAGGTCTAAAGCAATATCTAGCACAACACCTTTTACACAACGAACTAATTTAGATTGGGTATGAGGAGGTCTTTGAAAATGTAAGCCCCTCAAAACACCTTTGTGGGATTCAGATTCATTATCTTGAATAAAATTTTTAGATCCTAATAATCTATCTAAACTCTTTTTATTATATGATTCTATAAAACTACCTCTTTTATCACTTATAATTAATGGCTTTAATTTCACTAAACCTTTAATTTTTGTTTTTATTAAGTTCATTATTTGGCTAAATATTTTTTAAAAATCAAATTAGCTATCTTCTGCTTACGCCAGTTTTTATTTCTAATCCTTTTAACTAACCAGGCCCGGTACTTTTTGTAGAAAATGGATTTATAAATAATATCTAACCTAGTCATTAAAAATAAATAAATTTGGATCATTTTCCATCTACTTTTTGTTGCCTTTATATTTGCAAATTGTTTCTTAAAAATACCCAAATAAGTGCCTGTTTTTTTATTTACATTATACTTTAAACTATCTGCCTGACTAAAAATCTCAAAACAAGCAGCTAGAAAACAATTTAAAGGGTGATTTAGCCTCTCTAGAGTATTCACTGCAGCCTTTGCATTTGTTTTTTTAGATAAAATAAAAACATCGTAGGCATTACGTAGAGGTATATTTTTAAATTTAAAACCACTATCATTAATTTGGTTAGCTATAATAGTTAATTTTAATTTATTGGAATAGCTCAAAATTCTTATTTTGTCTACAATCTGACAATCTTTTTCTATTAAACTATAATTAAATTCATTTAAATATTTTTTTTTAACTAATATTTTATGGTGAATTTCAATAGCTGCAACTTGGTCTTCTTTTTCAAGCCTTGGATAATGTTTTTCACCAGGAAAAAATGGATTTTCCGTTGAAAAAGAATAGTCATACTTTTCCACTTCACGGTATTCATTATTTTTTAATAAAGTAATTGCTTTGGGATAGTCTTTCTCTGAAAAAATAAAGTCGATATCCCCTACCATTCTTTCAGCAATATCTTCATAGATTCCTGCTAATAAGTTTGCAGTTCCTTTCAAAAATATGGGTCTAATTTTATTAGCAATTAATAGCTTATTTAAGTTTTTAGCTTGAGTAATGATTTTTAAATTCCTTTCTTTATTTAACTTGGTAATATATTTCATGTAATCAACTAAATCTTTAGGTAAATAGTGTAGAAAATTGGCTCGATACAAATTACAGAACAATGCGGGTAAAACATAATGATTAGTGCTTATTTTCACTACCCCATCCCAATCTATGGTATTTGAAATTAATTGTTTTTTAATTTCTTCTTTATTTTTACTTTCTAAAGTAAGGGTTAAGCATTTTGCGATAAAGTAGAATGTTTCTTTATAATTCAATGATATAAGTTTTTTTCAAATGCTAGAGAACAGAGTATATTTTCTTTAAATAAATAGATAACATATTAAAAATAATCATTTTGGCTTTTTAAAAAAAAATGACTAAATAATACATAAACAAAATAGTTTATTTGTTTTTCGTGATTTAATTAATAATAAATTAGTGTTGTTTAGAGGAGATATTTTTTAGCCATTTATCATTATCTAAATACCATTTAACTGTTTTTTCTATTCCTTCTTCAAATTGCAAAGATGGCTTCCAGCCTAATTCATTCTTTAACTTTGAAGAGTCTATTGCATAGCGTAAATCATGACCAGCTCTATCCTTGACAAAATTAATAAGTTTAAGAGAAGTTCCTTCTTTTCTTCCAAGCAAGCGATCTACAGTTTTTATAATTACTTTAATTAAATCAATATTTTTCCACTCGTTAAAACCACCAATATTATATGTATTTCCCAATTTAGCTTTATGAAAAATTACATCAATTGCTCTTGCATGGTCATTTACAAATAACCAATCCCTAACATTTTGACCTCTTCCATATACTGGCAATGGTTTATTGTTCACTATGTTATTGATAAATAATGGAATTAATTTCTCAGGAAACTGATACGAACCGTAATTATTCGAGCAATTAGATATAACGATTGGTAAGCCGTATGTATCCCCAAAAGCTCTTACAAAATGATCAGAGGATGCCTTGGATGCAGAATATGGTGAATGAGGGTCGTAGCTACTCTTTTCGGTAAAAAATCCACTTGCTCCTAGTGAACCATATACCTCATCAGTAGATACGTGATAAAATAGTTTATCATTAAAATCTTTTGACCAGTAATCTTTTGCTACTTGGAGTAAACTTAAAGTTCCCATTACATTGGTTTTTGCAAAGGAAAAAGGATCTTCAATAGAACGGTCTACGTGAGATTCTGCTGCTAGATGTATTACACTGTCAATTTGATATTTTTCAAAAACCTGTTGAACCTCTCCAAAATTACAAATGTCACATCTAACGAATGTGTAATTTTTTTTAGCTTGAATATCTTTTAAATTTTCTAGATTACCAGCATAGGTTAATATATCCATGTTTATAATTTGATAGTCAGAATATTTATTGACTAATAATCTTACTAGATGAGATCCTATAAAGCCTGCTCCACCAGTAACTAATATTTTTTTCATATCATTCTTTATTAGGTTTTTAAATTTAGGAGATAATAACTTATTTAATTATGTTGTTTCAATTTTTTAAGTCAAATAAACTTTATTTGTAAAAATAAAATATCTATTGACAAAACTATAGCTTCACAACTGGAACTTCATTCCAATTAATTTTTTGATCTGCTGTTGATACATCTAAAAACTGGTCATTATTAAGCCAAGTTTCTAATTTAGTTGCTGCCCCACTTAAGCCAACATAAGATTTGAATTTTCTTGCTAAGGATAAGTCACTGATTATTGGTTGATTTTTATCAAAATCACGTGGGTGAAAATAAGTCATAACATACTTAGAGTTTTTAGACCATTTATTAATTAAATAATAAGGAAATAATCGGAAATATCCGCCACCAGAATAAATAATTGGCTTATTTAATATTGTATAATAATTAATAGGCAGTTCTTTTAGAGTTATGCCATTGTAGCTCACAATAACTGGTTCTTGATTTTTGAAGGAAGGAAAGCCACCATGCGATCTTTTTGATGGAAAAATTGAACAGTCTATTTTTATACCCAGCTCATGCATAATTTCAAATGCCCATATATTTTTTTTTGTTATTGAAAAACCAGGAGCTCTATAATAAATTACTTTTTGACCACAGATATCCTCAATAGTTTTAATAGAACATTCAAGATCTTTTTTAAAAATCTCAGGTGTTTGTTCGTAGACTAGTTGATGTAAGTGGGAATGTGATCCTATTTCATGACCCTTATCAATAATTTTTCTAATAATTTCTGGATAAGTTTTTGCAACCCAACCTAAACAAAAAAAAGTAGCTTTTTGATTGGTATTGTCCAATATTTTGTAAATACGCTCCATATTGGAATGTATCCTGCTCTCATAGTTAAGCCATACTTTTTCAGATTTTGTGGATTTGTGATCTAATAAATGAAACCAATCCTCTACGTCAAATGTAAGTATGTTCATTATTTAATTTTTATCTAACGTCATAATTTAGCAAACCAAAATTCCAATTTTTTATATCAAACATATCAGAGTATTTATTCAAATTTTTTTCTTCTAATATGTCGCATGTTAATGGTAGTCTTTTTGGTTCAAATTTTTTTGGAGATTTTAAAAATAATGTTTGAAATAAATTCATAGATCCAATATATAAGATCAAATCTGCATTAGTATTCTGAATGATATAATTAGCACTCCTTATTAAAGCTTTAAATGAAAGTTTATTTCCTTGCCTAGCATCTATCAAGTAAGCTGTTTGGACACCATTTTCGTTGTAAATTCGATAATAAAAAGTAACATCGCCAGAAATAATTTTATTGTATTTTTTTGAATACCTATGTTTGATAAATGTTTTATCTAAATTTAATTCGTATAAAGATTTTTTTTCTATTCTATTAACAACTAACAACAATATCTTATTAATTAAAATCAAAATTTTTACGAAAAGTAAGGATATCAAGTTTAATATTTTTACTTTTTTTAAGATATTCCCTAACCTTATTGGTAGGACCCAATAAGATAAATTACCAACATCTTTCCATTTAACAACACTTTTCCAATATGCATATGAAATTTCATTAGGTACAGCAATGACTGAAACAAAATTATTAGAAATTAAAAATTTCTTTAACTCAGTATACATTCTTCTCAAAATTAAGGGGTCAGTTCTATAACTTTCAAGAATAAATACATCCACAACTAGACCAATCTTAATTAATTTTTTATTTTTTTTATAAGCAAAAGGAATAACAGTACAACTACCAATAACTTCAAATCTATCATTATAAAGCAGTGCGTGATAGGAGAGTCCGTCAATGGTTATTTTGTACTTCCTTTTAAAATCAGAAACTTTTAATTGTTTTTTAAATACAGAATTAAAATTATCACAATAATTAACCCATAATTTATTATCCCATTCAGATGTTTTACAAATTTTTATTATCATTAAATAGTACCCGAATCAACGTGAATATTTTGGCCCGTGATTGACTCAGCAGATTCAGAAAGTAAAAATATGATTGTTTCAGAAACTGATCTTTTCGTCGTTGGCACCTTCATTGATGTTCGTTTAAAAATCCTATTTTTCTGATCTACAGAAAGAGTTGAACTCATATCTGTCTCCATAAATCCAGCTACTAATGAATTTGAACGAATCCCTCTTTCACCCCATTCACGAGCAGAATTTTTTGAAAATGCTTCCAAAGCCCCTTTGCTAGACGCATACATTGCTAAACCTTTATATCCTGTATGAGCACTGATTGAGGAAACATGGACTATACTGCCCTTCACGTTGTGTAATAAGAATTGACGTATAACATGTTTAGTAATCATCATTGGTCCAAAAACATTGATTTTATACATTTTTAATAAAGGTTCGTAATTAAGATTTGTAATAATATCATCATATGATATGGCTGCATTGTTAACAAAACCATGCAATGGAGTTTTCAAACCAATAAATTCTTTAAAAATTTTATTTCGAATATCACTTATATTAGACATATCATATGACATCCATTTCAATTTCTCAGGATTTTTTTCTTTTAAAAATTCAAACTCTTTTGTTTTTGCTCTGCTAAAACCATAAACACAAATATTTTCTTTTTTTAAAAGAGATTTAGTAATTTCTAATCCCAAACCTCTAGATACACCAGATATTAATATATTTTTCATTTTAGTTATTAATTTTTTCTCAAAAGTTTACCTGTTCTAGATGTTTTGATAGATTTTACAAATGTTATTAGTCTAGGGATTTTAAATTCTTGAAGTTTATCTTTTAAGAGTAACCTGAGTCTTTTTTCTGTTAAGAATTTATTTGAGCTAACAACTTGACAACATATTATGTTACCCAAAATGCTATTTTTTTTTGCAAAAACATAAACATCAATTACTCCATCAAAACTACGAATTATATCCTCTACCTCACTTGGATTAATTTTGTAACCACCTGAATTAATACTTTCATTTTTTCTAGAGATAAAACGGAATAAATACGGGTTTTCAGAAACAACACTAATCATATCACCAGTCGGATACCATCCGTCAACTGTTACCAAACTTTCTGACTCGCCAATTAATGACTCATGAATATAGAGTTCATCTTCAATTATTTTTATTAAATGACTTGTGTCTGACTTTATTGTAAATTCCTCCCCCTCAGAAGCAAATATAGTCCCTGCTTCTGTTGATGCATAAACATTTCTCACTCTGCATTTCGGAAACATCTGTTTCACTTTTTTTAAGGTTCTGAAATCAAACTTTTCACCTCCGGAGGTCAAATTTCTTACACTATTACATATATGATCAGCGGGAAGTAATAGTCGGTAAAATGTAGGTGTAGCAGAAATATTTGTTATTTTAAATTCGTTAATTAAATTTAAAGACGTGACTCTTTCAACACCAAAAAGCCTAACAATTGTATTTTGATTTAAAAGTGCTTGAAAAAAAACTTGTAAGCCAGCCATATGTGTAGGATTGTATGCAAAACCCCAAATATCATTTTTCCTACTTTCTTCTTTTTTAACAAAACGAGATAACGAATCAAAATTATGAGAAATTTTTTTTGGCATACCGGTCGTCCCCGAAGTAAACAAGGTTAATTTACAAGTAGCACCATTTAATTTAATTTTATCAATAATATCATTAAAATTGATTTGACCAATTGGATCGATTGATTTAATATCAAAAATGTTTTTATTATATCCAATAAGCTTATGGATTTCTTCTTGCGAAAAGTCATTGTCAAGCAGTATAATTTCCTTCCCTGTAATCAAGGAAAGAATAATATGCTTAAAAATCGAATAATATGAATTGCTTCTACAATATGTTGAATATGAGTTTGTATTAGATAAATCATTCAATAATTTATTATAACTAATATTTTTTCCTTCAATATTGTCATAATAAAATGTTTTACTCATCTGTTTTTTCTAAGTCTAACTTATTTAAGATTTCTCCGATCGTAGTTATTACACCTTCTTCAAAAATATCAATATCATATTCAGCTTCGATTCGAACTGTTAGCTCAGCAAGGTCTAAAGAGTCTAGACCACAATCAGTTCTCAAATCTGATGACTCAGATATTTCTTCAAGTTTAACTTTATCTCTATTTTCAAGTACAATGTTTATTAATTCTAATATTTTTTTCATTTTAATTTAATCGATTTTTTCGCTGATCTCACAAAGACACTCTTTCTATAAAATTTTCAATTATAATTTTTTTATTAAAATTTTCTTGGTAATACTTATACCCATTTTCTTCTTTTTCTTTTAATAGTTTGGGTTTAATTTTTGATATTTTTAATATTTCTGATGCAAATTTAGTATAATTTTCAGCTTCAACTGTGATTCCACATGATGCTTGTTTTATTATTCTATTTGTTTCTCCACTAATCATTGCTGCAACTGCTTTTTTGGAAGCAAGATAACCTTGCAGCTTTCCTGGAATTGTACATGAATATATGTATTCATCTCTAAGAGATAGCATCATCATATCGGCATGATAGTATAAACTTGCCATTTCAGTTACAGGAAAACTTCCTAAATAATAAACTGTTTTATCGAGTTTTAATTTTCTGATTTGATCAACCAAATAGTTTTTTAATGTACCATCTCCAACAAAAATAAATTTTATATTATTGGACCTTTTTAATATTGAAGCTGTTTTAAGTAATGATGGTATGTCCTGGCCAGAAGCAATATTACCAGCAAACATTATTTTAAAACCACTTGGCATTAGCGATAAATATTTTTTAAAATCTACACTTTTTTCAAAAATATTATCCTCAGCCCAATTTGGCATATAATAAATCTCTTTAAAATTTTTAGATCTAATTTTTTCTTTAATTGATGATTTCATAGATCGGGATGAGATAAAAATTTTATCAGATTGCCTATAAATAAATTGGACCAATAATGACAGCATCCTCTTCAAAATGGAACTTTTAAGTCTTCCTGTCACTTCAACACTTTCTGGCCATAAATCTAAAACCCATAAAAACATTTTTGTTCCATGAAAAATCCTATGAATTATTGCAGGTATGGCAGCTGTAATTGGTGAAACTGCAAAAACAAAAGAAAAATCATATTTTTTTCTGTGAAAAAAAGTAAAAAGTGATCCAAAAAAAGAAAAAGAAATATAGTTTAAAAATAATTTAAAGTTAGAACCATTGCCTCTGGCAATGACAGGTACCCTAATAATTTCTGCTCCATGGAAAAATTCTTTGTGCTTTGAAAATAAACTATAACCCATGAAGTATTTTCCACCTGGATAATTTGGTTTGCCAGTTAGAATAGTTAAGTGATTCCCCCTTTTAATCAATTCAGAGCAAAAGTCATTAATTTTAAAATTTTCTGGATAAAAATGCTGAGTTACTACAAGTATTTTCATTTTATTTATTCCAAACTACCCTGTTCACATAATCTGTGTAACTTAAGATAATACGGACTACTTTATCTGAAACATTTGGCATGGAATAGTCATTTACTTCGCGTAAAAGCCTTGCCCTTCCTCTAGGCTGTTTGCTAATTAATTCTATAGCCTGTAAAATACGTTCAGTATTTAATCCTACCATCATGACAGACGCTTCTTCCATAGCTTCGGGTCGTTCATGGGCTTCTCTTATATTTAATGCAGGAAAATTTGAAATTGATGATTCTTCAGAAATAGTCCCACTGTCTGACAAAACTACTTTAGAATTATTCTGTAAATTATTGTAATCATGAAAACCTAAAGGTTTTATCAGTTTAATCAATTTATTTAAATGCACCCTTGTTTCTTCAATTTTATTTCTAGTGCGAGGGTGAGTTGAAAAAATAATAGGGTATTTATATTTATCAGCTATAGCATTTAGTGATTCTATCAATTTGAAAAAATTAACAGAATTTATATTCTCTTCCCGATGGGCTGACACGACAAAGTAATTACCTTTTTTTAATTTTAATCTGGATAAAATATCAGATAATTCAATTTGT
>CACLQX010000003.1 GCA_902609185.1 uncultured Bacteroidota bacterium | reverse complement strand
CAATAATAAAATTATTAATTCTTTACGATCAAAAAATATCCCTGTCAAAGTAACCTTTAATAATATTCAGACAATTCAAGAGCTAAGTGGATATATTTCAAATAAAATTGAGGCTGATAGCACGAGCCTAATAAATTCTTTTACTAATGCAGATTTTTTGAAAAATTTAAACTTAACAAGTGATTCAGTTTTGTCATTATTTTTACCTAATACCTATGAGTTTTTTTGGAATACAAGTGCAGATGATTTTCGTGAAAAAATGATTAAAGAGTTTAATATTTATTGGAATGAAAATAGAATTAAAAAAGCTTCAAATATTAACTTAAACCCTATTGAGGTTTCTATATTAGCATCAATTGTACAGAAGGAAACACCCAAAGTTGACGAAAGACCTACAATTGCTGGTGTTTATTTGAACAGACTTAATAGGGGAATGAAATTACAAGCAGATCCAACAATTGTTTATGTAATTAAAAAACAAAAAGGTTTTGATAAAATAATAAAAAGAGTTTTGTACAGGGACTTAAGGATAAAGTCTGCTTATAATACCTACTTGAATAAGGGTTTGCCACCTGGCCCAATTGTTACACCAGATTTTTCAGCAATTGAAGCTGTATTAAATCCAGCAAAACACAACTTTATATTTTTTGTTGCTGATGTTTCTAATCCTGGTTATCATTTATTTTCAAGAACACTTGTTGAGCATAACAGAAAAAAAAGACAATATACAAGATGGTTAAAGGAGAGAAATATAAAAAGATAAAATATTGATAATCAGATAATTAAAAAAAAGCTTAAGTTTGCAACGCAATAAAAAATATTTTTTGCGATGAATATTTTTATTTTAATAAAGTTAATAATCAATAGATCCACATTTTTATATTCAATCATTTTACTGCTTTTAACTGGGTTTTCCGAAACCACAGAAAAAACATCTGTGTTATATTTAGTAAATGAAAAACCAGATTTATTTTCTAAATCATATACTGTTCCGTTCATAGAAAAGGATTTTATCGGTTTTAGAGAGTTCCTAGGGTTCTTTGAGTCAGGATCTGATTACAGAAAAATTAATCGTTTCGGATACTTAGGTAAATATCAATTTGGGAAAGGTACACTTAAAATATATGGTGTTACTGATACTAATGATTTTATTTATAATCCTGAGTTGCAAGAAAAAGTTTTTTTGATGAATATTAAAAGAAATAAATGGATTTTGAGAAGGGAAATTAAAAATTATTCCAATAAACTTTTAGGAGACTTGTTAATTACAGAGTCTGGAATTTTAGCTGCCGCTCACTTGTCTGGTCCTGGAAATGTTAAAAAATTTTTAAGAAACAATGCAGCAACTGATTTCAATAAAAAAGACGCAAACGGAACATCAATAAGTGATTATTTAAGAATTTTTAAAAATTATAGTCTAATCAAAATTGAACAAGAAAGAAGACCTAATATTAGTCAGTAAACCTTTTATCCAAATCTTCAACATATTTCCTGAATTGTTTGTCCGTAAAGGCTAAATTATCGACAGTTTTACATGCATGAAGAACGGTTGCATGATCCCTGTGTCCAATTTTAGTTCCAATACTTGCCAACGATGCCTTTGTAAACTTTTTTGAAAAAAACATCGCTAATTGTCTTGCCTGAACTATATGTCTTTTTCTAGTTTTTGATTGTAACGTATTAACATCCATCTGAAAATAATCAGAAACAACTTTTTGAATTTGATCAATTGATATTTCCTTCTTAGTATTTTTTACAAATTTTTCAACAATAACTTTAGCCAACTCTAATGTGATTTGCTTTTTATTGAACGATGACTGTGCCATTAGCGATATTATAGCTCCCTCTAACTCTCTGATGTTAGTTTTTATGTGTTTTGCTACATAATAGATTATATCATCTTCCATCTCAACTCCATCTCTTGCTAGCTTATTTTTAATAATTGAAATTCTTGTTTCATAATCGGGTGTTTGTAGCTCAGCAGATAGTCCCCATTTGAATCTTGACAATAATCTTTGTTCAATTTCTTGCATGTCTACAGGTGCTTTGTCTGATGTTAATACAACTTGTTTTCCATTTTGATGCAGGTGATTAAATATGTGAAAGAAAACATCTTGTGTTCCAGACTTTCCAGAAAAGAATTGAACATCGTCAATAATTAAAACATCAATGAGCTGATAAAAATGAATAAAATCATTTCTGTTATTTTTCTTTACTGAGTCTACATATTGTTGGGTAAACTTTTCAGCGGAAATATATAAAACAGTTTTTTCAGGAAATGCTTGTTTAACATTTATTCCTATAGCATTAGCAAGGTGTGTTTTTCCAAGACCAACACCACCGAAAATAAGCAACGGATTAAAAGAAGTGCCACCAGGTCTTTTAGAAACTGCGTAACTAGCTGATCTTGCCAATCTGTTTGAATCACCTTCCAGAAAATTTTCAAAATTATAATTGAGATTTAGTTGTGAATCAATTTTCAAATTTTTAATTCCTGGTATTATAAATGGATTTGTCAAATTTGCTTTTAAGAAATTTGGTGAATTATCTAAATTTTGTGATTTAATTTTTGGTTTATATTCACTAGGAATTTTCTCTGTAAAACTAGATTCATCTCCAAATTTATTTTCCATTCTTATAATGTATACAAGCTTAGCATCTTTTCCTAATTCTTTGATTAAAGCAACTTTTAAAAGCTTTACGTAATGTTCTTCAAGCCATTCATAAAAGAATTTACTTGGCACTTGCACACTTAAAATATTGTCTTGAAGTTTAATTGGAATAATTGGTTCAAACCATGTTTTGTATGCCTGCAATTGAATATTGTCTTTCACAAATGATAGACAATTATTCCAAACAGTTAATGCGGTCATATAAACAAAATTTATTTTGGTTTCAAAAAAAAAATTTTAAAATTCGAGAATGATTTTAAAACTCCTTGACCTAACAAATATGTACATTTTTTTTTTAAAAAAAAATCATTTTGCTATTGAATTTTAAAAATCTTTTTTCGATATTATGTATATATAAAGTACATAAGTATTTGCATAAAAAAAAATCATTTTATACATCCATTATAGTTAGGTATTCAGAAACCGATGCAATGTCTTATTCACATCACAGCAACTATTTAAAATACTATGAAATTGGCAGATTAGATTGGCTTAAAAAAATTGGTTTCTCATATTTTGAAATGGAAAAAAATAATGTAATACTTCCTGTCGTAGAAACAAAAATTGTATTTAGAAAACCTGCCTTCTTTGAAGATAAACTTAAAATAAAAACTACTCTCTTAAATGTACCATCTTTCTCAATAGAGTTTAAATTCGAAATATTTAAAAACAAGATTTTAATTAATCAAGGTTACACAAAATTAATTTTTTTAAACAAAAAAAATAATAAACCAATTAGATGCCCAAAAAATATATTAGATGCTATTTGTAGTTCTTAAAATGGTATAAGTTATCTTTCTCAATTTGAGTTTTCTTATAATAATTTAACTTTAACTTTGGAGATTTCGTTCCATTATAGATTTTTTTATCACTTTTAAAAACTCGAGCCTCATCCCAAATCTCACTATCAATAAATTTGTTCAATGTAAATAGTCCTCCTTCAATTATAATTGATTGTATTTTCTTATTGAACAAATCCTTACATAATTCATTAGCAGATAATATTTTACCATTTGTCTGTATTATTTCAAACCCATCTAATGCCTCCAAATCATCACCCACAATAAATTTTCTATTTTTTACGTTATTCCAATTCCTTACATCTAAATAAGAGTTATCATTTTTTTTTGTTTTTTTTCCAATCATTATGGCATGCTCCTGACTTCTCCATTTATGAACAATCTGTTTGCATAATTCATTTGATATCCAATGTGGCCTTTTATTATTTTTGATCTTAGGAGCTATAAAACCATCCAATGATTCTGCCCATTTTAGTATGATGTAAGGTCTTTTTTTTTCAAAATATACAATTAGTCTTTTGTGTAAATCTTTACAAAGACTCTCTAATATTCCATATTTAACATTTATACCATGATCTTTTAGATACTTTATTCCTTTGGATTTTACTATTGGATTAGGGTCCTCACATCCAATTACTACATTTTTTATCCCTCTTTTAATAATCTCATTTGTGCATGGTGGTGTTTTACCATAATGACAACAAGGTTCTAGAGTTACAAAAAGTGTTGACTTTTTAAATAGTGACTGGTCTTTAACATTTATTATTGTATTTATTTCTGAGTGATTACCACCAGCCTTACTAGTGAATCCCTCAGAAATAATTTTTCCATCACAAAAAAGTAATGATCCTACATTAGGATTTGGATATGTCATTCCAAGAACAGACTTTCCAATTTCCACACATCTTTTCATTAATTTTTCCTCATTCATAGGGCTTATAAATCATTATATTTATGAAATACTAATTTACAAAAATGAAATTTGAAATCAGAAAGATTATTAGTGAGGATAATCCTAGGGTTAAAGAGTTATTAATTAGTGTAATGAAAGAATTTGATGTTCCAGAAAATGGCACTGCCCTAAGTGATCCAGAATTAAATGATATGTTTGGATCATATAAGCATAAACGAAGCATTTACTTAGTTGTAGTTGTTGATAAAGAAATATTTGGAGGAGCTGGAATAAGTATGTTGAATGGTCAAAAAAAAAATATTTGTGAGCTTCAAAAAATGTATTTTTTACCAAATATTAGAAAGTATGGCATAGGAAAAATATTAATTGAAAAATGTATAAAATTTGCCAAAAATGCTGGATATGAATTTTGTTATGTTGAGACCATGCATAACATGAAAGCTGCACAAAATTTATATAAAAAATATAATTTTAAAAAAATCCATGAGCCTTTGGGAATGACTGGTCATACATCTTGCCCAGTTTGGATGTTAAAAAAATTATGACTTTGCGACAACTAAAAAAGCTTACACAAGATAAACTTTTAAAAATTTATAATTTCAATGAAAGTAGGTCAATATTTCATTTACTTTTAGATGAATTTTTAGGAATAGATACTGTCAATTTTCATATTAATATTGAAAAAAAAATATCATCAGATTCGCTTAAATTATTTAATCAGAAAGTTTCTCTGATTGAAAAAGAAGTGCCAGTCCAGTATGCTATCGGCTACGTAAAAATAGAGGGCTTAAAAATATTAGTTGACAAATCTGTTTTAATCCCTAGACCCGAAACAATTGATCTTTGTAAATGGATAATACAAGAAAAACTAAATGACAAACAAATCCTTGATATTGGTACTGGCTCTGGTCTTATATCTCTATTTTTAAAAAAGTACTCTAAAAATTGTACAATTCATGCATGGGATAATTCAAAAAATGCCCTACGTATTGCAAAAAAAAACGCAGATCAAAATAACTTAGATGTAAACTTCAATAATATTGATATTTTAAAAAACCAGTCTATTAAAACTAAGTTTGATTTAATAATTTCTAACCCCCCATATATCAATAAAAAAGAAAAGGATTCAATTTCAAATTTGGTTAAAAAAAATGAGCCCAATGAAGCAATTTTTGTTGATTCAGAAGATGATTTATTATTTTACAAGGCCATAATTAAATTTTCCAAATCCCATTTAAATGAGAATGGAATTGTTTATTTTGAGTGTCATAAAGAAAGGATAAATCATGTCAAAAATTTATTAATAATTAATAAATTTACAGAGATAGAGATTAAAAAAGACTCATTTGGAATTGATAGAATGATCAAAGCAAAAAATTATGGATATGCTTAAATATATTGAGGAGTTAAGAAATAAATTGCATCAGCATAATTATTTATATTATATTAAAGATGCACCAGAAATCAGTGACAAAGAGTTTGATAAAATTCTAAGTGAGCTAGTTTCTCTAGAGAATAAATATCCACAATATTTTGATGCAAACTCTCCATCTCAAAGAGTAGGTAGTTCTTTAAGTAATTCTTTTAAAACATTTAATCATAAGTACAGGATGTATTCTTTAGAAAATTCTTATTCGAGAGAGGATCTAGTCAAGTGGAATGAAAGGTTAGAAAAAAATTTAGGAAAAAATAACTTATCATTTTCCTGTGAATTAAAACTTGACGGTGTTTCTATTAGTTTATCATATGAAAAAGGATTATTAAAAAAAGCTTTAACAAGGGGAGATGGCATACAAGGGGATGATGTTACTGAAAATATTAAAACTATAAATTCAATTCCTTTAAAACTCAATCGTACTATTGATTATGATTTTACAATCAGGGGAGAGGTAATCATAGAAAAAAAGGATTTTACCCAAATGAACAAAATTCGTGAAAGAAAAGGATATACAAAATATATGAATCCTAGAAATACTGCATCTGGAAGTATAAAATTAATAAATAGTCTTGAGGTTAAAAAAAGACCTTTAAAATGCTATTTTTTTCAAATTATCTCTGAAAATTATAGTATTTTAAATCAGACAGAAGCCTTAAATCTTGTCGAAGACTTGGGTTTTAAAACTTTAAAAACTAATAGGTTTTGTAAAAATATAAATGATGTCTTTGATTATATTAATTATTGGGATAATAGAAAAAATGACTTAAATTTTGAAATTGATGGAATTGTAATAAAGGTTAATAGTTTAGGTTATCAAAAAGATTTAGGTTATACTTCCAAATTTCCTAGATGGGCAATTGCATACAAGTTTGCAACAGAGAGAGTAGAGACTAAACTCATTGATGTAGAATATCAAGTTGGTAGAACAGGTGTTGTCACGCCAGTTGCTGTCCTTGAACCAGTTCTTATAAATGGGACCAAAGTTAAAAGAGCATCTTTACACAATAAGGATCAAATTGAAAAACTAAATTTATATCAAAATGATCATGTTTTTGTCGAAAAAGGAGGTGAAATAATTCCTAAAATTGTTGGAGTTAATTTAGAAAAAAGAAGTAAAAGTAGCTCTAAAATTAATTTTGAAGATATTTGTCCCGCATGCAATAGTTCTTTGGTTAAAAGTCTAAATGAGGCTCAATATTTTTGTCTGAACTCTAAAATCTGTCCTCCTCAAATTTCTGGAAAGTTTAAACACTTTATTTCAAGAAGGGCTATGAATATTGATGGTTTTGGAATAGAAACAATTGAAAGATTGATAAAGATCAATGTGTTGAAAAATTTTTCGGATATATATGCCTTGTCTGAGCAAAATTTAGTTTCAATCGATAGAATGGCTGAAAAATCAGCCCAAAACCTGTTAAATGCCATTAAAAATTCAATTTCTCAACCCTTTCACAAAGTACTATTTTCACTTGGTATAAGGCATGTTGGGGAAACTGTTGCATTAAACCTGGTTAATCATTTTAAAACAATTGAAAATCTAATGAATGCGGATTTCGATCAAATAATATCAGTCAACGAAATTGGAGATAAAATTGCTGAGAGTTTGATTGAATATTTTGATGATATTGAAAATAAAAAGGAAATTCTAAATTTGAAGTATTTAGGACTTTGTTTTAAGATAAAAAATGAAAATAATAGTAAACCTTTAAACAATTTAAAGTTTGTGATTTCTGGAACTTTTCAAGAAATATCAAGAGAAGATTTAAAGTCAATGATTTTATCAAATGGAGGCTCTGTTTCAAGCTCAGTAACTAAAAATATTATTCTAATTATAGGTGAAAATGCGGGACCCAAAAAGATTTCGAAAGCAGACAGTTTAGGAATTGAGAAATTAACTTACGACAGATTTATTGCTAAATTCAAATTATAAATAATAATATTTGAAAAAGTTATTAATAAAAATAAAAAATAAGTTTTTGCAAAAAAAAATTGATAATTCAATTACATCACTGTCATCAAAGATTCGAGAATTTAAAAAGCCCATAAGAAAAGTAGGATTTATAGTAGACTCTGAGCTTGAAATTGACTATTTAGATATAGTTCGTTTAACCGAAAATATAGGATTGAAAGAAAAAGATTTAAAAGTAGTTAGTTATTCAAAAACTGTTTTTAATGATCCTTTTTATAAAATGAGAGTTTCAGATGAATCCATAAATTTTTTTGGTAATATAAACTCTGCAGATGCTAATGAATTTATTTCTTATGATTATGATCTATTAATAAATTATTTTGGAAAAAATAAAATATTATCATTAATTTCTTCAAAAAGTAATGCAAAATTCAGGGTTGGTTTTGAAAAATCAAACCCAAAACTAAATGATATTATATTTAAAAATATTTATAATAATTTTGGAAAGTTTAGCAATCAGTTGGTTAAATATTTAAAGATTCTTAAATAAATAAAAGTTAAAACGAATGTCAAACTACAAAATTAACCCTTTCATTTTCGAAAAAAATAAATCAATTTTTGCAGGTGTTGGAGTTGCATCCGTCACCCCATTTGATGTAAATGGCAATATTGATTTAGATGCAATCAAAAAACTTTGTGAATATTTTTTTTTAGGTGGTGTTTCATATGTAGTTGTTCAGGGGACTACTGGTGAGTCATCAACATTAAGTGATAAAGAAAAAGAAATTGTTAATAAAAGGTTTGTTAACTCATTGAAAAATAAGCTACCACTTATTTTAGGTATCAGTTCAAACAGTACCTCGGAGTTGTGTGATTTAATTAATAAAACTGATACCACTGGTTTTGATGCAATTATGTCAGTTTGTCCATACTACAATAAGCCTTCACAAAATGGTATTTTCCAGCATTTTAAAAGTGCAGTTGATATTTCTCCTTTACCAATATTACTTTACAATGTCCCCGGTAGAACATCCTCAGACATGACTGATGAAACAATTATAAAATTAAGTTCCTACTCAAAAAAAATTATTGGAGTCAAGGAGGCATCAGGAAATGTAAATAGAATAGTTAACCTCAGGAACAATACACGTGATGACTTCTTAATTATCTCTGGAGATGATTTTTCTATGATAGATGCTGTAAGATCTGGAGCCGATGGTATAATTTCGGTAGCAGCAAATGCTTACCCAAACTTAATGAATTCATCCTACATTAGATTATTGTGGGAGGATGATGATTCAAAACCAAAAAACATTTCAGAATCGAAACTTGAATCATCCAAATTTTTGTTAAATAATTTTTTTGAACTAATTTTTAAAGAGGGTAGTCCAAGTGGAATAAAGTTTGCATTAAGTCAATTGAATTTGTGTAAAGAAAAAGTTAGGTTACCTTTGACTGAAATTTCAAGTCCATTGAGAAATAAAATTTTAAAATTTTTAGTAAATCACCCTGATCATGATTAAAAAATTATTTTACATTGTAGTTATTTTTCTATTAATTCCATCTTGTAATGAGTACCAAAAACTTCTTAGAAGTGAAGATGTTAAAATCAAATACCAGAAGGCCGAGAATTATTTCGAAAATGAGGAATTTAGGAGAGCAAGTGGCTTATTTGAACAAATATTACCCAGTTACAGAGGCAAACCTCAAGCAGAGAGAATAACATTCTTTTATGCAAAATCTCTTTTGGAAATTAAGAATTATGTTCTTGCTGCTTATCAATTTGAAAGTTTTATAAAGGCTTATCCGATTAGTCAAAAAGTTGAAGAAGCTGCTTACCTTGAGGCCTATTGTTTTTATAAACAATCACCAAAATTCAGTCTGGATCAAGAACAAACTGTTGAAGCTATTGATAAGTTGCAAAATTTTATAAATTTTTATCCCTATTCAGAAAACTTGGATATTGCTAATGAACATGTTCAGGAGCTTAGACTAAAACTTGAAGAAAAAGCATTTCAAATAGCAAAGCAATACAACACTATTAGAGATCATGGTTCTGCTATCACCGTGCTAAACAGTTTTATAATTGATTATCCTGGTACCCCGTACCGAGAAGATGCTCTGTTTTATTTATTCGACTCATCTTACAAGATTGCAGTTAACAGTATACCCTCAAAAAAACTTGAAAGATTAAATAATGCAAAAAAAGTTTACGAAGAATTAATTAATGAATACCCAGATTCTCAATTTTTTAATAAAACCGAATCTATGATTTCAGACATAGACAAAGAAATTGCTATATTTGCGCCCAATCAATAGAAATATATGGATTTTAAAAAAATCAAAGCCCCTACATCAACAATAACTTATGACCGTGAGGTTATTGAAAACAAAACAGATAATATTTACAAAGCAATCTCAATAATTGCCAAAAGGACTGTTCAAATAAATGAGGATATTAAAAAAGAATTGATAAATAAATTGGAAGAATTTGCAACACCAAGTGAAAGCTTGGAAGAAATATTTGAAAACAAAGAACAGATTGAGGTTTCAAAATTCTATGAAAAGCTTCCCAAAGCTCATGCTATAGCAATTGATAATTGGTTAAACGAAAAAATTTATCATAGGAAACCCGAAAAAAGTTAATTTTTATGTCTGTCCTTAAAGGAAAAAATATTCTTTTGGGGGTAACAGGTAGTATTGCTGCATACAAGTCAATTATTCTACTAAGACTATTAAAGAAAGAGGGAGCTGATGTTCAAGTTATTTTTTCTGATAGTGCAAATAATTTTGTTACCCAACTAACTTTCTCAACACTATCTGAGAAAAAAGTACTTACTGATTTTTTTGAAGATGATGAGAGAGTCGATTGGGTAAATCATGTGGAACTTGCAGAGTGGGCTGACTACATGATTATTGCGCCAATTACATCATCAACATTGTCAAAGTTAGTTTCTGGTAATGCTGATAATTTATTGGTTGCTACATACATGTCAACCAAGTGTGATGTTTTTTTTGCTCCAGCAATGGATCTTGAGATGTATAATTCTGAGTCTACTAAAGAAAATATTAAAAATTTGGTTGACCGTGGTAATATATTTGTCAAACCTGCTAAAGGGTTTTTAGCAAGTGGTATTAATGGAGAAGGAAGACTAGAAGAACCAAAAAATATTTTAAATATTTTAATTAATCATATCTCTCAAAAACTTATATACTACAAAAAAAAGATCCTAATAACTGCTGGTCCTACTCACGAGATGATTGATCCTGTTAGATTTATCAGTAATTATTCGTCTGGGAAGATGGGGTACCAGCTAGCTAAAGAAGCAGCTAATTTAGGGGCAGATGTTACATTAATTACAGGTCCAACCCAAATAAATATTTTTAACACCAACATTAGGGTGGTTAAAATCACATCAGCAGACGAAATGTATGAAAAATGCATTACAGACTTAATAAAATCTGATTATGTAATAATGGCAGCTGCAGTTGCTGATTATAAACCAATGATAATATCAAAAACAAAAATTAAAAAGAATAGAAAAAAAACATTTAACTTAGAATTAGTTAAAAATATTGATATCATTTCTGAGTTGTGTAAGTTGAAAAAAAGCAATCAAAAAATGATTGGTTTTGCACTAGAAACTGAAAATGAAATTGTAAACGCTAAAATTAAACTAAAGAAAAAAAAGCTTGATGCAATAGTTCTTAATTCAATGTCTAATGAAAATACTTGTTTCAATTCAGAAAAAAATAAAATTCATTTTATAACTAAAAGTAAAACCAAAAAGTTCAAATTAAAATATAAAAATGAAGTTGCTAAGGATATTTTGCATGAAATTTATAAACTATAGCCTCTTATTCTTTTTCTTATTTAAATCCTATAGCCAACAGCTAAATTGTGAAGTTATTGTTAACAGCAGTCTTATCAATCAAACAGAAAAAAAAATTTTTACAAACCTTGAAAGGAATATTGAAAGTTATTTAAATACAAATGACTGGGATGATCAATCTCTTCAAAACTTTGAGAAAATTGATTGTACACTAATTATAACTGTGTTAAACTACTCTGATAACATATTCAACTGCAACTTTGAAATTAAATCCTTTAGACCAGTATATAATTCTGACTACTTTACTAATATTCTTCTTTTTAAGGACAATGGAGTTAGTTTTAACTATGAATCAAATCAATATATTTTAAGATCAGAAAACAGATTTGAATCTGATTTGGCATCAATACTAGAATTTTATGCTAATATTATTATAGGTCTTGATAAAGATAGTTTTGCTCTTGACTCAGGTAAATTAAATTTTCTGAACTCAAAAAAAATTCTAGATTTTGCATCTAGTAATTCCCAATCAAATATGTGGAGTCAAAATTATAATAATGGAAGAATTAATAAATATTGGTTGGTTGAAAATTTGATTTCACCAAATTACTCGACTATAAAAGAAATTTTCTATGAATATCATAGAAAAGGATTGGATATTATAATTGAGGATAAGGAAAGGGCTTTAGAAACTATTTCTGAAACTATTGCAAAATTTAATTTGATAAATAGGTTAAGACCTAACTCAATTATGCAACAAATGTTTTTCCAGTCAAAAAATGATGAGATTTTTAATTTATATAAAAATAATAGTAATAAAGCTTATATAAATAATCTTAAGAATAACTTAAATAGGGTATCACCTTTTTTCTCTGAGAAGTGGAATAGTCTTAAATAAAATCATACAAGTTGTTAAAGACGATTGAAATAAAAAATTATTTATTAATTGAAAGTATTAAAGTTGACTTTGATAATAATTTCAATATTATTACAGGGGAAACAGGATCTGGAAAGTCAATTCTTATTGGTGCATTAAATTTATTGGCAGGATCTAGAGTTGATCACAAAGTCGTAGGAACTAGTAATAAAAAATGTATTATAGAAGCAATCTTTTTGATTGATGAAAATTTAAAGGATAAATTTTTAGGTTTGGATATTGATTTTGATAAAGAGTCATTTTTTAGGAGAGAAATTTTATCAAATGGAAAATCCAGAGCTTTTATTAACGACACACCTGTCAAATTAGAAACTTTAAAAAATGTAACCCTTGACTTAATAAATATACAGTCACAAAATCAAGATTTGGTTTTAAACGAAAAGAGCTTTTACTACAAGCTAATCGATAGTGATTTAGAAATTAATTTATTAAGAGAAAAGTTTTTAATTAAATACAATCAGTATTTATCTAAACAAAAAATTTATGAGAACCTAAATAATCAATTTATTAATATTAAATCCAACTTGGATTATAATAAGTTTTTGTATAACGAAATTGATGAACTCAATTTGCAAAACAACGAAGATGAAAGTCTTGAGCAAGAATTTTTAAATTTAAAAAATTACGATAAGTTAAAAAATGAGTTAAATAATTACCATCTCATAGTTTCTAGTGAACACGATAGTCTTATTTCGTTAATGAACAATTTATCATCAATTTTAAATAAAACATCCTCTATTTCAAATGATTTTAAGACACTGAAAAACCGGTATGATCAACTTAAAATTGAATTTGATGATATAATTAATTCAATTAATAGAAAGTCTGAAAATTTAGTTTATGATCCTAGAAGATTTGAATATGTTCAAAATAGAATCTTTAAAATAAAAGATTTATTTCTGAAACATAATGCTAAAACCGCAAATGATCTAATTCAAGTGAAGCAAAATCTATCTAAGCAATTTTCCAGTTCAAAAGATTTACAAAGCGAAGTCGAATCTTTAAAAAATGAAATTCGGGAATTAGAAAATAAATGTCAAATTCAAGCAAATACAATTTTTCTCAAGAGAAAACAAAGGATCAATGATTTGAGGAAAGATATTGAATCAATTTTTAATAAACTATCCATGAAAGAATCTAGAATAAAATTTGATTTAGACAAGTCTGATAAACTTAACAAATATGGTATTGATAACCTTAATGTTTTATATTCTTCAGATAAGGGGAACAATTTCAATAAATTAATTAAAATTGCCTCTGGCGGGGAAAAATCACGAATTTTATTAGCAATCAATGTATTATTTTCAAAAAAAATGAGTTTACCAACATTAATTTTTGATGAGATTGATTCTGGAACATCAGGAAAAGTAGCTAACGTAATTGCTGATTTGTTGAAAAGAATAGGGAATAAATCACAAGTTATTGCAATCTCACATCTTCCTCAAGTGGCTGCAAAAGCTTCAAACCATTATAAAGTTTCTAAGATCTTAGATCAAAACAAACCAAAAACATTAATAAAAAAACTAAATCATGGTGAAAGAATTAAAGAAATTGCAGCCATGATTTCAGCAGATAATATAACAAACCCTGCACTAAACCAGGCACTAGAGTTGCTCAAATAGTATTATATTTAAAATAAAAATGCCAAACGAATTATTAAAAAATAAAAAAGGGATTATTTTTGGTGCTCTTGATGAGAGCTCAATAGCTTGGAAAACAGCTGAGAAAGTTTTTGAGCAGGGTGGTAGGTTTGTTCTAACAAACTCTCCTGTTGCTGTAAGAATGGGGTCTATTGATTTACTTGCTAAAAAAACAAACTCAATTGTAATTCCAGCTGATGCTACATCCAACGAGGATTTAGAAAACTTAATAGAAGAGTCTATTAAACATTTTAATGATAAAATTGATTTTGTTTTACACTCAATAGGAATGTCAATAAATGTGAGGAAAGGAAAACACTATACCAATCTTAATCATGACTGGTTAACAAAAGGATGGAATATTTCTGCAGCCTCTTTTCATAGATTAATGCAGTGTCTCTATAACAAAGATGCAATGAATGAGTGGGGAAGTATTGTAGCATTATCATATATGGCAGCCCAAAGAGTTTTTCCCGACTACAACGATATGGCAGATAACAAAGCTTATCTAGAATCTGTGGCTAGAAGTTTTGGTTATTTTTTTGGAAAAGAGAAAAAAGTAAGGGTAAATACAATTAGTCAATCACCTACACCAACAACTGCTGGAAAAGGTGTTAAAGGATTTGATGGTTTTATGGAATATGCAGAAAAAATGTCTCCACTTGGTAATGCAACAGCAGATGAGTGCGCCAATTATACTGTTTCTTTATTTTCTGATCTTACAAAAAAAGTTACTTTACAAAATTTATTTCATGATGGTGGTTTTAGTAATGTTGGTGTAAGTCAAGAAATTATTGATTCTATTCCAAAAGAATAATCTCGATGTTAAAAGTTGGATTAACAGGTGGAATTGGTTCAGGTAAAACCACAGTTTCTAAAGTCTTTGCCGACAAAAATTTTAAAATATTTAATTCTGATGATATTGCAAAAAATATCATCAAAACTGATATAGAGATAAAGAAATCTATTATAAATTTTTTTGGATCAAAATCATTCAATGGTAGTGATTTCAACTCAATATATATTTCTGAAGTTATTTTTAGTGATACTAAAAAGTTAGACCTTTTAAATAGTATAGTTCATCCTAAAGTTTTTGAGAAATTTAAAAAATTTGAAAAAAAAAATTTAAAATCAAAAATATTAGTAGAGTCAGCAATACTTTTTGAAAGTAACTTTTACAAGTTAATGGATTATAATATACTTTTAAAATCACCTAAAATTGAGAGAATTAATAGAATTATCAACAGAGATAATTTAAGCAGAAAAAAGATCGAAAAAATCATGAATGTTCAGTGGAGTGATAAAAAAAAAATAAATTTAGCAACTTTTGTTATTGAAAACATTAACATTTCAAAAACAAAAACAGAAATATTAAGTTTAATAAATAAAATTGAATCGCTAAGTGAAAAAAAATAGAATCATTATTTTAATTGCATTCATGTCAATGTCGCTGATTGGTATTATATTTTTACAAGCTTATTGGATAAAAAATTCACTTGAAATTTATGATAAACAATTCTCTCAGAGTACCAATAGCGCATTAATTACTGTTGCAAATGCTATTTCAGATAGAGAAATGCGAGATTACTTATCGGTTTATCAAAAACTAAAAGATAGTATTGGTGAACCTGTCGAGTCCCAGCTTATTGATGTCTTCCAGTATGTAGACAAGAATAGAGATGACGAAAACATTTATTTGTATTATTCTGCTATTTTGGAGGAGGATTATAAAATTAATTCAAACTTATTTGACTCAAGAATATCAGATAGTATTTCAATAAAAGACTACACAAGCTTAAAATCAACAATAATTTTTGATGATGCATTTGAAAAAGAAATGAATAATATGAGTTCAATGGAAAAGTTGCAGATGATGGAAGAAATTTCACTCATTGATGAAGCAAAATATAAGTCGATTTTTATTGATATAGCTAACTTAAAGCCCATAGCTAATCGAGTGTCAAATATCGAAGTCCAACTACTTTTACAAAAAGAGTTTAAAGAAAGAGGGTTACCAAATGATTATGATTTCAAGATTTTAAATAAGAAAATAGAAACTAAATTAGGAACAAGTAGATATGAAAATTTTGATGAACTTTCACATCACAGTGTCCCTTTATTTGCAAACCAAATTGGTGAAACTGATTACGTATTAGTTGTTGGATTTCCCATGAATATTGCTTTTATTAATTCAAATATTATTTATCTCATCCTACTTTTAATGTTTTTTACATTTATCATAATTTTTTCATTTTATTCAACGATCGTTATTTCTATAAAACAAAAAAATATTTCTGAAATGAAATCAGACTTCATCAACAATATGACTCATGAATTTAAAACTCCTATAGCTACTATAAACCTAGCAATCGATGCTATAAAGAAAAAGATGATGGGAAAAGTAGATACAAAGTCCATGGGTTATTTAAATATCATAAAAGATGAAAATAATAGAATGAATAATCAGGTTGAAAATGTTTTGATGATTTCACAATTAGAGAAAGAAAAAATAGAGCTTGAGATGAAGATGATGGATTTAAATAAATTAGTTCAGTTGGCCATTGATAGGGTAGAGCTACTTTCAGGTAGTGTGGGGGCAAGGATTACTAAGAAGTTTGATAAAAAAGAAAATATTATGATGTTAGCCGAAGAAGAAATGATAAATGTTTTTGTTAATATTCTTGAAAATTCTCTTAAATATTCAAAATCAAATCCCGTAATTCAAATAATGGTAAAGAATGAAAAATCAAATACGATAGTATTTTTTAAAGACAATGGAATTGGAATGACAAAAAAAATTAAAACTAAAATTTTTGAAAAATTTTACAGAGAAACCAAGGGAAATATTCACAACATAAAAGGTCATGGTTTAGGTCTTGCTTTTGTCAAAAAAATTATTGAGCTGCATGCGGGCTCTATTTCTGTTAAAAGCCAAATGGGTAAGGGCACAACGTTTAAAATAACTTTTAATAATGTCAATAAAACGTAAAAAAATATTAATTGTTGAGGATGATCCAAACTTTGGATCAATATTAGTTGATTTTCTCAGATTACATTCTTTTAAAGTTACACTTTCAAAGAATGGTGTTGACGGCTTAAAAAAATTTAAATCTCAAAATTTTGATATGTGTATTTTGGATATTATGATGCCTTTCAAGGATGGATTTACTCTTGCAAAAGAAATTAGAAACCTAAATTATAATGTTCCTATCATTTTTTTGACTGCAAAATCTTTAAAGGATGACGTTGTAAAAGGTTTTAAAATTGGTGCAGACGATTATATTATAAAACCATTTGATTCTGATATACTTTTATTAAAAATTAAATCACATTTTAAAAGGAATTTTAGATCAACTCTGATCGAAAACAAAAAAACTGATTATAAGTTTTCTAAGTTCACCTTCGATTCAAAACTTAGACAATTAATTTTTAATAATGGGAAGCCTGTTACATTATCTCCAAAAGAGTCGGATTTACTTCAATTACTAATTGAAAATATAAACGATTTAACGTCGAGAGAAGAAGCATTAATTAAGATTTGGAAGGATGATAATTATTTTACGTCAAGGTCTATGGATGTTTATATTACTAAGATTAGAAAATATCTGTCCAAGGACCCGTCAATAAGAATTGATAACATTCATGGTAAAGGATTTAAATTATCAATTTGAATTTATTTTCTAGGATGGTACTTAATCATGGTTTCAACTAAGTGTTTTTTATTTACGTTCAAATATTTTTCAGTTGTAACAATATTTTCATGTCCCATCATTTTTTGAATACTTATGATATCGGCTCCATTTTCGATGAGATGTGTTGCAAAAGAATGTCTCAATGTATGTGGGCTAATTTTAGAGGTAATTTTTGCTGCTAAAGCAGCATCATTTATAATATTGTATAGCATTATCCTACTCAATTTTCCACCTCTATTATTTAAAAAAACAATATCAACGGATTGTTTATCAAACTTAGATTCCTTTCTCTCACATTCAATATAATTGTATAGTAATTTTTTTGCGATACAACTTAAAGGAACAAACCTCTCTTTTTTGCCTTTACCCAAAACCTTAATTAAAGATTCATCAAAAAATATATTCGATATTTTCATTTCTATCACCTCACTTACACGAAGACCACAACTGTACATTACTTCAATCATTGTTTGATTTCTTGTACCAAATTTTGTATGAGAAGCTTGCAGTATTATTTTATCTATTTCATTAGTTGAAAGGACAAAAGGAACTTTAGAATAAATTTTTGGATAATCAATGTCTTCAATTGGATTGTTTTCTGCTATTTTTTCTAAAACTAAAAAATTATAAAACGATCTTAGTGTTGATATAATTCTTCCTTGCGTTTTTCCAGTAACTTTTTTTGATTGTTCATATAAAAACTCACGAACTATTTCAGGCTTTATATATTTCAATTCTTTAACATTAGTTTTTAATAAAAAAACTTCAAATTTTTTTAAATCTGATCTATAACTTTGGATTGTATTTTTAGATAAATTTCTTTCTAATTTTAAAAAATTTTCAAAATCTTTAAAATAAGTTGTTAGATTCAAGTCTTTTAATTTTAAATTTATAAATTGAAAAATATGAAGTTACAAATTATAAATGGTCCCAACTTAAACCTAATTGGCCAAAGAGAAAAAAGTATATATGGGGTTATGAGTTTTGATGATTATTTGGATCATATATTAAATAAATACCCTGAATTGTATATTGATTATTTTCAATCCAATATTGAGGGTGAAATCATAGACAAGATACAGGAAGTTGGATACTCTTTTGATGGAATTATTCTTAATGCTGCAGCCTACACACATACATCTGTTGGTATAGCTGATGCTGTAAGAGCGATTGAAACACCTGTAGTTGAAGTTCACATATCTAATACTAAATCGAGGGAGGATTATAGACACAAATCATATATAAGCCCGCATGTTAAAGGGGTTATCCAGGGTTTTGGCTTGTTGAGTTATGAGTTAGCTATTATTAGTTTTGTAGACAGAATTAAAGATGAATAACTTCATTATATGCATCTGCCACTGCCTCCATTACTGCTTCACTCATTGTAGGATGTGGATGAACAGATTTTAAAATTTCATGCCCTGTAGTTTCTAGTTTTTTTCCAACAACTGCCTCTGAAATCATTTCAGTGACATTGCTACCAATCATATGGCATCCTAACCATTCTCCGTATTTAGAATCAAAAATAACTTTCACGAAACCATAAGTATGACCAGAAGCTTGGGCTTTACCAGATGCTGAGAAGGGAAATTTACCGACTTTTATTTCATAACCATTTTCTATAGCCTTTTTTTCTGTGAAACCAACTGAAGCAATCTCAGGTTTACTATAAGTACAGCCAGGAATATTATTGTAGTCGATGGGATGAGGGTTTAAGCCTTTTATGTATTCAACACATGTTATACCTTCAGCTGATGCAACATGAGCTAGAGACTGTCCAGAGACAATATCGCCAATGGCAAAAATACCATCAACATTTGTCTTGTAAAATTCATTAACTAATATTTTATCAGATTCAACTTTAATACCAATTTGCTCTAATCCAATATCTTCAATATTTGACTTTATACCAACAGCACTTAAAACAACATCGCTGACAAGTTCGAGATTATTGTCTTTACTCTCAATTTCTACCTTTACTTTATCATTGCTTATTTCTGAGGAAACAACTTTTGAGCTGGTTAGAATATTAATATTTTTTTTCTTTAGAATTTTTTCTAATTCTTTTGATATCTCGTGATCTTCATTTGGAGCTATTCTATCTTGAAATTCAACAACAGTTACTTCCGTTCCTAAGGAATTATAAAAATATGCAAACTCAATTCCTATTGCACCAGATCCAACAATAATCATACTATTAGGTTGCTTATTCAATGTCATAGCATCACGGTAACCCAGAATTTTTTCTCCGTCCTTTTTTAACGATTCTATATCTCTAGATCTAGCACCTGTGGCTATAATTATATTTTTTGCAGATATATCAAAAGACTCTTTATCATTGGTTATCTCTAATATTTTATCTTCTTTTATTTTTCCAAAACCCTCATAAACTTTTATTTTATTTTTTTTCATCAAGAAGTGAACCCCTTTGCTCATTTTATCTGCAACATTTCTGCTTCGATCAATAATTTTATTAAAGTTTTGGTTGTAATTTTCAACAGTAATCCCATAATCATTTATGTTGTTTAGATAATCAAATACTTCTGCAGACTTGATTAGGGCTTTAGTTGGTATACACCCCCAATTTAGACAAATACCACCTAAACTTTCCTTCTCAATTATGGCTACTTTAAAACCTAATTGGGAAGCTCTTATAGCACTTACGTAACCACCTGGACCACTTCCTAATACAACAATATCATAATTTTCCATATTATTTATTTTCAAAATTTATACTTGCAGAATTAACACAGTATCTCATACCTGTTTCGGTTGGACCATCATTAAAAACATGGCCTATATGACCATTACAATTTGAACATAATATCTCTGTTCTAATTCTCATCAATGATCTATCTTCTCTGTAAGTTATACTTCCTTTTTTTGCTCTGTCAAAACTTGGCCAGCCACACCCGCTATCAAACTTTGAATCGCTTTCAAATAAAACTGCATCACATCCTTTACACCTGTAATTTCCATTTTTGAAATGTAGATTGTATTTTCCAGAAAATGGAATTTCAGTTGCTGCTTCTCTTAAAACTTTGTAGCTTAGTTCATCTAATTTAGATTTCCAGTATTTATTGTCTTTATTAATCATGATTTTTTAAAAATTAATGCAGCAGAGTTTACACAATGTCGAATGCCCGTAGTTTCTTTTGGCCCATCGCTAAATACATGACCTAAATGACCACCACATTTCTTACATTTTATTTCTGTTCTGGGATAACCCAATTTATAATCGACATCATAAACTAATTTATCATTAATTTCTTTATCAAAACTCGGCCAACCACAAAAGGAGTTGTATTTATTATTGGATTTATAAAGTGGTTCATTACAACCTGCACAGTGATATGTGCCTTTTTCATAAAAATTATCATATTTACCAGTGTAAGGTCTTTCAGTGTAAGCTTTTCTTAAAACCAGATAGGACATTTGATCAAGTTGCTCTCTCCACTCATTATCAGTTTTAATTACTTCGTAGTTAATTTCATTAGTTTGTGATTTGCAAGCTGTTAAAAATAATAGAGATAGAAAAAGAAAATTTATATACTTCATTTAAAGTTTGTTCAAAAATAATTTATATTTTCAACATAATCAGCAACTATGCCAAAAACTAAATATAAAAAGGGAGATAAAAAATTGTTGAGAGCATGGGCTTTTTATGATTGGGCTAACTCTGTTTATGCCCTTGTAATATCTACTGCAATATTTCCTCAATATTTTGGAACTTTATTTGAAGAAAGTCTTTATGTAGAGGTTTTTGGAGTTAATTATAAAAACACTGCTCTAATTCAACATTTAACTAGTCTAGTTTTTCTTTGCCTTGCATTCATGATTCCAATACTTTCAGGAGTTGCAGACTATCTTAAAAATAAAGTTTCATTTTTAAAATTTTTCTGCTATTTAGGAAGTGTTTCATGTATAGGATTATATTTTTTTACAATTGAAAATATATATTTAGGATTATTTTTTTACTTTTTTGCATTATTTAGTTTTTGGGCTAGTTTAGTGTTTTATAATTCTTATTTACCCGAAATTGCTTTTCCTCATCAGCAAGACAAAGCCAGTGCTCAAGGTTTCTCTTATGGGTACATTGGAAGTGTTTTGCTTTTATTGATCAACCTTTTAATGGTTTTATACCCATCAACCTTTGGTTTTCAAGATACAATCGAACCAATGAAAATTTCTTTTGTTATGGTCGGTTTGTGGTGGGCTGGTTTTAGTCAATACACTTTTTACTATTTACCAAAAAATCAAATACAATCGACAAATAAAAATATTTTAAAAAAAGCTGTATTATTAGGTGGTTTTTCGGAGTTAAACAATGTTTGGAAAATGATAAAAAAACAAAAATCAATAAAAAAATTTCTTATTGCTTTTTTTGTTTTTAGTTGTGCTTTACAAACAATTATTTTAATTGCAACTTATTTTGGAGAGCAAGAAATTATATGGAGAGAGGGTGAGAAGCAAATTGGATTAATAATTAGTATGCTTCTAATACAGTTAATTGCCATTATTGGAGCAATGTTAACCGCAAAATTCTCAGAAAAGTTTGGTAATATACAAACCTTAATTTTTCTCAATATCTTTTGGTTTTTCCTTTGTGTAGGAGGTTATTTTATTAAGTTTTCTCATGAATTCTATGTTATTGCAGCACTAGTTGGATTAGTAATGGGTGGAATTCAAGCGTTGTCCAGATCGACATATTCTAAATTAATACCAGAAACAAAAAACACTTGTTCATATTTTAGTTTTTATCAAATGTGCATGATAATAAGTATTTCACTGGGAACATTTATGTCTGGAATAGTTGATCAATTTACTGGAAGTTTAAGAAATTCAATTATTGTCTTTGCTGTCATTTTTATTTTTGGCGCAATACTTTTAAAGGATATAAAAATGAAAAAACTGTAATCTTGTCAATTGTTTTATGATGGCATGGTCCTTGAAAATATTCCATCAGCAACAAAGCTTATTCAAGATTAATCTGTCTTAGAAATGGAAAACTTATTTGATTTAAATACACTCTCAAGCAATATAATTAATGAAGAGTCGGAGCTTATTCCTCTTATGACATCTGATGATGAAGAAGCTATAAATAAAGAAAAATTACCAAAGTCATTATCAATTCTTCCATTAAAAAATACAGTGCTATTTCCTGGTGTTGTTATTCCAATAACAGCTACTAGAAACAAATCTGTTAAGTTAATTAAGGCCGCCAACAAAGGAGATAAGTTAATTGGTGTTGTTTCGCAAATTAATAATAAGGTTTCTGATCCTAAAATAGCAGATATTAATAATATTGGCACAGTTGCCAAAATTCTAAGAGTTTTACAAATGCCGGATGGCAACCTAACAATCATTATACAGGGCAAGAAAAGGTTTAAAATAGAAAAAATTCTGTCAGAAAAGCCATTTATAAAAGCTGATATATGCGAAATAAACGAAATCAAACCTCAAAAAAATGATAAAAAATATAATGCAACCATAGATTCAATTAAAGACTTAGCCTTAAAAATTATTGATGAAAATCCAAATATTCCATCTGAGGCATCGATAGCAATTAAAAATATCCACAGCAATACATTTTTGGTAAATTTTGTTTCATCAAATATGAATATAAGTGTTTCAGATAAATACAAAATTTTAGAAACTGATAGTCACCAAAACAGGGCAATTGAATGTTTAAAATATATGAATATTGAATTTCAGAAACTATCATTGAAAAACGATATACAATCAAAAGTTAGAAATGATCTTGACCAACAACAACGTGAATATTATTTGAATCAACAACTTAAGACTATTCAGGAGGAGTTGGGTAGCTCATCTAGCCATAAAGATATTGAAGATATAAGAACAAAAGCAAGTATAAAAAAATGGAACAAAGATGTTAAAAATCACTTTGAAAAAGAGTTAGTCAAACTCCAAAGAATTAATACTCAAATGGCTGAGTATTCTATTCAGAGAAACTATATTGATCTTCTTCTAGATTTACCGTGGAACGAATTTTCAAAAGATAATTATAAACTTGACAATGCATTGAGGACTCTAAACAAAGATCATTTTGGCTTAAAAACAGTTAAGGAGAGAATAATTGAGCAAATTGCTGTTTTAAAATTGAAGGGTGACATGAGTGCTCCAATTTTATGTTTTTATGGACCACCGGGTGTTGGAAAAACATCACTAGGTAAATCTATTGCAAAAGCTTTGGGTAGAGAATATGTTAGAATATCCCTTGGCGGATTAAGAGACGAATCTGAAATAAGAGGCCACAGAAAAACCTACATTGGCGCAATGCCAGGTAGAATAATACAGAATTTAAAAAAGGTAAAGACTTCTAATCCTGTTTTTGTTTTAGATGAAATTGATAAAATGAGTATTGGAAATCAAGGAGATCCCTCATCTGCAATGCTAGAGGTCTTAGACCCAGAACAAAATATATCGTTTTATGATAATTTTTTAGAATTAGGGTTTGATTTATCAAAAGTTTTATTTATTGCCACAGCAAATAATATTAATAATATTCAACCTGCATTGCTTGATAGGATGGAATTAATTAATATTTCAGGATATAGTCTCGAAGAAAAAGTACAAATTGCAAAAAAATATTTGATAAAGAAACAAAAAGACAATCATGGTCTAGGAAATGATGCTTTTGACTTAGACAATGATGTAATAACAGCAATAATTAAGGGATACACAAAAGAGTCAGGTGTAAGATTGCTAGACAAAAAAATTTCAAAAATATCACGATGGGTTGCAAAATCAATTGTAAAAAAAGAACCTTACGAAAGTAGTTTAAAGATCCATCATCTTAAAGATATTCTTGGAATCGGATTAGAACAGACAATTTCAGAAAATAATGATATCACAGGAATTGTTAATGGACTAGCTTGGACCCAATACGGGGGTGAAATCCTTTTTATTGAATCGACAATGTCAAAAGGAAAAGGTAGCCTTTCGATTACTGGAAATTTAGGTAAGGTAATGAAAGAATCTGCCACCATTGCTCTTGAATATTTGAAATCAAACTCCAAATTATTGGGTGTAGAAAATCAAGACTTTTTTGAGAATAATTTTCATATTCATGTACCTGAGGGTGCAACTCCAAAAGATGGTCCAAGTGCAGGCATAACTATTTTGACCTCATTGGTTTCCTTAATCAAAAATAAGAAAGTAAAATCAAGCTTAGCAATGAGTGGAGAGATTACATTGAGAGGAAAAGTTCTTCCAGTTGGTGGAATTAAAGAAAAAATTTTAGCTGCTAAAAGAGCAAATATTAAACAAATAGTTTTACCTGTTGCAAACAAAAAACATGTAGATGAAATTGAAAAAAAATATATCAAGGGTTTAAAATTTAGGTATGTTGAAAAAATGATTGAAGTAATTAATTTTTCACTTGAAAATAATAAATTATAAATTTTGAATTTCATAGTTACAATTGATGGCCCATCCTCCTCAGGAAAAAGTACACTAGCAAAGAAACTTGCAAAAAAACTATCATTTGCTCATATTGATTCTGGATCTATTTATCGAGCAGTGACATTATACGCACTACAAAATAATCTATTATTAAATGGAAAATTTTTAATAAATAAATTAATTAGTAGTCTATCAATATCTAACATTTCATTAAAAGAAGACAAAAATGGAATTTTTAAAATGCACATTAATGATCTAGATGTAGAAGACAAAATTAGAGGATCAAAAGTCTCAAATCATGTAAGTGAGATTGCTAAATTTCAAAAAATTAGAGAATTTGTTCTTAAAATTCAGAGAGATATTTCTAAAGATAAATCTATTGTAATGGATGGTAGAGATATTGGTTCATTTGTTTTTCCTGATGCTGATGTCAAGTTTTATATTGATTCTTCAATTAAAACTCGTTCTGTGAGACGCTATAATCAACTAAAACAATCAGAAAAAAAATTATCTATAGATGAGGTTCGGTATGATCTTTTAAGCAGAGATAAAATTGATAAAAATAGAAAAAACTCACCTCTAATTATTCCTAAAAATTCGCTGTTCATTAATAATGATGACAGATCAATTGGAGATGTTTTAAAGCAAATGTTGGATCACACTAAAAGTATCATAAATAAAAAAATGCCTTAACATTTGCTAAAAATAATTATTGATACTAAATTCGCTTGCCTTTTAAAGGTTTTGTGGATAAATAAAAGGCATTAATTAAAATAACTTCTTCTATAATTTTCCTAAGTCCACAAAATTATAGAATACAATTTGTAAATATGAGTCCTCAAAAAAAAGATGATGAATCCAAATCATCAAAAATTCCTAAAAAGGTAACTACAAAAAAAATAAGCACAGCAAATAAAACAACAGCTGCAAAGAAAACAACAGTTGCAAAGAAAACAACAGTTGCAAAGAAAATAACAGCTGCAAAGAAAACAACAGCTGCAAAGAAAACAACAGTTTCGAAGAAAACAACCGAAACAAAAAAATCTGTGTCCAAAAGAAAAATAGAATCTAAGTCTAAATCAAAAAAATTAGAAGTAGAAAGTCCTGATGATTTTGACTGGTCTAAGTTTGAGGAAGGGATTGAGCTAATTGAAGAAAAAAAGATTAAGGAATTTGAAAAATTAATTGATGAAAATTTTGTTGACACTTATGATGAAAATGTAATTCAAGGTGTGGTAATTAATATTACTGAAAGAGAAGCTATTATTGATATCAACGCCAAGTCTGAAGGTGTTATTTCTTTAAATGAATTCAGATATAACCCTGCTTTAAAGGTTGGTGATACAGTTGAGGTAATTGTAGATATTCAAGAAGACAAGACTGGTCAACTTGTTTTATCACACAGAAAGGCAAGAACAATAAAAGCGTGGGAGAGGGTTATTGAAGCACATGATAAAGAAACTGTTGTTACTGGATTCGTTAAATGCCGAACAAAAGGTGGGATGATTGTTGATGTTTTTGGATTAGAAGCATTTTTGCCAGGATCTCAAATTGATGTTAAACCAATAAGAGATTACGATCAATATTTGAATAAGAACATGGAATTCAAAATTGTGAAAATAAATCATGAATTTAAAAACGTTGTTGTCTCTCATAAAGCTTTGATTGAGGCGGATATTGAAGAACAGAAAAAAGAAATTATTTCACAATTGGAAAAAGGACAAGTTCTAGAGGGCATTGTAAAAAATATTACTACCTATGGTGTTTTTGTTGATCTTGGAGGAGTTGATGGATTAATTCATATCACTGATTTATCTTGGAATAGAATTAATCATCCTACTGAAATATTAGAGTTAGATCAAAAGTTAAATGTTGTGATTTTAGATTTTGATGATGATAAATCAAGAATACAGCTAGGTGTAAAACAATTAAGTGATCATCCTTGGGAAAATCTCGATTCAAAACTTAAGGAAGGTGATAATGTTAAGGGAAAAGTTTCAGTTTTGGCTGATTATGGAGCCTTTATTGAAATTGCAGACGGTGTAGAGGGTTTAGTTCACGTTTCGGAAATGTCATGGTCTACTCATCTAAGATCTGCACAAGATTTTGTTAATGTTGGTGATGAGGTAGAAGCTGTTATACTTTCAATTGATAGAGAAGAAAGGAAAATGTCACTGGGTATTAAACAGTTATCATCAGATCCATGGACTGACATAACTGAAAAATACCCTACTAAATCTAAACACAAAGGAAAGATTAGAAATTTTACAAACTTTGGGGTTTTTGTGGAACTGGAAGAAGGTATAGATGGATTAGTTTACATTTCTGACTTATCGTGGACAAAAAAGATTAAACATCCATCAGAGCTTTTCCAGATTGGAGATGAAATTGAAGTTGTTGTGCTTGAACTTGATGTTGACGAAAGAAAACTAAGTTTAGGACATAAACAAACAACTAAAAATCCATGGGTGACTTACGAAAAAACATATGCCATAGACACCTCACATGAATTAAAAATTGATTCCGTAACTGATAGAGGTGCCAATATAATTTTAAGTAAAGAACTTTCAGCTTTTGTTCCCAAAAAACATATGACTAAAGAAGATGGTTCATTACTAAAAAAAGGAGATGTTACAATCTTTAATGTTATCGAGTGTAATAGTGAATTTAAAAGAATAGTTCTTTCTCATTTAGCAACATACTCAAAGAAGAAAGAAATATCTAGTAAGGTTAAGAAAGAAAAAGTTGATAAATCAACATTGGGTGATCTAGACGTTCTGGTAGATTTGAAAAAGAAAATGGATGATGAAGTTTAAAATTTAAAATCATATATATTTTTGACAATCCAATCTCCCAATTCACTTGTTGTAACGAAGTTTTTATGAGATAAATCCTTTGTTAATTTTCTGTTTTTGATTGACTCTTTGACACTATAATCAATTAGCTTTGATTCTTCAATTAAACCAAAGTCTTTAAACATCATAGAACATGATAGTACAGTAGCTATAGGATTAGCAATGTTTTTTCCCGCAGCTTCTGGGTATGACCCATGAATTGGCTCATAAACAGATGTTTTTTCTCCAATTGATGCAGAGGGCATCAACCCTATAGATCCAGAAATCACTGATGCTTCATCAGTTAAGATATCCCCAAATAAATTACTGGTTATTAAAACATCATATTCACTAGGATTCTGAATAAGTCTCATGGCAACTGCATCTACAAATTCGTATGTAGTGCTGACTTCAGGATACTTTAATTCCATTTTTTGAATTGTTTCCCTCCACAATCTTGAAGATTCTAGAACATTAGCTTTGTCTACACAGCATAGTTTTTTAGATCTTTTCATTGAGAGATCAAATCCAACTTTTGCAAGCCTTTCAATTTCTTCTTTTTTATAATAACAAGTATCAAATGCAGAGTTTCTATCATTTGATCTTCCTCTTTCTCCAAAATATATTCCGCTAGTTAGTTCTCTAACAAAAATAATATCAGTCCCCTCTATAATTTTTCTTTTTAAGGGTGACATGTCAATTAATTCTTTAAAAGTAAATGTAGGACGAATATTGGCGTAAAGACCCAGTTTTTTTCTCATGGATAAAAGTCCTTGCTCTGGTCTAATTTTTAAACTAGGATCCTTATCAAATTTTGGATCTCCAATTGCTCCAAATAAAACTGCGTCAGAATTTAAACATTTAATGTGAGTTTCATCAGGATAGGGATTCCCAACTTTGTCAATAGCATCTGCACCAACAATTCCTTCACTCCAAATAATTTTATGGTTAAATTTTTTAGAGATAGCCTCACAAACTTTTACAGCTTCATTTATTACTTCAGGTCCAATTCCATCACCTGATAATTTTGTAATCTTTATGTCCATTAAATTGTATTTAACATTTTTTCGGTTGCTTTTATTGCTGATACGGTTTGATCAGAGTCCAAACCTCTTGTTACAAACTCCTCCATATTTGATTTTTTCCATGTTATAAAAGTCTCGCATAGGGCATCTGAATTGCTACCTGGTGGAATTGTGACTGAATAATCAATAAGAAGTGGAAGTTCTAAATCAATTTTTTTATAAAGTTTTTTTAATGCTGACATAAATGCATCAAACTGACCATCTCCTTTACCACTCTCTTTGTGTATTTTTCCTTTATAATCAACCTCTATCTTTGCAGATGGTTTATTTTTTTTCTTGTGTTTAAGGTAATAGGACTTTATTTGTATTTTCTTTTTAAAATTACCTGTTTTAAATATATCCGATATAATATATGGCAAATCATCAGCAGACACTTTTTCTTTTTTGTCCCCCAGTTCTATAACCCTGGCTGTAACTTTTTTAATTTCATCATCAGATAAGTTTAAGCCTAAATTTTCTATATTCTTTTTTATGTTAGCTTTTCCAGAGGTTTTACCCAAAGCATATTTTCGTTTTCTACCAAATCTTTCTGGAAGTAATTTATTGTAGTATAGGTTATTTTTACTATCTCCATCTGCGTGAATACCAGCAGTTTGTGTAAAAACATTTTCTCCAATAACAGGTTTATTAGGAGGTATTCTAAAACCGCTGAACGTAGAAACCAACTTACTTACATTATATAGATTTTTTTCATTAATTTCAAACTTATAATTTTCTAAAAAATCGTTATTTGCTGCAATTATGCTAGCCAATGGTGTATTTCCAGCTCTTTCCCCCATTCCATTAATAGTTGAGTGAATACCATTACATCCAGCCTTAATTGCCTCGAGAGTATTGGCAACACTCAAATCATAGTCGTTGTGCCCATGAAAATCAAAATGCAAGTCAGGAAACTCATTACATAGACTATTTGTATATGAATACGTCATTGCGGGGTTAAGAACCCCCAATGTATCAGGTAGCATGATCCTTTTAATACTGGTTCCCCTAAGCATTTTAATAAATTCATAAATATAATCAGGCGAACTTTTCATTCCATTACTCCAATCTTCTAAATAAATATTAGAGCTAATTTCATTTTTATCAGCTAATTCAATCATTTTTTGTACGTCATTAAAATGATCATTTTTTGATTTTCTTAATTGATATTTGAGATGATTTAAAGACCCTTTTGCTAAAATATTTTGAACTTTACCACCACATTTTTTTAACCAATCAATTGATATTCCGTTGTCAATAAAAGTAAGAACTTCAACTCTTTCAATTAAATTATTTTTTTTTGACCATTTCGTGATAGATTTGACAGCATCAAATTCTCCGGATGAGACACGCGCTGATGCAACCTCAATTCTATCAATACCTAGCTCATTAATTAAAAGTTTTGTAATAGTTAATTTTTCACTAGCTGAAAATGACATTCCCGAGGTTTGTTCACCATCTCTCAATGTTGTATCCATGACCTCTATATTTTTCATTTTTATATCGGACTGTTTTTTGAAAAATTAATAATTGAATCTTTAATATTTAATAAATAATCAATATCATCAAATCCATTTAGCATGTTATTTTTTTTGTATTCATTTATATTAAAATTTTCAATCAATTTTGTGTTTTTAACAGAAACACTTTGTCTAGCCAAATTAACATTGACAATAGTCTCAGGATTTGCATGAACAAGTTCAAAGATTTTTTCTAAAAACGTTGAGCTTACTTGAACTGGAAGAACACCAATATTTAAACAATTATTTTTAAATATATCAGCAAAAAAACTAGAAATAACACATCTAAAGCCGTAATCATATATTGCCCAAGCAGCATGTTCACGCGATGATCCTGATCCAAAATTTTTACCTGCTACTAGAATATCCCCATAAAATTTCTGATTATTTAGAACAAAATCTTTCTTTTTTATATTATTCTCATCATACCTCCAATCTCTAAATAAATTTTCGCCGAAACCAACCCTTTCCGTTGCTTTTAAAAATCTAGCTGGAATGATTTGGTCCGTATCAATATTTTCAATTGGCAATGGAACTACAGTACTACTTAACTTAATAAACTTATCGTAACTCATTTTAAATTTTTCTTGGGTCAGTGATTTTTCCAGTAACAGCTGCTGCTGCTGCAACTATTGGGCTTGCCAAAAGTGTTCTTGCTCCAGGACCTTGTCTTCCCTCAAAATTTCTATTTGATGTGCTTACAACGTATTTTCCATTAGGGATTTTATCTTCATTCATTGCAAGACAAGCTGAGCATCCGGGTTCTCTGATTTCAAAACCAGAGTTGATTAGTATATCAAAAATACCTTCCTTTACTATTTCGTTATGAACTTTGTGAGATCCCGGGACAAGCCATGCAGTGACATTTGGGGATTTTTTTTTATCCTTGACAAAGTTGGCAAATTCCCTAAAATCCTCAATTCTTCCATTAGTACAACTACCCAAAAAAACAAAATCAATTTTTTTCCCAATTAAGTTATCACCCTCTTTGTAGTTCATATATTTTAAAGACTTTTCAAATGTTTCTTTATTTACATTTAAGTCTGTTGAACAAGGTATTTCATCACTAATTGAAACACCCATACCAGGGTTAGTTCCATAGGTAATCATTGGTTCAATTTGATTTCCATCAAAAAAGAATTCCTTATCAAACAAAGCATCTTTTTCAGTTCTGAGACTAATCCAGTATTTAGATAGTTTTAAAAATTCATCACCTTTTGGAGCATACTCTTTACCTTTTACATAATTAATTGTTTTTTGATCTGGTGCAATTATACCTCCTCGTGCTCCCATTTCAATGCTTAAGTTGCAAACCGTCATTCTTCCTTCCATACTCATTTGTTCGAAAATATTTCCAGCATATTCAACAAAATGACCTGTTGCACCGGATGTTGTAATTTGTGAGATAATATAAAGAGCAACATCTTTTGGTGTCACATATTTTTTTAGAACACCATTAATGGTTATTCTCATTTTCTTTGGTTTAGGTTGTAAAACACACTGAGTTGATAAAACCATTTCAACCTCCGAAGTTCCAATTCCAAATGCAATTGCTCCAAATGCTCCATGAGTTGAAGTATGTGAATCACCACATACAATTGTAGCACCTGGTAATGTAATTCCATTTTCTGGCCCAATAACATGAACTATACCATTTCTTTTGTGTCCTAACCCCCAATATGGTATTTTGTGTTTTTTAGCATTTACTTTTAATGTTTGTAATTGTTTTGCAGACAAAGGGTCTTTAATCGGAAGATTTTGGTTTTTAGTGGGTGTATTGTGATCTGCAGTAGCGAAAGTTTTTTCGGGAAATAGAACATTTAGCTTTCGATTATTTAAACCCAAAAATGCAACTGGACTTGTAACTTCATGTACTAAGTGTCTATCAATAAACAGGACATCTGGTCCATTTTTAATTTTTTTCACCACATGAGAGTCCCAAACTTTATCAAATAATGTATTAGACATAATTTATTTCAATGCTTGTTTTATTATAGTTGGTAAATCTGTGTCTTTAACCTCTTTGTTTATATCGGCAAATTTTAAAAAAAACTCATAAACTTTATCTAATTCAATTTTGCTTAGATTGAATCCGATTTTTTTAGATTTATAAGCAATAGCAGCTCTGCCACTTCTTGCTGTGAGAACAATTGAAGATTCGTTGACTCCAACATCATTCGGGTTGATTATCTCATATGTTTCTCTGTTTTTAATTACACCGTCTTGATGAATTCCTGAGCTGTGTGAGAAGGCATTAGAACCAACTATGGCTTTGTTAGGTTGAACAGGCATACCCATAATTTCTGATACCATTTTACTTGTGTTGTAAAGTAATTTTGAATTAATTTTTGTATCAAAACCAAGTTCGCTATGTTGTCTCATAACCATTACAACTTCTTCAAGAGATGTGTTTCCAGCTCTTTCACCAATTCCATTTATAGTACATTCAATTTGCCTTGCACCACTTATTATACCTTGAATTGAATTTGCTGTAGCTAAACCTAAATCATTGTGGCAGTGACATGAAATAATTGCCTTATCAATATTTGGAACATTATTTACTAAATATTCAATTTTTTTTGCATATTGATTTGGTAGACAATAACCAGTCGTGTCAGGAATATTTAAAACAGTTGCACCTGCATTAATGACTTTTTCACAAATACTTGCCAGAAAATCATTGTCAGTTCTTCCTGCATCTTCTGCATAAAACTCGATATCTTCAACAAAGTTTCTGGCATATTTTACAGCATCAACCGCTCTTTTAGCTATTGTTTCCCTGTTGGATTTGAATTTGAATTTAATGTGGCTATCAGAAGTGCCAATACCTGTGTGAATTCTAGGTTTTTTTGCCTTTTTAAGAGCATTAGCAGCAACTTCAATATCCTTTTTGACTGCTCTTGATAATCCACATACGGAGGAGTTTTTTATAACTTGAGAAATTTCTTGAACTGATTTATAATCTCCAGGGCTAGAAATTGGAAAGCCTGCTTCAATTATATCAACTCCTAATTCATCCAACCTCATGGCTATTTCGACTTTTTTTTCAGTCTCTAGCTTACAGCCTGGAACTTGCTCACCATCTCTAAGTGTTGTGTCAAAAATCTTAACTATTTCTTTACCCATCTCTCAAGTAAGCCGATAAAAATAGTAATAAAAATTTTTTTAAACTTATATTTTGGATATGAATTCATCTGGTGGCTTACATTTTAGATTCATTAATTCATTATTCACAGGATGTTCAAATTCTATTTCTCTCGAATGTAAACTAATGCTTCTATCATTTAACGCTTTTTTTGCCCCATATTTTACATCACCACGAACAGGTGATCCAAGATTCGAGAATTGGACTCTTATTTGGTGATGTCTCCCCGTTATTAAAATAACTTCTAAAAACAGGTAGTTTCTTAATTTTTTTAAAGTTTTATATTCAAGGATTGCTTCCTTTGCATTTTTAGATTTTTTCTCAACAACAAAAGATTTATTTATCTTTTGATTTTTTCTCAAAAAATTTTTTAAAATACCTTTGTTTTTTAAGTCAGCTTTTTGAACTAATACCCAGTATTTTTTCTTAATTTTTCTTAACCTAATCTTTTCGTTCATTCTCCTCAGACATTTACTTGTTTTTGCCATTATAACAATACCGCTTGTTGGTCTATCAATTCTGTTAACTAAACCTAAAAAAACATTACCCTTTTTATCATATTTTTTTTTAATATAATCTTTACTGTAGTCTAGCAGACACTTGTCACCTGAGATATCTGATTGTACTGGAATTGTAGATTTTTTACCAACTATAAGTAGATGATTGTCCTCAAAAATTATGTTTTCCATTAAATCTTAGTACATTTCATCATCACTTGGAAAATTTAGTTTTTTAACGTCTGATACATAAGATTTTATTGCATCAACAATTTGATTATTCAGATTTAAATATCTGCGAATAAATCGAGGGTTAAATTCAGTAGTCAGACCTAACAAGTCATGCATTACTAAAACTTGTCCATCAACTTGGTTACCAGCACCAATTCCAATCAAGGGGTATTTTACTTTTGTGGATACTTTTTTGGCTAATTCTGAGGGTATTTTTTCAAGTACAGTTGCAAAACATCCAATTTCTTCAAGAAGTATCGCATCATTAATTAGCTCATCAGCTTCATTTTTATCTTTAGCTCTTACTGAGTAAGTGCCAAATTTATAAATTGACTGAGGAGTCAAACCTAGATGTCCCATTACTGGAATACCTGCTTTAATAATTTTTGAAACTGAGTCTTTAATTTCACTGCCACCCTCCAACTTAACTGCATGTGCTCCAGATTCCTTCATGATTCTTATTGCAGATCTCAAGGCTAGCTTTGGGTTGGACTGATAAGTTCCAAATGGTAGATCAACCACAACTAAAGCTCTTTTGACTGCTTTAACAACAGATTTAGCATGATAAATCATCTCATCTAGAGTAATTGGAACTGTTGTTTCATTACCAGCAATAACATTTGATGCTGAGTCACCAACAAGAATAACATCGATATCAGATTGATCAATAATTTTTGCAAAAGTATAGTCATATGCTGTCAACATCGAAATCTTCTCATTATTGTTTTTCATTTCTAACAATGTTTTAGTAGTAATTCGTTTGTATTCCATAATTAATAATGTGTCGTAAAAATAAATAAATAAAAAAATATTATGACTGTCAAAGTGTCACTAATTTTCAATGGCACAGGAATTGCTAAATTTTTAAAAAATATAACTATGAGTAAAATAATTGGTATAGATTTAGGTACAACTAATTCATGTGTTTCCGTGATGGAGGGAAATGAACCTGTTGTAATTCCTAATGCCGAAGGAAAACGAACAACTCCCTCTGTAATTGGTTTTGTTGATGGTGGAGAAATTAAAGTAGGGGATCCAGCTAAAAGACAAGCTGTAACCAATCCAACAAAGACCATTTCATCAATCAAAAGATTTATGGGTAGTAAATATTCTGAGTCAAAAGAAGATGCAAAAAGATCACCCTACAAAGTTGTCAAAGGTGATAATGATACTGCTAGGGTAGATATTGACGGAAGATTGTACACTCCTCAAGAGCTATCTGCAATGATTTTGCAAAAAATGAAAAAAACAGCAGAGGATTACCTAGGATCCTCTGTGAATGAGGCAGTGGTTACTGTACCAGCATACTTTAACGATGCCCAAAGACAGGCAACCAAAGAGGCAGGGGAAATTTCTGGTCTAAAAGTTCAAAGAATAATTAATGAACCAACCGCTGCAGCACTTGCTTATGGTTTAGATAAGTCAGGTAAAGATCAAAAAATTGCAGTTTATGACCTGGGTGGAGGTACATTTGATATTTCTATTTTAGAACTTGGTGATGGTGTTTTTGAAGTACTATCTACGAATGGTGATACAAGGTTAGGTGGTGATGATTTTGATGATGCGATCATACAATGGATGTCGTTTGAATATGAGGAAGAGGAAGGTGTAGATTTAAGAAAAGACCCAATGGCACTACAGAGACTCAAGGAGGCTGCTGAAAAAGCGAAAATAGAACTTTCAGCGTCTACTCAAACTGAAATTAATCTACCATACATAACAGCTACGGACTCTGGTCCAAAACACCTTGTTAAAACATTAACAAGGGCAAAATTCGAGCAATTGAGTTCTGATTTAGTTAAAAGATCAATGGAACCTGTAAAAAAAGCTTTAAAAGATGCGTCTCTAAACAAAAGTGATATCGATGAAATAATTCTTGTCGGTGGATCTACCAGAATCCCAGTTATACAAAATGAGGTTGAAAAGTTTTTTGGAAAAAAACCCTCTAAAGGTGTTAATCCAGACGAGGTTGTTGCAGTTGGTGCTGCAATACAAGGTGGAGTTCTGACAGGGGATGTAAAGGACGTTCTACTTTTAGATGTTACTCCACTTTCATTAGGTATAGAAACTATGGGTGGAGTTATGACAAAACTTATTGAATCTAACACCACTATTCCTGCAAAAAAATCACAGATTTTTTCTACAGCTGCTGATAATCAGCCGTCCGTTGAGATTCATGTTTTGCAGGGTGATAGAGCTATGGCTACTGATAATAAAACAATTGGACGATTCCACCTCGACGGCATACCCCCATCACCAAGAGGAACACCACAGATTGAAGTTACTTTTGATATAGATGCGAATGGACTTATACATGTCACTGCACTTGATAAGGCTACAAATAAATCACAAGACATAAGGATTGAAGCATCTTCAGGCCTTACGGAAGAAGAGATCGAAAAGATGAAACAAGAAGCAGAGGCAAATGCTGATTCTGATAAAAAGTTGAAAGATGATGCGGATACTATCAATAGTGCCGATGCAATGATTTTTCAAACTGAATCTCAGCTTAAGGAGCATGGTGATAAGCTCCCAGATGAAAAAAAGCAGGCAATTGAGGATGCAATAAAATCTCTAAAGAAAGCTCATGAATCCAAAGATGTTGATAATATAAAGTCAGAACTTGAAAAGGTTAATGAAGCTTGGAAAAATGCATCTGAGGAGTTATACAAAGCTCAAGCTGAAAATCAAGCTCAAGCAAATCCAAGTGATCAAAAAAAATCATCGAAAAAAGATGATAATGATGATGTCCAGGATGTTGATTTTGAAGAAGTTAAATAATTTATTAATTTATCCAAAGAATACTATTATTAATTTATAAATTTGCACTTTAATTTTAATCAATGAAAAGTGTTATAATTTGTGACATGGAGGGTGTCATTGAGACTATAAACCCTGATGGTGAAAAATTATTTGGTTACAGCAAGGAAGAACTTGTTGGAAAAAAAAGAGTTTCCTTATTCTCTGATGGAGAAATAGTAATTCAAAATGTAGGTATGTGGTTATCTAAAGCAAATAAAAATGGCCACTATTCCACGAAAACATATTTCAAAAATAAAAATGGAAAAAAGTTCAACGCTCAAATTAAGATAACCCCCACTTTTGCAAATGGGAAAAATAATCCTCAGACGGGTTATTGCGGTATCACTGTTCCAATTGAAGAGGAAGTCAATATTCCAATTAAGTTTTCGACAATTTTTATAAAATGGGCTTTTGCAATAACCAGGGGAGGTTTTACGAGCGCATCACTATTCCCGATTTTTGCTGTCGCAGCTTTTTTAGCTGGTATTGGTGAAAATCTTTTCAGTCCATTTTCATTGGTTTTGTGTTCACTTGGAATTGTTTTTTTACACGTTGCATCAAACTTGTTTAATGATTATTATGATGTGAAAGATGGTACAGATGGAGCAAATACTGAATATTTTAATGCAGGTTTGAATTCGACAATGCTCGAAGGTGCACAACTTTCGGGTGGAAGTAGAGCGGTTGAATTAGGATTAATTACTCACAAAGGAACTCTTTCATTGGCAAGAAAAATGTTAATTATAACTTTATTTGTAACATCTGGTTTATTGTTTAACAGTATTTATGTTACAGGTGAATTTTCAAATGCTCTTCATGCACTTATTGTTGGCTTTTTAGGTGGGTTCTTAGGATATTTTTATACCGCCAGACCAATAAGATTAGTCTCGAGAAGAGGTTTGGGTGAGTTAGCCATATTTTTGTCATTTGGGCCCTTGATGACACTAGGAGCATTGTTCGCTATTTCATCATCTACTATTGAACTTTTTTCTGATCTTTTTTATTTGGCATTATTAGTAGGAATCCCCCATGGATTATTGACCACCAATATACTCTATATAAACCAATACCCAGATACTATAAGCGATGCAAAGACAGGTAAAAATCATTTAATTGTAACCTTTGGAAAGAAAAATGCTCGCTGGGGATATTTATTAATATTAATTGCAGCTTTTATTTCCTCGATTTTATTAATTCCTTCACTTGAAATGTTTGGAGATTTTGATAAAAATATTTTCATAGTTGGAAACGTTGCCCTTTTTACATATGGATTTTATGCTTTTATTAATTTGTACAAAAATTATGACAAAAGAGAACTAATCCACTCTAATCTAAAGACCATATACCTTCAAATTTTTTATGGGTTGTTTATTGTAATCTTCTTTAATCTATTTTTAACATAATGTTTATAGAAAAAGTTAAAAATACACAAAATGAGTGGTGGAGATATCTCTTGGTTGGTCCTTTAATAATAGTTGTTTTTTGGCAGTTTTTAGGTGCTATTCCATTATTAGTTGGTCTATTCTCTGTTGCAGACCTAGACAAATTACAAACTTTAAACGAATCAAATTTTTTAAGTGCATTTCCAAACTATAATGTTGGTTTAGCACTCTTCTGTATAACCTTTTTGGTCGGTCTGATTGGAATTTTTTTTACTGTTAAAGTTGTTCATAAACAAACAATAAAGTCCTTAACTACATCAAGAGATAAAGTTGATTTTAAAAGAATATTCAATGGTTTTTTTGTGATATCAACTGTTAATGCGATCGGGATGTTAGTTGCTTATTTGTACGATCCAAGTGTTTATGAGTTTAATTTTAAGCCACAATCTTTTATTTATTTATCTCTAATAGCAATATTTTTATTACCCTTTCAAACCAGTTTTGAAGAATATCTTGTAAGAGGTTATTTATTACAAGGGATAGGAATTACTACTAAAAGTAGACTTCTTGCACTTTTAATTCCCACTTTATTGTTTGCTTTATTACACCTTGCTAATCCTGAGATTGATAAAATGGGTTATGGTTTTCTTGGTGCATACTTTATTATGGGACTTGTATGGGGAATATGCACACTAATGGATGATGGTTTAGAACTTGCCTTGGGTATGCATTTTGGGAATAATTTTATTGGTATTTTGCTGATGACTGCTGATTGGACTGTTCTTCAAACTGATTCATTACTCAAATATGTTGGTGAACCAAATATGTCAATCATGTTTCTTACATCAATTCCTTTACAAATTTTAATTCTTCTTTATTTTTCAAAAAAGTATAATTGGACTAACTGGAGAGAAAAACTGCTAGGGTCATTAAATTGAATTATAATGAATAAAAATACCATATTTGCTTGGGGGTCATTTATATTGACCTTACTTGGAATAGCACTGATATTATTAGGCGTCTTAAAATATTCTGAATATGCTATTGGATTTTCTGTTGCTGGAGTTGGATTTATTGCTATTGGTTGGGCTTTTAATGCCCTTAAAGGTAGAATTTAAACCATATTCTCAGGGTTTACCCAGTCTTTAAATTGTTCTTTAGTAACATAACCTGACTTTACTGCTTCTTCCTCAAGAGTGGTGCCATTATTGTGAGCTTCATTTGCAATTTTGGCTGCTTTGTAATACCCTATTTTTTTATTGAGTGCTGTTACAAGCATTAATGAGTTGTTGAGATGTTGGTTGATTTTTATTTTATTAGCCTTTAAACCATTTAAACAGTTTTTATTAAAACTTTCCATACAATCAGATAACAAATTAATGGATTCAATCAATTTATTAGCAATAACAGGCTTGAATGCATTAAGTTCTAAGTGACCTTGACTTCCTGCAAAGCTAACTGTTGTATCATTTCCAAGCACCTGTGTACAAACCATAGATACGGCTTCACACTGAGTTGGATTTACTTTTCCAGGCATAATCGAACTTCCAGGTTCATTAGCAGGTAAAATAAGTTCTGCAAATCCAGATCTTGGACCACTTCCCAAAAGTCTTATATCATTAACGATTTTAAAAAGAGAGACAGCAATCTGTTTTAGTGCCCCATGAGTTTCAACTAGGGCATCTTTTGATGCAATTGCTTCAAATTTATTTTCTGCAACTTCGAATTTAATTTTTGTAAAATTAGAAATATTTTTCACCACAATTTTATCAAATCCAGCAGGTGCATTAAGTCCAGTACCAACTGCAGTTCCACCAATTGCAAGTTGTTTTAAATGCATGAGAGTATTTTTCAATGCCTTCAATCCAAATTTCATTTGAGCCTCATAACCAGAAAATTCTTGACCCAGGCTAATAGGAGTCGCATCCATCATGTGTGTTCTACCAATTTTAATATCACTATTAAATTCTTCTTTTTTTATTTTAAGAATTTTTATAAATGATTCAATTGATGGAATAAATTTTTCATGTATGAGCTTAGTTACAGAAATATTTATAACTGTTGGAAATGTATCATTAGATGATTGAGACATGTTTACCTCATCATTAGCTTTTATATATCTTGAATCAGAAAGTGTTTTACCAATTAATAAGTTTGCTCTATTTGAAATTACTTCATTAATATTCATGTTAGTTTGTGTTCCAGAGCCTGTTTGCCAAACAACTAATGGAAATTCAAGATTATGTTTGTTGTTTAAAATTTCATCGCATATTTCTGAAATTAATTTCATTTTTCTTTTATCAAGATTATTTAATTCATTATTTGCGATTGCACAACATTTTTTTAAAATTGCGTATGAATAAATAATTTCAATAGGCATTGAATATGGCTGACCAATTTTGAAATTATTTATTGACCTTTGAGTTTGTGGCCCCCAGAGAGCTTTGTGATCTATTTTAACTTCACCTAAAGTGTCAGATTCAACTCTAAATTTTTTTTCCATAATGCAAATTTACGAATTGTTGATAAAGTATTTTTTTTTCCTTAGAATTCTTTAATCATTATTAATTATCTTTGAATATGTTCGAATTCGATCAGTATCTTGGTTTTTTAGTTTTCATGACTGTTGTTACAATTGGGTTTTGGTTAATGATTCTACTGCTCACATTTATAATTCCATATTGGGTTACAGGTTCCTTTTTTGAATGGCTAAAAGAAAGAAAAAAAAGTAAATAAATTTAGTTTAAATTTAGAAGATAAGATTTTAAAAATCCTTCTATATCACCATTTAGAACACCAACAGCATCCGTTGTTTCTATATTTGTTCTTACATCTTTAACCATTTTATAAGGATGAAGTATATAATTCCTTATTTGCGATCCCCATTCAATTTTCTTTTTGTTTTCTTCTATTTCTTTCCTTGCTTGGAGCTTTTTATTTAATTCAATCTCGTAAAGTTGCGATTTAAGTAATAAAATTGCTTTATTCTTATTGTCAAGTTGAGATCTCGTTTCTGAGTTCTCAACAATTATCCCAGTTGGTTTATGTGTTAATCGCACAGCTGTTTCAATTTTATTAACACTCTGTCCACCTGCTCCACTTGATCTCATGGTTTCCCACTCAATTTCAGAATTATTGATTTCAATTTCTATACTATCGTCCACCAGTGGGTAGACATAAACCGATGCAAAAGAAGTATGTCTTTTTGCATTACTGTCAAATGGAGAAATTCTAACTAGTCTATGGACACCATTTTCTCCTTTAAGCCAACCAAATGCGTATTCCCCCTCAATTTGGATTGTGATGGATTTTATGCCAGCAACATCTCCATCAATACAATTTAATTCTTTGGTTTTAAAATTTCTTTTTTCGCACCACATCAAGTACATTCTTGAGATCATTTGAGCCCAATCACAACTTTCAGTCCCACCTGCACCTGCTGTTATTTGAACAACTGCTGACATTTCATCACCTTCACTTGAAAGCATATTTTTAAATTCGAGGGACTCCAAGCTTTCCTTTGCACTATTGAAAGCCTTATTAATCTCTACTTCATCAATTTCTTTATTTTTAAAAAACTCATAAAGTACCTCTAACTCATCACATAATTCGGATGTTTCTTTAAATTCAGATACTTTAGTTTTTGTTAAACTAAGTTTTTTTAAAATCAGCTGAGCTTTTTTCGAATCTTTCCAAAAATCGTTTTGGATTGTTTTATTTTCTAATTCAGAAATGCTTTTATTCTTTTCGTTTAGGTCAAAGATACCTCCTTAAAGCACCAAGGCGTTCGATTAAATCTTTAATTTGATCTGATGTTACCACAAAGTAAATTTAAATAATTAATTGCTTTTAAAACCATCATAAATTATATTTACTGTAATGGAAATTAATTTAATTAGCGATACCATTACAAAACCATCAAAGGGAATGTTAAATTTCATGTATGATTCTAATGTTGGTGATGATGTTTTTAAACAAGATCCAACAGTAAATGAACTTGAAAAAAAAATATCTTCTTTATTTGGAATGGATTGTGCCCTTTTTTTTCCATCCGGAACTATGGCAAATCAATCCGCAATTAACATACTTACCATTCCTGGAGATCAATTGATATGCAGCAAATATGCTCATGTATATAATTACGAAGGCGGTGGTGTTAGTTTTAATTCTGGTGTATCTTGTAAGTTAATTAATAAACCTAGAGGATTATTTAATCATCAGGATGTAATTGATGCAATAAATCCACCTGATTTTTACCATAGCCCTAATACTTCCCTTGTTTGTATTGAAAATACTACCAACAAAGGAGGAGGAGCATGTTGGGATTTAGATGAAATAAAAAAAATAAAAAAAGTTTGTAATAAAAATAATTTGAAATTTCATCTTGATGGAGCTAGAATATGGAATGCATGTGTAGAAAAAGGGTATGAATATTCCGATTTTGGAAAATTATTTGATACAATATCAGTCTGTTTAAGTAAAGGTCTAGGATGTCCTGTCGGATCAATTTTAATTTGTAAAGAAAAATACTTTCAGAAAGCATTAAAAATTAGAAAAATCTTTGGTGGAGGCATGAGGCAATCAGGATATCTAGCAGCATGTGGAATATATGCGCTTGATAATAATATTAAAGGACTAAGTCATGACCACAGAAGAGCAAAAGAGATATCAAATTTGCTAAAAGAATCATATTTTGTTGAGGAGGTTTATCCAGTCGAAACGAATATTATTATCTTTAAAAATAAAAATCAATTTTCCACACAAGATTTTATAAATTTTATGGATCATAATGGTGTTAAATTGATTGGGATGGGAGATAATAAATTAAGATTGGTTACTCATGCAGATTACACAGCTAATCATCATGAAAAATTTATGAATTTACTATCAAAAATCAACGCGGAAAATCTTTTGATGTAACTGATTTTTTTTACCTAAATTTGAAAAGTTATTGTATTCTTGTATGAAACAAGATTTTGATGTCCACGAAAATATACTCTCCCTGATAGGAAAAACACCACTTATAAGATTAAATAAAGTAATTAAGGGAATTTCTGGCACTCACTTTTGTAAATATGAAGCATACAATCCTGGGCACTCTAATAAGGACAGAATTGCTCTACACATAATCAAAAAGGCTGAAGAATCTGGTTTAATTGACAAAGATTCAACAATAATTGAGACTAGTTCTGGTAATACTGGATACAGTCTTTCAATGATTGCAATGGTTAAAGGTTATAAATGTATCGTTGCTGTATCTTCAAAATCATCACCTGATAAAATTGACATGTTGAAATCAATGGGTGCAAAAGTTTATGTATGCCCATCGAACGTACCTGCCGATGATAATAGATCCTATTATCAAGTTGCAAAAAAACTAAATGAGGAAATAAAAGATTCTTTTTATGTAAATCAATACTTCAATCATTTGAATATTGATGCTCATTATCAAACAACAGGACCAGAAATATGGAATCAAACAAATGGTAAAATAACTCATCTTGTTGCTAGTAGTGGCACAGGTGGTACAATTTCTGGAATTGGTAGGTTTTTAAAGGAAAAAAACAAAAGTATTAAAATTATTGGTGTGGATGCTTACGGTTCAGCCCTAAAAAAATTCCATGAAACTGGTGAGTTTGATGAATCTGAGATTTACCCTTACAGAATTGAAGGGATGGGAAAAAATTTAATTCCAACATCAACGGATTTTAACGTAATTGATTATTATGAAAAAGTTACAGATGAGGAAAGTGCACATTGTTCAAGAGATATTGCAACTAAAGAGGGTTTATTTGTTGGTTATACATCAGGAGCTTGCTTACAGGCTTTAAAACAACTGAACAAAAAAAATGTATTTGAAGATGATAGTTTTGTTGTATCAATTTTCTGTGATCATGGATCTAGGTACATGAGTAAAATATATAGTGATAGTTGGATGGAAGAGCAGGGATTTAATTTAAAAACTAGTAAAGAACAATTTTCTTCAATTGAATATGTAAAGTAAAAGATGTCTGATTTATTTCAAAAATTTAATAAAAGTATGGGTCCACTTGGTAAATGGGCTAGCATTGCTGAAGGTTATTTTGTGTTTCCAAAATTAGAAGGAAAGATTTCTAATAGGATGAATTTTAATGGAAAAGAAGTTATTACATGGAGTGTTAATGACTACTTAGGACTTTCTAATCATCCAGAAGTTAGAAAAATTGACTCTGAGGCAGCTGATGAGTATGGTTCTGCCTATCCAATGGGTGCCCGAATGATGTCAGGACACACTTCTATGCATGAAAAATTAGAAAACCAGCTCGCAGATTTTGTAAATAAAGAAAGTGCATATGTGCTTAATTTTGGATATCAAGGTATTTTGTCAATCGTTGATACTCTAGTATCTAAAAATGATGTTATAGTTTATGATGTTGATGCGCACGCCTGTATAGTTGATGGAGTTAGATTACATCTTGGTAAGAGATTTACTTTTAAGCATAATGATATAGAAAGCCTAGTAATCAATCTTAAAAGAGCTGAAAAAATCGTAGAAAAAACAGGTGGAGGCATCTTAGTGATTTCTGAGGGGGTTTTTGGAATGCGGGGTGAGCAAGGGAAAATCAAGGAAATTGTAAAACTTAAAAATGAATATAATTTTAGACTTCTTGTTGATGACGCACATGGTTTTGGAACATTAGGAGAAACTGGCTCTGGCGTCGGTGAGGAGCAAGGAGTTATGGATGAAATTGATGTATACTTTGCCACATTTGCTAAGTCAATGGCATCCACTGGTGCATTTGTTGCGGGTTCTAAACAAGTTATCAAATTTCTAAAATATAACATGCGTTCGCAGATGTTTGCCAAATCATTGCAAATGCAACTAGTAGTAGGTGCTTTAAAAAGATTAGAAATCCTTAGAAATGAACCAAATCACAAAGCAAAGCTGTGGGACAATGTTGAAATGCTTCAAAATGGTTTAAAGGATAACGGATTTGATATTGGTAAAACACAAAGTTGTGTTACCCCCGTCTTTCTCAAAGGTGAGGTCCCTGAAGCAATGGTCTTAGTTAAAGATTTAAGAGAAAAATATAATATTTTTTGCTCTATAGTTGTTTACCCGGTAATACCTAAAGGTTTAATTCTTCTTAGATTAATTCCAACAGCTACTCACACTGTTGAGGATATCAAAGAGACATTAAATTCATTTTCTGAAATTAGAGAAAAATTGGTTGGGGGCTATTATAAAAAATTATCAGAAAAATTTAAAGCAGACTGATATTTTTAAATTTTTGTTACATTTGCGCTTTGATGTGCGCATTCAATGCAAAAAAAATCCTAAACACCTCAAAACTGTCTTTGATTCTAAGACGTCTTGCCAGTCAGCTTTATGAAAATCATAATCATTTTGAAGATGCTGTATTAATTGGTATTCAACCTAGAGGAAAAATACTTTCTGAAAAATTAAAAGAAATTTTAATTAATGAGTATGAAATTAAAAAAATCAATCTAGGATTACTCGATATTACTTTTTTTAGAGATGATTTTGGAAGAAAAAATAAAATTCTTAGACCTAACAAGACCTCAATAGAATTTACGGTAGAGGGTAAATCAGTTATTTTAATTGACGATGTATTATACACAGGAAGAAGTGTTACTGCCGCATTGGCAGCAATTCAATCATTTGGTAGGCCTAAAAAGGTTGAGTTATTAAGTCTAGTTGATAGACGTTTTTCGAGACACTTACCAATTCAACCTGATTATTATGGAATAAAGGTTGATTCAATAAATAATCAAAGGGTGGAAGTTAAATGGGATAAAAAAAATAAAGAAGGTTCAGTTTATATTTTACAAAATGAAAAGTAAATTATCAATTTCGAATTTATTAGGAATAAAATATATGAGTTTGGAAGATGTATATTCGATATTTGATGCAGCTGAAAATTTTAAGGAAGTCATTAATAGAAAAATAAAAAAAGTACCAAGTTTAAGAGATGTGACTATTGCAAATTTATTTTTTGAAAATAGCACAAGAACTAAAATTTCATTTGAATTAGCGCAGAAGAGATTATCTGCCGATGTTGTGAACTTTAATTCAACAGGATCATCTATCAAAAAAGGAGAAACATTAACAGATACAGTAAATAATATTTTATCAATGAAGGTTGATATGATTGTTATTAGACACCCAAGCCCTGGAGCAAGTGTTTTTTTATCTAAAAATGTTAAGTCATGTATAATTAATGCAGGTGATGGTTGTCATGAACACCCAACTCAAGCACTTTTAGATGCTTTTACATTAAAATCAAAACTCAAGGAATTTTCAAATAAAAACATTTTAATAGTTGGTGATGTTCTTCACTCAAGGGTAGCTCTATCTAATATTCTTCTTTTCAAAAAGCTTGGAGCTAATGTAAAGGTTTGTGGACCACTATCATTAATTCCAAAATATATTGAAACCTTGGGTGTTGAATATGAACCATCATTGGATAATGGTTTGAAATGGTGTCATGTAGCTAGTATGTTAAGAGTTCAAAACGAAAGAATGAATCAAAGTTATTTTCCAACAACTCGCGAGTATGCCAAACAGTTTGGGTTAAATCTTAATAAATTAAGTCAAATCGAAAAGGATATTATAATAACTCACCCTGGACCAATAAATCGTGGTGTTGAACTTTCAACCGATTTAATTGACACTGGAAGAACTGTGATTTTAGATCAAGTTGAAAATGGCGTTGCAGTCAGGATGGCAGTTTTATATCTGCTAGCATCGAAATTATGAGTTTAAATTTTGAAGTCATATCTATAAAAAAGGGTTTGGAAAAAAAAGATTTTAAGCCTTTTATTTTCCAATTTTCTAAAAACTTGATTATTGAATACCAAGACCTCAATGATTTTAATTTATCTCACACGAACATCTACAACTCATTTGTGAATTTGAAAAATAAATCAATTGTTATAATCTCTGAAAAATTTGAAAATAAAGATAAATTGAAATTTTCATTTTCTCCTACATTTCAAGAGGCTAAAGACATAATTGAAATTGAAGAAATTGAAAGAATAATTGATTAATTTTAACGTGCGTGAAAGATTTTTCAGACTTTAGAAAAAATTATTCAAAATCTAGTCTTTTGGACCATGAGATGGTTAAAAATCCATTTGTCTTGTTTAAAAGTTGGTTAAAGATGGCTGAAGATGATAGTCAAATTGATGAACCTAATGCAATGACCCTTAGTACAGTCAATGACAAAAATGAACCTAGAAATAGAGTGGTTTTAATGAAAATGCTAAAAAAAAATGGAATAGTTTTTTTTACAAATTATGAAAGCAAAAAAGGAGATGCAATAAAAAAAAACCATAATGTTTGTATATCTTTTTTTTGGCCTTCATTAGAAAAACAGATTATAATTAATGGAATATGTTCTAAAATTTCCAAAAAAGAATCAGATGATTATTTTTATTCAAGACCTTTGGATAGTCAATTAGGAGCAATAAGTTCTGATCAGAGTAAGGAAATCCCTAGTAGGGAATACCTAGAAAAAAAGTTTAATGAAATAAAGAAAAATTCACCAAATCTTACCAGACCTAATAATTGGGGTGGATTTTTTATAAATATAAATGAGTTTGAATTTTGGCAGGGTAGAAGTAATAGATTACACGACAGAATTGTTTTTTCTAAATCGAATAATGATTCTTGGATTGCGAAAAGATTAAGTCCTTGAAAAAACTGATCATTATTCGTCATGCAAAATCTGATTGGTCAAAACATGTTTCTGATCTAGATAGACCGATATCAACAAGAGGTATTAATGATGCTGAAACAATTTCAGATATTTTTAATTCTGAAAATTTAAAGCCTGAGGTTATATATACAAGTATTGCAAAAAGAACAATCGAAACTTCAGAAATATTTATAGATAGATGTGATTTTTTAAAGGATTTGGAATGTTTAAAATCTGAGAAATTGTATGACTTTAAAGGAAATAATGTAAAATCATTTATTAGAAATTTGCCTAATAACCTTTCAACAGTATTAATTTTTACTCACAATAACTCCTGTAATTTCTTAGTAAATGATTTTTCTGATAAATTCAATTTACACGTACCAACTTGTGGAATGCTAATTTTTGAATTTAGTGTATCTTTATGGGCTGAAATTGAAAAATCCAAGAATTTTTCTTTTTTCTTCCCAAAAGAGTACAGGTGAAAAAGTTTGAATTTAAAAATCGTGAGTTAAGTTGGCTTGAATTTAATGAAAGAGTCTTACAAGAAGCTCAAGATAAAACAGTTCCAATAATTGAAAGAATCAGATTTATTGGGATTTTTTCTAGTAATTTAGATGAGTTTTTTAAAGTTAGGTACGCTACTGTCAAAAGAATTGCTGTTTCTCCTCAGAAAAATAGGAAATTATATAAGGGACTCACAGCAAAAGATTTATTAAGTGAGATTAACAAAAAAACTATTGAAGTTCAGAATAAAAGTTCTAAAATTTTAAATTCCATAAAGTCTGATCTAAAAAAAGAAAATATTTTTTTTGTTGATGAAAAAACAATACCAAGCACGCAAATAGATAAGATTTATTCTTTTTTTTCAGAAAAGATTTTACCTCAAATGGAGGTAATTATTTTTGATAAATCAAACTCATTTCCAGTTTTAAAAGATTCAAATTCATTTCTCATAGTTAAAATTCAAATTGAAACTGAATCTATAAAGTATGCTTTAATAAAGATTCCTGAACAATTGAATAGATTTTTTGTTATTGAAGAATCGGATAAAAAATATGTAATATTTATTGATGATATAATTAGGTATCACTTAGTTGATATTTTTAAAATTTTTAAACCAAAAAAAATCTTTGCTTTTAATATTAAAATGACTAGGGATGCGGAATTGGACTTTGCTTATGACATCTCGAAAAGTTATCTCGAAAAGATTTCTCAGAGTTTAAAAAAGAGACAAAGAGGAAAACCTGTAAGATTGGTATATGATTCTTCAATTCATGATGATACATTAAGTTTTCTCATCAGAAAAATGGGTATAAATAAAAATACAGATAGTATAATTCCTGCAGAAAGATATCATAATAGACGTGATTTTATGAAATTTCCTGATTTTGGAAAGGTTAACTTAACTTATTCAAAAAGAAGGGCTTTAAGTATTAAGCTATTTAATGAAAATGAAAGTGTTTTTCAAACAATAAAAAATAATGATGTTTTACAACATACACCTTATCATAAATTTATATATACTTTAAGATTTTTGTCTGAGGCTTCAATTGATCCTGATGTTAAATCCATTTCAATAACTATATATCGACTTTCAAAACTATCAATGGTTGCAAATACGCTCATTAATGCAGCTAAGAACGGGAAGTTGGTTACAGTTCAAATTGAACTTCAAGCAAGGTTTGATGAAAAAGCAAACATTAAATATGCGAAATTATTTGAAGAGAATGGTATTAAGCTAGTTTTTGGTTTACCAAATCTTAAAGTACATGCAAAAATTTGTGTTGTCGAAAAGAAAAATGGAAGAAAACTTGAGAAATATGGTTTTATAAGTACCGGCAATTTTAACGAATCAACTGCTCAAATTTATACTGATATAACGTTATTCACCTCTAATAAAGAGATTTTAGATGATGTTTCCAAGATATTCGATTTTATAGAAATCAACTACAAAAAAACTAATTATAATCAGTTGTTTATATCTCCATTTAAAACTAAGTCTGTATTCAAAAAACTGATAAAAGATGAAATTAAAAACGCAAAAAAGGGTATAGACGCATGGATTAAAATTAAACTAAACAGTATCACTAATTATGAGATGATTGAAGAACTATATAAGGCAAGTATCGAGGGCGTTAAAATTAAAATGATTGTTAGAGGAATATGTTGTTTAATACCAGAAAATACAGAACACAGTGCAAATATTGAAGCCAAAAGTATTGTAGACAGGTACTTAGAACACACGAGATTTTTTATTTTTTGCTCAGGAAATAAAAATAAGACCTATATTTCATCTGCAGACTGGATGACACGAAATTTGGAAAATAGAATTGAAGTCACCTGTCCAATTCTTGATAACGCTAATAAAAAAGAGATTTTGGATATATTTGACATTTATTGGTCCGATAATACAAAATCACGAAAACTCAATTCTTCACGTATAAATGAGTATTCAAAAAACGTAAAAGAAACCTTACAAGCACAAAACTCAGTTTATAATTATTATTTAAAAAAAATTGAAAAGTAAAATAAATTATAAGAGAGTTGCAACAATTGATATTGGATCAAATGCAATAAGAATGTTAGTTTCTAATGTTTATAATATCAATGGAAAAAAAATAAGTACAAAAAATAATATTGTTAGGATTCCTCTAAGATTAGGTAAAGAATCTTTTTCTGATTCAACCCTAACTGAATCGAGTATTGAAAAATTAATAAAATCCTTCAAAGCTTTCAAACTTTTGATGGAGGTCAACGGAGTAGATTTACACCTTGCATATGCTACATCTGCAATTAGAAATATAAAGGATTCGCAGGAAATAATAAAACGTATTTTTGAAGAGACAGGGATTAAATTAGATGTGATTTCTGGTAAAAAAGAAGCTCAAATCACTTCTAAACAAGATATATCTGATCATATTGGTAAATCAAAAAATTATTGCTTTGTTGATGTTGGTGGTGGGAGTACTGAGGTTATTATTTTTAAAAACTCCCAAATATTTAAGTTAAAATCATTTAAAATTGGTTGTGTTAGACTTTTGGATGAAAGTGTCAATAATAAAACTTGGATTAAATTTGAATC
>CACLQX010000002.1 GCA_902609185.1 uncultured Bacteroidota bacterium | reverse complement strand
CTACAATATCTGCCAAAAAAGCCCTGGATGAAAAATTAAAGCAATCAGCTAATAAGGATAGAGTTGCAATTGAAGAAGCTAATAAATTTCAAAAAAAATTAGAAAAATTAGAATTAAGTATTTCCGCCAAAGTCATTGATTCCAACAAGTTATTTGGATCAGTTACAAGCTCAGATATTTCAAAACAACTTTCAGAAGAGGGTTATGAAGTTGAAAAAAACAAAATTATATTGTCTTCAAATATCAAGTCAACTGGTAAGTACTCTGCTAAAATAAGACTTCATAGAGAAGTCAGCTTTGAATTATCATTCGAAGTTATTTCAAAAGAAAAGTAATTCCTTTTATTTTTTTATTTTTTCTAAAAGAGTGATATTTGACTTATAATGTCAGATAAATCTATCAATCCAAAAGGGACTAAAGATTATGGGCCTATTGAATTGCTTTCAAGAAGATTCATCATAAATACAATTCGAAAGGTTTTTATTTCATTTGGCTATTCTGAAATAGAAACCCCTTCAATGGAGAAAAGACTTACACTTTATGAAAAATATGGTGACGAAGGCGACAAGTTCATATTTAATATTATTAATAGTGGGGATAAAGTAAAAAAGGCCGATATTAAGGCACTGTACTCAGGAAAATTAAATCAATTTGTATCATCAATTAGTGAAAAGGGGCTTAGATTTGATTTAACTGTTCCCTTGGCGAGATTTGTTTCACAACATTTTAATGAAATAAGTTTTCCATTCAAAAGATTTCAAATTCAAAAAGTATGGAGATCTGATAGGCCTCAAAGAGGAAGATTCCAGGAGTTTACTCAGTGTGATGCTGATGTAATTGGTTCTGATTCCTTATTTCTTGAATATGAAATGATTCAAATCTATTCAAAAATATTTAAAAAATTAGGTTTAAAAGACGTTATAATTAAAGTTAATCACCGTGAAATTTTAAATTCTATTGCTAGAAAAATTGGTCTGGTAGATAAGTTTAATGAGTTTATAATTTTGGTTGATAAAAAGGAAAAGATTGGATTAGATAAGTTAAGAAATTCACTTAAAAAGGATTTAAACATTAAGGATAGGCATTTAGATGATTTGTTTGAATTATTTGAATTTTCTGGGAAATTATCTGATTTTATAAATAAGATTACAGAAGAATTTACAGATTCAAACTCAATTGCTGCTATAGAAGAAATTAATCAATTTTATAGGTTGATTAAAGACTCAAATGATTTAGTTGAGGTTGAATTTGACCTATCCTTAGCTAGAGGATTAAATTATTACACTGGATTAATATTTGAAATTAGTCATCCTAATTCATCTTTAGGTTCATTAGGTGGAGGTGGAAGGTATTCAGATTTAACAAAATCTTTTGGAGTTGATAATTTACCAGGTATTGGAATATCCTTTGGACTTGAAAGAATTCATTTACTAATGAACGAAAAAGGTATTTTCCCTCCACTAAAAGATCCTTCAAATGATATTCTGGTTATAAATTTTGATACCGATTTCATCAATGATCTCGAGGATATTGTTGAGAGTTTGAGAAGTCAGGGTAAAAGCATATTTATTTATCCTGATTCAGTTAAAATATCTAAGCAGTTTTCTTTTGCAAACAAAAACAAATTTCAAACAGTATTAATTTATGGTCAAGAAGAAAAAGATAATGAAGTGATTAAAATCAGATCAATGAACGATGGAAAGGAAAAGTTATTCAAATTCAAAAAATTTATTTCTGAATTTTCTAAGATGTAGCGAGGGGGAGACTTGAACTCCCGACCTCCGGGTTATGAATCCGACGCTCTAACCGCCTGAGCTACCTCGCCAAAAGATCTCAAATATAAAAACAATATAACTACAGTCAAACACTGTTTAAAAAAAAAAAAAAAATTGTTGATTTTGATTTATTAGTATTATATTGTCTCTGATGTCAGAAAAAATAAAATATGAGTTAGAGTTTCCTATTCAAGCATCACCAAGCATGCTTTATCAGTATATCTCATCAGCCTCAAATTTATCCGAATGGTTCGCCGATAATGTAAATTCAAGAGGTAAGGTTTTTTCTTTTTTTTGGGACGGATCTGAAGAAAAAGCAGAACTTATTTCATTTAAAAACAACAAGTATGTTAGGTTTAGGTGGTTAGAAAATGAGGATGATTATTTTTTTGAAATAAATATTGTTGTTGACGAACTCACTAAAGATGTTTCTTTGGTTATTTATGATTTTGCTGATGAAGATGAGGTTGAGGAGGGAAAAATGTTGTGGGAGAGTCAAATTTCTGATCTCAAGCAGGTCATTGGCTCTACTTAATAAATCCAATGATTAATTTTAACGGTCAACTTACAGAGCAATCGCATCAAATTGAAAATAACAGAGGTTTTCTCTATGGTGATTCAGTATTCGAATCAATTAGAATAATTGAAGGAAAAATATGTTTTTGGGAAGACCATTATTTTAGATTAATCTCTTCAATGAGAATTTGTAGGATTGATATTCCTGATCATTTTACACCAGAGTTTTTAGATAAAAATATAATGAACTTGCATAATGCCATTTCAAAAAATGGTTGTTCAAGAGTTCGTTTATCTGTTTACAGGAATTCACCCGGTAAGTATAGACCAGTCTCAAATGAATGTAAATTTCTAATATCTTGTGAGAATTTAGAATCAAATAAATTTGTAATTCATCAAGAAGAATATGAGGTTGATATATTTAAAGACTACTACCTAGACAAACAATTAATTTCATCTATAAAATCAAACAATAAAATTATTAATGTAATTGCATCTATTTATGCAAAAGAAAATCATTTACATAATTGTATTCTTTTAAATAACGATAAAATGGTTTGTGAACTAATAAATGCTAATATATTTTTAATTAAAGATAGTTGCATTATTACCCCCGACCTGAAGTCTGGGTGTTTAAATGGTGTTATGCGAAAAAATATCATTAGAATTCTTAAAAAAAATAATATACAAATTGTTGAAAGAGATGTTAACACTTATGAACTGAGTGATGCTGATGAAATTTTTGGATGCAACTCAATCCAAGGTATTTTTTCAATCACTAAATACAGAAAAAATGAATTAAAATTTAATTTGACAAAAAAAATATTAGACCTTTTGAATGCTTCTATTTAATTATAATTGGGATTTTCTGGTGAATTAGCCCATAATTTATATTTCTCTCCAAAACTTATCAATTTATTTTTCCATAATTCATTTTTAGTTTTAAATATATCATTAGAGTTATAGTTTTTTAATACTAACCATGAATTTTCATCCAATTCTCTTCCAAGTTGGTCATAATCCCATCCAGAATAACCTATAAAAAACTTAACATCATTAATGTCGACTTTTTTCAGTCGAATCAGTTTTATTATTTCATTAAAGTCTTTCCCCCAGTATATTTCATTTGAAATTTTTTCACTATCAACCACAAAACTATTTTTCTTATGAATGAAATGAATTGTATCAACACTTACAGGCCCACCGTAATATATTTTGGCCTCAATATCTTTATATTCTTTGTCCAAATCACAAATTTTATAAGAGGATTTTTTATTTATAACAAATCCAATAGACCCTTCACTATCATCTCTAGTAAGAAGAATAACAGATCTATTAAACTCTAGATCATTAATCAGTGTATAGTTGGATATTAATAAATTTCCTTTTTTCAAATAAATAATATTTCTTTTCCTTGATAACCATTTACAAAATCGCGACCACTTTGCTCTTTTTTACCCTCAACCTTAATCTTTAACACATTTATAACACCATTTTTAACTTGAATCATACAATCTTTCTTGTTTGGTAAAAGTGAACCATTTGTATTTCTATTAATTGGTTTTGGAATAAATTCTGAGTCTATTATTTTAACCCTAATTCCATTTGATTTTATAATTGACCAGGCACCAGGGTAGGGCGATAAACCTTTAATTAAATTATTAATATTATTACCTGTATCGTTCCATTTTATTCTTGTATTTTCTTTATCAAGTTTAGGTGCTTTTAAAAATTCTGATTTAATTTTTGACTGAATTTTTGGTTTAAGTCCGCTTTCTATTGCCTTAATTGATTCTAAAATAAAAGTTGAGCTAAGTTTTTTTAGTTTTTGGTATATTATTTCATACGTATCATTTTCATTGATGTCAATCTCCTCTTGAATTATTACATCACCTGTATCAATACCATTGTTTATAAAAAAACTAGTTAGACCTGTTTTTTTTAATCCATAAATTATAGCCCAATTAATAGGTGCAGCACCTCTTAAATTAGGAAGTATTGATGCATGAATATTTATTGTGCCTTTTTTTGGTATAGTCCAAATATTCTCAGGTAAAATTTTAAAGGCAACTACTATAAAAATGTCTGCATTAAAACTTTTTAATTCGTTAATAAAATCATCGTCATCCAAGTGCAAAGGCTGCAAAAACTTAATTCCATTAGAAATACAATAATTTTTTACTGCACTTTTGCTAATCTTTTGACCTCTGCCCACTTTTTTATCTTGTATTGTAACCACACAACATAGATTATGGCTTGATTTATATATAGAATTAAGACTATCTACAGCAAAATCAGGTGTTCCCATAAAAATAACATTCATAACTAAGTTTTTAATTTTTCTAAAATAAACTCAACCCTATCATTAATAGATTCACATGGTAAACTTATTAAATCAATATCAAAATATTCATATGTTGATATGATGCTTTTATTTATGATTTTACATTGATCAAAAGTTTCTTCTCTGATTTCATCATTAACATATATTTTTTCCCATGGATTAGCAATAAAGCAAAAATCATAATTAATAATTTTTGAATTATCAATTAGTTTGTCAGGATAATTTATACCCTTGTAGTGAAGATAAGCTAAAGAGTCGATCGGTCCTCTGTCATAAAAAATAGTGTCAGCATTTATTTTTTTTTTGTACTGATTAATTCTCAATTCAAATAATTTTTCTGTGAATTCTACAGGGTTAGAGTCAAAATAATTATTTATACCTTGATTTCGCTTAGAGGATTTTAAATTTCTTACAATTTCTGGAAAACAGAAATAACCCCGATTTGATAGTTCTTTAGCTATAGATGTTTTTCCTGTTCCAGGTCCACCAGTTATCAAAACTTTATTAGACATTAACCATAAATTTTTATAAAAATAAAACTATAATTTGTTACTATATTTGAATTGTGACAAAATCATCAGAAATTTTTTATAGAGAACTGAAAGAGAGACTTGATGAATGTCACACTTGGCCAACAAATTATCTATTTAAATTTATAGTTGAGAACACACAGGAAAAGAGAAATGAACTCAAATCTTTCTTTGATTCTAGGGCATTATCCTCAAAAGAGAGAATATCTTCAAATTCAAAGTATGTTTCTTTTACGATTAGTGTTAAAGTTCCATCAGCAGATAACGTAATTAAAATTTATAAATCAGTTTCTAAAATTGAGGGAATAATATCTCTTTAGTAAAAAAATTCCATTATTTTTGAGATAATGATTGATTCCCTAGAGTATAACAGTGAAAGAGTTAATTTGATTATTCCTGAGTATGGAAGACATATTCAAAAAATGGTTAATCAAGCTGTTGAATGTAAAAACAAGTCTGAAAGAAATGATATGGCAAAGGCCATTATTGGAGTAATGGGCAACTTAAATCCTCACTTAAGAGATGTTGCTGATTTTCAGCATAAACTTTGGGATCAGCTATTCATAATGTCTGAGTTTAAGCTTGACGTCGATTCACCGTTTAATAAACCAGAGAAAGAGTTACTAGAGGAGAAACCACAAAAGCTGAATTACCCTCAAAATTATCCAAAGTATAGATTTTATGGAAATAATATAAAAAAGATGATTGATGTGGCAAACAATTGGGAAGATGGTGAGTTGAAGGAGAAATTGATTTATGTCATAGCGAATCATATGAAAAAATGTTTTTTAACTTGGAATAAAGATACAGTTGATGATAAAGTAATTTTTCAGCACTTGTTAGAGTTATCCGACGGAAAAATCCAACTAAATGATAGCTCAAAACCACTTACGGAATCAAAGAATTTGATTATAATGTCTAATAAAAGATTTACCAAGTCATCAAAAAAGGGTAAAAAATCGTATCGAAATTATAAAAGGAAGTAATGAGCTCTTTTGAGGTAGTTGGTGGAAAAAAATTATCTGGTACGATTCATCCACAGGGTGCCAAAAACGAAGCTTTACAAATTATTTGTGCTGTTTTATTATCAAAAGAAAAGATAATAATAAAAAATGTTCCAGATATAATTGATGTAAATAAACTTATTGATTTATTAAAATCGCTCGGCGTTAAGGTTAGGAAAACTTCAAAAAGCACCTTTGAATTTGAATCAAATGATATTGATTTAAATTATTTGAATACTGAAGATTTTGAATTAAAAGGAAAAAGTTTGAGAGGTTCCATAATGATTGTTGGACCATTATTAGCCAGATTTGGTGTAGCATCAATACCTAGGCCAGGGGGTGATAAAATTGGTCGAAGAAGACTAGATACTCATTTTGAGAACTTGATCAAATTAGGTGGTAATTTCACTTACGATAAGGAAAATAAGAAATATAAAATTGAAAGCAAGATATTAAAGGGTTGTAAAATTTTGTTGGATCAACCATCTGTTACGGGAACAGCTAATATTATTATGTCATCAGTGCTTGCAGAGGGAGAAACCACTATTTATAATGCTGCGTGCGAGCCATATATACAACAATTGTGTTCAATGTTGATTTCAATGGGAGCTTCAATTAATGGTATTGGATCAAATTTATTGCATATAATAGGTGTAGATAAACTTGGAGGTTGTTCACATACTATCCAGCCAGATATTATAGAAATTGGAAGTTGGATTGGATTGGCAGCATTGACAAGAAGTGAATTAACTATTAAGAATGTTAATATTGAATCATTGGAACAAATACTGTCAGTTTTTTCAAAAATCGGAGTAAAATATAGCATAAGTGGAAATGATATAACAATTCCAGCTCATAAAAACGGCTATGAGATTCAAAATAATATTGATGGTAGTATACTTACTATTTCGGATGGGCCGTGGCCACTTTTTACGCCAGACCTAATAAGTATAATTCTTGTAGTTGCTACTCAAGCTAAAGGGAGCGTTTTGATTCATCAAAAAATGTTTGAAAGTCGCTTGTTCTTCGTAGATAAGTTAATTGATATGGGCGCTAAAATAATACTTTGTGATCCTCACCGAGCTGTAGTTATTGGTCATAATTTTAAGTCAAGATTAAAGGCCACTAAAATGTCATCACCAGATATTAGGGCCGGAATATCTTTATTAATTGCAGCTTTGTCTGCAAAAGGGACAAGTGTAATTAATAACATTGAGCAGATTGATAGGGGATATGAGCTGATTGATGATAGATTATCCTCAATAGGAGCTAAGATTAAACGAATTATTTAAACTTATTATTAGAAATATTTCTCTGTCTACTACATTTAAATCTTAAAAACTCCAACCCCTTTTTTACACGAACTTTTTGATGTTTTGTAGATCTTCCACTAACTCTTTTTCTCCAAAGTTTGAAACTTGAATGTTTCAAATTTTTCCTCATGATTTTTATGACTCCTCCCTCATCTACTCCAAACTGACTTTTAATGGCATCAAAAGTTGTCCTGTCCTCCCACGCCATTTCAATAATTCGATCAATGTTGCGGATATCCATTAGCTAAGCGTTTCTAAATAATTGTGAGAAGTAAGAGTGATATTTTCTTTTTTTTCGGGCTTCATTCTATCGTATGTACTTACAAGCATTCGCATTCGTGGATTTGTTAAAAAAAAGTCTCTTTGTTTATTAATGAAATTCCAAAAAAGAGAGTCCCATATAGGACACCAATCACCTTTTTTATAGTTACTCATTTTTAACACATAGCTACTCCCACTTATGTATGGTTTTGTTGACATTAACCCACCATCAGCAAATTGACTCATTCCATAGACATTTGGTACCATTACCCAATCATATGAGTCAATAAAGAGTTCCATGAACCATCTGTATACTTCATTAGGATCAAATTCACATAAAAGCATAAAATTCCCAATAATCATCAATCTTTCAATGTGATTGGCATAGCCTGATTTATTTATTTTTAAAATTGTATCATCAACAGGTTCTATCCCAGTGGTTCCTTCATAAAATGATATAGGTATTTTTCTATTAAACCCCCAAAAGTTTCTGTTTCTTTCCTCGCTTCCTTTTGCTATGTATACCCCTCTAATAAACTCTCTCCATCCAATTATTTGCCTAATAAAGCCTTCACAAGAATTCAATCTAATATTATGTTTTTTATAAAACTCAACTGATTTAATCATGATTAGATTTGGATCAATTAATCCAGAATTAATAATGGGAGATAATAAACTGTGATTTAAAACAGATTTTTCTTTTACAACAGCATCTTCGTAGGGTCCAAATTCATCATACCTTTCCATCAAAAAACACTCAAACCAATCATCTGCACTTTTAAAATCGTATGGATATATTTTTGAAGAATTTATTTCACCATAATTATTTTCAAAAAAATCATCAACATATTTTTTTGCATATACAAAATCACTGTTTTTATTTACATAGTTTACGATTGGAGGCACTTTATCTTTGGGATATTTTTCTCTATTTAAGTCGTCATATGTCCATTTTCCACCCTCAGGATTTCCATCCTCAATCAAAAGGTTAAATTTTGATCTTTGAGATTTATAAAAGCTAGTTTGAAAAAACTTTTTTTTATCAGGCCTAAAAAATGAATCAAGTTCAAATTTCTTCGTTATAAACAATTTATTTTCGTAAATATTGATTTTTATATTGTTTTTTGAACAAACACTAATAATTCTTTTTTCTAACCAGTTATCCTCAGGATCATAGATGTTAATTGATGTGATAGATTTTTTTTTCTCTAAAAATACTCTAATATCGGAAACATCATCATGGCTATTTATGTACTCAATATCGATGTTTTTTGACCTTAAAAAACTTTCATACTTTTTCATAGACATTCTATGAAAGAGTATTTTTTGTTTGTGAAAATTAAAGTGATTAAAAAATAGAAATTCTTCAATTAAAAAAGTTTTGTTTGAACTATTGATAAGTTCTCCGTCTCTAAACAGTTGATTGGGAAAAATAATGTTTATCTCCATAATTAACTTACAGCTTCTTTGTACGTTTCTAAACACCTTTGTCTTGCAAATTTATGATCAACAATTGGTTCTTCTTTATAATCATTCGGAAGCCATTTTTTGATATAAGTGCCTAGTTTATCAAATTTTTTTTGTTGCTCATATGGGTTGAATATTCTAAAATATGGAGACGCATCAACACCACATCCAGCAACCCATTGCCAATTCCCAATATTACTTGATTGTTCATAGTCGAATAACTTATCTGAAAAATATTTCTCTCCTAGTCTCCAATCAATAAGAAGATGTTTACACAGAAAACTAGCTACAATCATTCTGACTCTATTGTGCATAAAACCAGTTGAATTTAGTTCATTCATTCCGGCATCTACTATTGGATACCCTGTTTTACCTTCACACCAAAGTTTAAATTCTTGCATATTATTCCTCCACTTAACTCTCTCATATTTTTCTTTGAATGATATTTTGGTTGTTTTGGGATAGTGCCAAAGTATTTGCATGAAAAATTCTCGCCAAATTAGTTCTTTCAGAAAGGTTTTGTCGACAGCTTTATCAGACTTTTTAACAGCCTTCCTTATACTTATATTACCATATCTGAGAAATACTCCAATTTTAGAAGTCTTATCAAGGTGAGGGAAGTTTCTTGTTTCACTATATTCTTCAATTATTTGTTTAGTAAAACGCAGTTCAGGTGGATTGATGGTGTTCTTGCTAAAATTTAATATGACATCATCATGATCAAAAAAGTCCATATCAGTTAAACTATTTAATAAGTCCTCCGATTTATAATCTTTAATATTTTCTTTAGAAAATTTTTCCGTCCATTTTCTAGAGTATGGTGTGTAAACCACATATGGCTTTCCATCATTCTTAGTAACTTCATCTTGTTCAAAAATCACTTGATCCTTAAAACCGTTAAAACTTATAGAATTTTCTACGAATAATTTATTTACACACTCATCTCTTTTTGTAGCATAAGGCTCATAATCTTTGTTGTAATAAACTGCAGAAATTTTATTTTTATTTATTAATGACTTAAATATTTCAAGTGGTTTGCCCTTGTAAGTGAATATTTTTTTATTAATTTTTTTAAGCTCTAAATTCATTTTTTCTATTGAAAGGGAGATATGTTTAAGACGATGATCATTTGTCTTAATCTTATCAACTATATCACTATCATAAATAAATATTGGTATAACTGAATTAGATTCATCTAATGCTTTATAAAGAGCGTGGTTATCATCAAGTCTAAGATCTCTTCTAAACCAAAAAATTACTGAATTTTCCAATTTAAGATAGGGTGGAGGTTCCGCCATCAACTCCAATAATTTGTCCAGTCATCCAGCTAGATTTATCTGATAAAAGAAAATTTATTGTTTCTGCAATATCAGTGGAATTACCAACCCTTTTCATGGGGTGCTTCTGAGCAGATTTTTCAATTTTCAAATCATTGTTAAGAAAGCGATTGGCAAGTGGTGTATCTACAATTGATGGGGCAACAGCATTCACCCTTATTTTGGGCGCATATTCTGCAGCAAGTGATTTAGTAAGCCCTTCGATAGCTCCCTTTGAAGCTGAAACACTAGAGTGGAATGGCATACCTCTTTGAACAGCAACAGTACTCATTAAAACAATACTGCTGTTATCCGCTGCAATAAGCTTTGGCATTACTGTTTTCAAAACTTTGATTAATGAAATTAAATTAATTTCTAAGTCTTGTTTAAACGCCTCAACAGAGAGGCCTTTGAAAGGTCTTAAGTTTATGCTTCCTGGAAGATAAACAAACCCATGTATTTCATCTGGAATCAACGAGCTGTCAAACTCATCATTTAATGCGTCAAATTTTATAAAGTTGACATTTTCTGATTGCAGTTGATCATTAGTTCTACATGCAACATGCACGTTAAACTCTTTGTTCAATATTTTGGCTAATGGTAGTCCAATTCCATAGGAACCACCAATCATTAATATATTTTTCATCATAATTCTCCAAATAATTCGTTTAACTTTTTACTTCTGTATTCAAAAATACGGCCAAGTTTTTTTTTAACTATTAATGAATTCACAATGTAACCAATAATCCCAAGGGGAATTTTGTAGTGAATTACATCTTCCATCTCTATTCCACCATCAATTTCTTTAATAAAATGTTTATGATGCCAGAGAGAGTATGGGCCAAACCTTTGCTCATCAACAAAATATTTTTTATCAGAAACGTGGGTAATTTCAGTAACCCACTTAAGAGGAATTTTTAGCAATGGAGTTACTGTATATTGAATTATTTGACCTGGATATATTTTTTTATAATCACAATCAATTATATTGAAATTCATTTCATCTGGGGTTATCTCTTTTAAATTTTTAGGATCTGAAAGAAAATCCCAAGCAGTTTTAACTGTAATTGGAAGCTTTTGTTTGGTGTGAAGTTTAAAAATTTTCATAATATTGAAAACATAAACAAAAGTCATGCAAAAATTATTTATTTTATTGTCAATATTTTTAACCTTTCCCTTATTAAATGCACAACTCAAATCACCAGTTGCTAGCCCAAGAGCTAACTTAAGTCAGAACATTGGCTTGGTCAATATTAGTGTGGATTATTCAAGACCCTCAAAGAAGGGTAGGACCATTTTTGGAAATTTGGTCCCCTATAACAAAATTTGGAGAACTGGAGCCAACCAAGCTACAACATTTAGTGTTTCGGATGACATTAAAATAAATAATCAACTTGTTCCAAAAGGTGAATATCATATTTATTCTGTTCCCAGAGAAACAAGACTTGATTTAATCATATACAATAAAACTGATAATTGGGGTTCCCTAAAAGAATTTGATGAAAATTTGATAGTTGCAAGAGTTGTTTCAGAATTTATTGAATTACCCTTTTCTGTTGAAACATTTGAGATATCTTTTGATAACATTAGCAATAACGGATCAACTATAAATATTATTTGGGATAATAAATTGGCCATTTACTATCTTGATGCTCTCACAAAAGATAAAATGATTACAAATATTGAAAGTGTTTTATTAAAAAACCCAAAGCCTATTGATTTTCAGAAAGCTGCTGTTTATTACTATGAAGAGGGTTTGGATAAAGAAAAAGCTTTCAAATGGATTAATAAGGCTTTCGAGAGTTATAAAGATCCAAAATATTGGCAACTCAGAGTAAAAGCATTGATATACAATTACTACGGAATGGAGAAAGAAGCTTTAAAAATTGCAAAAGAAGGATTAAAACAAGCTAAAAAATCAGGTGCACCTGATGGATTAAATGCTATGAGCTTATTGGTTGATAGGCTTTCTAAATAGTGTTTGGTGGAAAAGTATTGATAAAATTATGGTATTTATAGCACCAATAAAATTTAACCAAAGATAACCGATATCCACATTAAAATAAATTAGAAAAATTACTGCTTGTGAAATGCAAGCGGCGTAAAAAATAGAATTTCCACCAATTTTCTTAAAAAAGAATGCTACCAGAAATATTCCAAGAACAGTACCATAAAATATTGAACCAATGATATTTACAAGTTGAATCAAATTTTCAAATAATGTCCCAAAACTTGCGAAACTTATTGCAATTAATCCCCAAATCAGAGTAAAAAATTTTGATGCTATTAAATAATGATATTCACTTTTAATTTTTTTGTGATTTCTCTTGTAAAGGTCAATAGTGGTTGTTGCAGCTAATGCGTTAATTTCTGAAGCTGTTGATGACATTGCCGCACATATTATAACAGCAATTAAAAGACCAATAATTCCTTTGGGGAGATTATTTAGTATGTAGTGAAGGAAAACATAATCTTTATCTAAAATCTCAATATTTGGATTTTCATTTTCAATTTCCCGATAAATTTTATTTTTTATTTTCTTCTCTTCATTTTGGATTTTGATAATTTTATTTTTTTCAAGTATTGAGCTCAAAATGTAATTATCTAAAACATCTTTTTTTTTATCCTGTATTATTGAAAATTCATCAAGAAAAATGTCATAGTTTTTATTATCTGATGCCTTAATATAATTTACTACTTGTGGGTTAAAATTTACAGGAGCTGAGTTAAATTCATAAAAAATAAATACCATCACACCTAGTAGAAGGATAAAAAATTGCATCGGAATTTTAAAAATTCCATTAAAAATTAATCCTTGTCTTATTTCTTTAATTGATTTACCTGAGATATATCTTTGAACCTGACTTTGATCTGTTCCAAAATATGAGAGGGCTAAGAACAGCCCACCTGTTATACCACTCCAAAATGTATATCTACTTTCATAATCAAAAGAAAAGTCCAAAATGTTTAATTTGTTACTAACACGTGAATAATTCAAAAACTTATCTACTGTAAAGTTTTCAGGATAGCTTCCGATCAATAAGAAAAAAACAAAAAATAGCCCTAAGAATATTACAAACATTTGTTGTTTTTGAGTAACATTTACTGCCTTTGTTCCACCTGTAATTGTATATATTATAACAAGAAAACCTATAATCAGGTTAAGTATTTTTATATCAATATTTAGTAAGGTGGAGAGTATTATAGATGGGGCAAAAATTGTAATCCCTGCTGCAAGCCCTCTTTGTATCAAAAACAATATCGCACCCAAAATTCTTGTTTTTTTATCAAATCTTTTTTCTAAAAATTCATAAGCTGTGTAAACCTTCAGTTTATGGTATATAGGCACAAAAAACATACATATGATAATCATTGCCAATGGAAGTCCAAAATAGAACTGAATAAAACCCATACCATCATTGTACGCTTGTCCTGGTGTAGATAAAAATGTAATTGCGCTTGCTTGGGTTGCCATAACTGACAAACCAATGGTAAACCAGCCTGTTGAGTTGTTGGCTTTTAAAAATGATTTAATGTTACTGTTTTTCCTGGTTTTATAAGAACCATAAAATACAATTATTAGTAAAGTTGTAATTAATACTGCCCAGTCTATTATTTCCATCACTGAACTAGAAATAAAAAAAATAAAACATATAAGATATTAAGCATAACTAAAACTGAATATTCCCTCCTCCAGTCAAACATCATATATTTTTTTGATTATTTTTTATTTTCCAATCACCATTTAATCTTAAAACTTGTTCAATTACATCCCTTACACATCCATCCCCACCATTTTTAATAGATATATAATCTACAACTTCTTTGACTTCAGGACATGCATCATATGGGCATGAAGAAAGACCAACTTCTTTTAGAATATGAATATCGGGTAGGTCATCACCCATGAAAAGTGTTTCATTTATATTCAAATTATTTTTGGATAAAAAGTTATCAAAAACTTTTTTTTTATCATCAACCCCTAAAAAAATATTTTTAACCCCTAGTTTTGATAATCTTTTTCTTACACCCTCATTATTTCCACCGCTTATCACACAAAAATTATAACCAATGTCAGTTGCAAATTTTACAGCAATACCATCCTTGGTGTTGAAGACTCTCATTTCATTACCATCAGAATCGACAATAATTGATCCATCTGTAAAAACCCCATCAACATCGAAAATAAAGTTTTTAATTTTGCGTAATTTTTTCTTATAAATCATTTTTTTTTATGCTTTTGGTTATGATTTTATACAAATTTAGGTAATTAGAATTTTCTAGAATTTTTTCATGTTTTTTTATTGTCTTTATATCATTTCTAATTGCAGGTCCAGTTTGAGATTCTTTTGATTTATTCTCTTTAAATTTTTGAATTGTCTTATTAGAAATTGGGATAAAAAAATCTTTATTGAGATTAAATTTATTTATGATTTCATCAGTGACAGAAAGTAAATGATTTGTAAAGTTATTTGCAAAAGTAGCTGCAAGATGGTAATATAGCCGATTTTTTGAATCAACCACTTTACATGTTACATTCAACAGCTCACATAATTTCTTTAATTTATCTAAATTCTTTTTTGAATTAGCCTCAATTAAGACAGGAATGTCAACAAAATTTAATTTATCACGAAAATTGAAAGTTTGAAGAGGATAAAAAACACCATAATTTTTTTGATTGGATAAAATATTAATATTTTGTGTTCCTGATGAATGTAAAACAACACCGCCCTCAACATTTATTTTTTTACTGATTTCTTTTATTGAATCATCATTGCATAATATGAAATAAAAATCAGCCTTTCTAAGATTTTCAATTTTGTTTGTGAATTTAATTTTTTTACTGAATAAATTAGTATTTTTTTTTTGTCTAGAGTAAATTTCGATTATTCGAAAATTCTCATTGTTTGAAAACACCTCACACAGATTATATGATAATTTTCCAGAAGCAATTAGTGAAATTGTAAGCATAATTAATGTTTAAATTACGATAAATGATTTGAATGTTTTTATTAGGTTTGCAAAAAAGATTATGGACAATAAAACTTTTATGATGATTAAGCCTGATGCAGTTGAAAGAGGGCTCATTGGTAAAATATTAGCTGACATTATAGATGCCGGTTTTCAAATTATTGAACTAAAAATGGTTAAACTTAGTTTAAATGAAGCCAAGAGGTTTTACAAAGTTCATAAGGATAGACCCTTTTTTAATGATTTGACGGCTTACATGAGCAGAAGCACCATAGTTGCTGCAGTTCTGCTGAAAGAAAATGCAGTAAATGATTTCAGAAAACTAATTGGAAGTACTGACCCAAGTGATGCAGAGGAGGGAACAATTAGAAAAAAATACGCAATATCAAAAGGTGAAAATTCCGTTCATGGATCTGATAGCAATGAGAATGCTGAGATTGAATCAAATTTTCATTTTTCATAAACCTACAATAGAACTATTTTTTCAACAATATCCTGTTTTAATTCACAATTAATTAATTCAATAATTTTATTTTTTGAATAAGAAATTTCTTCCTTGAGCATTGGATTACTAACTCTAATAAATAAAGTGTTTTTTTTTAGATAAATATCTTTTGTGTATTTCGATAGTTGATTACCAGCGGTCTTTTTCCAAGCAATACCAATTTTTGAATTTACTACACCTTGATTAATTTGTTTTTGATTGAAAAAACTATTTAGAACTTCTTTAATGCTACTTGTTTCATTATTTCTTTTCATATTTCAAAAATCTTTGAGGAGTTTTTCAAGCTACTTAAAACTTTTTCAATTCTTATTTTATCTGTGTCAGATATAAATAGTTGACCAAATTCTGATGAATTCACTAAGTCAACAATATTCTTTACTCTTTCAATATCTAGTTTGTCAAATATGTCATCCATTAAAAGAATTGGTGAGATGTTGTTATTGTTTTTTAAAAATTCAAATTCAGCAAACCTTAAAGAAATGAGAAAAGATTTTTGTTGACCTTGACTCCCAAACCTTTTAATTGAACTATTACTAATCTTAAATATTAAATCATCTTTATGAATTCCACATGATGTAAATTGTAAAATCATATCTTTTTGAAAAGAATTTTTTAATAAGTCAGCTATTTCGTTGTCATTTAGGTCGCTTTTATAACTTAAACTTACTTTTTCATTTTTACCAGAGATTTTATTGTATTTATCAATTACTATAGGCATAAATTCATTTATAAATTTTTTTCTGCACTCATGAATTGGTTTGGAGAGTTTAATTATTTGATCATCATAGATTAAAATACTATCCATATCAACTTTCGTTGATTTATTAAAATATTTTAAAATTTTATTTCTTTGTTTTATTAATTTTCCGTGTGTTATTATATTCTGCAGATAAGTTTTGTTATAAGTTGATATTATACTGTCCATGAATTTTCTTCTTTCAAAACTTCCTTCAATAATTAAATTTGTATCATAAGGGGAAATTAGTACGACGGGAATTAACCCAAAATGATTAGAAAGTTTTTTATAAACTTTTTCATTTCTTTTTAAAACCTTAGTTTCATTCCTTTTCAAGCTGCACGTTATATTTTCCTTTTTTTCATTGATCAAAAAGACACCGTCTAAAAGCATAAACTCTGAATCATGATTTATGTTGTTTTCATTAGAGATTGAAAAAGAACTCTTTCCAATTGCCAGGTGATATATTGAGTCTAATATATTTGTTTTGCCAACCCCATTATTCCCAATAAAACAATTGATTTTACTATCAAAATTGAATGTTTTATCTAATATATTTTTGTAGTTTAAAATGGAAATTTTATTTAACAACAAACTAGACATTGGATTTATTTACATCTGCAAATTATATAAAATAATTAACTAATTATCATGCATCATTTAAATAAAATTATATTTTTGCCATGCGCATGTCAACATATAAAAAGAAATCAAATAAAGTAAGAAAAAGCAGAGTTTCTAATGAAAATAGCTCCACAAAAAAGGTATTTGAGACTCTAGATACAAGTGCAAGTAAATCTGAACTTTTTATAAGTAGCTATCAAAATTATCTAGTTTATGGTGTTACTGCATTGGTTGTAATATTTGCTCTTTATTTTTCTTATGATAAATTTGTTGTTCAGCCTAAAATTGATGAATCTAATGTTGAAATTTTCACTGCTCAAAAGTATTTTGATTTAGCCTTAAATTCAACCAACAACAAAGATTCGTTATATAATCTCTCATTAAAAGGTGCTGATGGAAAATTTGGTTTTTTAGATATAATTGAGAATTATTCTGGCACTCCTGCCTCTAATATTTCATATTATTCATCTGGTATGGCTTATTATCATTTAAAAAAATATGATTTGGCAATCGAATATTTGGGTAAATTTTCATCTAAGGATGATGTTCTAAATTCACTATCTCTTACAACAATTGGTGACTCTTTTATTCAGCTTAACCAATTTGAAGATGCACTCAACTATTATCAAAAAGCCTTAAAATCTACATCCAATAGTTTTACAAGCCCAATCATTCTACTAAAGGCTGGGGATGTTTCTTTGAAAATTGGTAATAATAAAAAAGCATTAAGTTTTTTCAATAAGATTAAAACTGATTTTCCAAAATCTGCTGAAGCTGATCTAATTGATATTAAAATAGAGCAGGCAAATTAATGTCAACTAAGAAAAAGTCTAATATTGATTTAGATTCCCTCAAAATTGCCAGAGGAAAGAAGTTTGCAATAGTCCATTCAGAATGGAACATTGAAATAGTTAATAGATTACTAGACGGTGCCTTTGAATTCTTTTCAGCAATCGGTTTAGAGAAGGATAAAATTACAATTTGTTCAGTTCCGGGAAGTTTTGAGCTTATTTATGGCTGTAAGAAAATGTCTAATAAAAATAAATATGATGCAATTATTGCAGTTGGTAGTATTATAAAAGGTGAAACAAAACACTTTGATTTTATCTGTAACTCTGTTTTTAACGGAATCAAGGATTTAAATTTAACATCAGAATGCCCTGTAATAACGTGTGTATTAACAGATAATAATATTGAGCAGTCATTTGAAAGAAGTGGAGGAAATTTAGGAAATAAGGGTTTTGATTGTGCAGCAGCTGCTGCTAAAATGAGCCTTATTTAAAATACTTAAATGGAACGAATAGCATTCCGAAGCATTCTCCTCCGCCTTTTTTGATATTTTTATGATGCATTTTATGAGCCCTTCTAATGCCCTTGGCATACCAGTTATTTGCATTTCTAAATAGCTTAAATCTTCTATGAATAAATATGTCGTGAACTATGAAGTAAGTCAATCCATAAAGAAAAATACCAATTGCTATTGGTAAACCATATACAAAGCCAAGTTCAGTCCATGAGATAACAAATGCCATACTGACCACAGCATAAAAAATGAAGAAAAAATCATTTCTTTCAAACCATGAATCATGATCTTTAACATGATGGTCTTTGTGTAAACTCCAAAGAAATCCATGCATAATATACTTATGACTAAACCAAGCCATAAATTCCATAAAACAGAATGTTCCAATTAGTGATAATATCCAAAGAAATGTTTCCATTATAAAATATTTAATCTGTATCTAACATATGAGCGAGCTAAAACATCAACTTTTTGATAATTAGGTACTCTGACTCTTTTGTTTTTTATTACTGATGATGATGTACGATCTAACTTTTTTAATAATCTTTTATAATATTTATAAGCCGCATAAACGCCAAACTTTGAATTATTTGGAAGCATATATATTCCTTTCAAAGCTATAGAAAAATCTTCTCTTATCTCATTTAGGATCTTTTCCTTTGCCTCATCATCAAATGAGTTGTTAACAAGAGTAGGGAAATAGGTTCTGTTTAATTCTTTTAAATCAGCTTTGTAGTCTCTTAAAAAATTAACTTTTTGAAAAGCGGAACCTAGGGATATAGCATAAGGTTTAAGTTTTTCATACATATTGGAATCACCTTGTACAAAAACTTTTAAACACATTAATCCAACAACATCTGCTGAACCATATATATATCTCTTGTAATCCTCATAAGAAGAGTATTCTTTTTTTTCAAGATCAAGCCGCATACTACTCAAAAATGAATCAATTAAGTGTTTATCAACATTATGTTTTTTGACAGTTTTTTGAAATGAATTTAAGATAGGATTTAAACTAATGTTATTATTTAACGAATATTCAAGCTCATCTATGAATCTATTTAGAAGCGTTTCTTTATCAAAATTGTGAAATGTATCAACAATTTCATCAGCAAACCTGACAAAACCGTAAATATTGTAAATATCTTCTCTAATATTTTTAGATAACATTCTTGTAGCTAAGCTAAAAGAGGTGCTGTATGTTTTGGTGACATTTCTAGAACAATCAGCAGATACTTTATCAAATAATTTCTTCATTTTTTATAATGTTAGCTACAAGCTTTCCAGAGACAATTGCTGGCGGAACACCTGGCCCAGGTACTGTTAACTGACCACTAAAATACAATTTTTTTACTTTTTTGCTTTTTAACTTAGGTCGTAAAAAAGCAGTTTGTAAAAGTGTGTTGGCTAGACCATATGCATTTCCACCAAAAGAATTATAATCATCTTTGAAATCTTTTATACAATAGGATTTTTTAAAGTCAATATAATCTCTGATTTTTTGATTGGTCAATTTTTCCATTCTTTCTAATACCATATTGAAATATTTTTCTCTTGTATCATCCGTATCGTTTAGGTTAGTTGCAATTGGTATCAAAATAAAGCAGTTTTCATGCCCTTTCGGAGCTGTATGTTCAAAAGTTTTTGAAGTTAGGTTAACGTAAAATAATGGGTTTTCAGGCCATGATGGATTTGTATAAATCTCATCTGAGTGTTTTTCAAAACTTGTATCAAAAAATAAGTTGTGATGTTTTAAATTTTTTAATCTTTTTTTTATTCCAATGTAAAATAGCAGTGATGATGGAGACCAAACCCTTTTATTCCAGTATTTATCTGAATATTGTCTATATTTTATATCCATTAACTGTTCAGTATGAGCATAATCAGCACCGGAAACAAGAAAGTCACAATTCAATTCCTTGTTATTAACAGTAATACTTTTTACTTCACCACAATCAATATTTATTTTATTAACTGTGGAGTTTTTATAAAATTTAACTCCCTGTTCTTTTGCAATTGATAACATTGATTTTACAACATCATAAAACCCGTTTTTAGGTTGCCATGTTCCTAATCCAAAATCTGCATAATTCATGAAATTGTAAAAAGCAGGAGTGTTATTTGGCTTGGCTCCTAAAAATAAAATTGGGAACTTTAAAATTGACCTCAACATTTCGTTTTTAAAAATGCTGTTCACTTGTTTATTTATATTAGTTAAAAACAGATTAAACTTTAGAATTGTCCTAAAATTTATTAATTCTAGTATTGAAAACCCCGGCATCTTATATAGCATATCTTTGACAGCTAATTCATAATTATCTTTAGCCTCTTTTAAAAATTTTTTTAATTTATTTCCGCTCCCCTTTTCAATATTTTCAAAGGTTTCTATAATTTTATTTACATCGGAGCTTATTGACACAGACTGATTATTTTTAAAAAAAACCTTGTATCCTGGATCCAATTTCTTAATGTTATAAAGGTCAACTGATTTTTTATCGAAATCATTGAAAAATCTTTCAAAAACATCAGGCATCCAATACCAACTTGGACCCATATCAAACGTATATCCATTCATTTTAAATTGTCTAGCTCTTCCTCCGAAACTGTCATTTTTTTCAAAGACTGATACATCAAAACCATATTTTGCAAGATAACACGCTGCTGAAAGGGACGAAAACCCAGAACCAATTATAAAGACTTTATTTTTCAAAATATATAGTGCGCACGAGAGGACTCGAACCTCCAAGGGATATTTCCCACTAGGCCCTCAACCTAGCGCGTCTACCAGTTCCGCCACGTGCGCTAGAATTGTGACCTGGCTGGGGCTCGAACCCAGGACCCTCTCCTTAAAAGGGAGATGCTCTACCAACTGAGCTACCAGGTCTGATTTTAACGTTTGCAAATATAGGACCAATAATACCATTTTTCAAACATAATTTCCTTTAAATTTGTCATCGATGTACCAAGATATTTCAAAAAAAATAAATCAACCCATTATTTTGTTAGGTTATATGGGCTCTGGTAAAACAAGCATTGGAAAAAAAATATCAAAAATTCTGAAAATTAAATTCTATGATCTTGACAAATTGATAGAAAATAAATTTAATAAAACTGTAAATGAGATTTTCCGTGAACAAGGTGAAATAAACTTTAGAAAAAAGGAGAGAGCTTTACTTGAGAATATTTTTAATAAAAAAAAGATTTTTGTTTTATCATTGGGTGGCGGTACACCTTGTTATTTTGATAATATTAATTACATAGTAAAAAAAACAGGTTTAACTATATTCTTAAACCCGGAAATTAAACAACTATCAAAAAAGTTATATAAGAAGAAAGCGGAGCGCCCAATCATAAAAGATGTAATAACTGAAAAAAAAATGATTGAATTTGTTTCAAAACATATGATGGAAAGAATTCATTATTACAATAAGGCAAAGTACCATGTTGTTTATGACTTAAATGATAAAATTTACGCTTGTAATAAAATAATAGACTTATTAAACAAGAATTGCTCTTAGCTTTTTATTTTCAAAAATAACCTTTACAGTATCTTCAAAGTTTGTAGAAAGGGAAACTCCTTTTATATCAACATTTACAGGGTACTTTTTGTGATCTCTATCGATTAAAACAATCGTCTTTATATTCACATATCCAGCATTAAATAGGTAGTTTACACATTTAAAAAGTGTTTTACCAGTATTTAAAACATCATCAATTATAAATATTATACAATCATTACAAAATTTATGCTCAAATTTGATTTCACTGTTGATGTTGTTATTAATTTTTTCAATTTTTATTGGATAAAGTTTTACCTTTTTATTTGAAAAAAATTTTATTTGTTTTTCGATAATTTGAGCAATTTCAAAGCCTTTTTCTTTAATACCAACAAGTACTATCTTATTTGATATATCGCCTACCTCAATAATTTGACAGGCAAGTCTGTTGCATACTCTTAAAATTTTATCATTATCTAATATCATGACACTCTTAATGAATAACAACAAAAATATCAAGAAAATTGTATCTTGCACGTGATTTGAGAAATAAATTTACTTTGCAAATTATTAAATATTTTTCGCTGATTTTAATTTTGATTTTTTGTTTTACATCATGTAAAAAGGATGATGAAAACACTACAAATGCAATTCCTGCTAACGATTATACAGAACAGCACACACTTGAAAATGACTCTATTATCGATTTTATGCAAAATCATTTTTATAATTATGATGATTTCTCCAATCTCAGTCCAAGCGAAGTACCTGAATTTATTATTGACTCGATTAGTGGTGATAACTTAGATAAAACTCCAATTTATGATCAGGTATCAAGTTTTCAGATAAATGTTAAAGATTCTGATGGTAATTTGTTTCCTCATACCGCATATTATATAATTTTGAGAGAGGGAGTTGGTGACAATCCCACGGTTGCTGACTCAGTTTATGTTAGATATAAAGGTTTGTTGTTGAATAAAGATGTCTTTGATCAAAGAAAGAATCCGATTTGGCTACAAGCAAAAAATGTTGTTCGTGGTTTTCAAGAATTTGTTCCACTACTAAAAAAGGGTAATATTATCATAAATAGTGATGGTACTTATGACTTTACAAACTTTGGAATAGGCTTTATTATTATGCCCTCTGGCCTTGGTTATTATAATGGAGCAACTGTAAGTATACCACCCTATTCACCTCTCATATTTCAGGTAGAAATGATGACTTTAAATACAACAGATCATGACAATGATACTGTCCTTACAATTTATGAGGATCTCGATGGAGACAGTAATTTTGACAATGATGATACAGATTCTGATACCATTCCAGATTACCGTGATACAGATGACGATGGCGATGGCATATTAACAAAAGATGAGTATGATATGGATGGTGATGGAGTTGCTGATGATACTGATGGTGACGGAATTCCTGATTATTTAGATAATGAATAGTCTATTTTCTTTTTAGAACCTTGTAGCATTTTTCAATAATCGATTCTGTTGACAGTCCGTACTTTTTCATTAAATCAGATGGTTTTCCAGATTCTCCAAATTGATCATTTACACCAACAAATTCCATAGGAGCTAATTTATTTCTAACAATTAATGATGCAATAGATTCTCCCAAACCACCGATAGTATTATGTTCCTCTGCACATACGATGCAGCCTGTTTTCAGCAAGGATTTTAATATAATTTCTTCATCTAATGGTTTAATAGTATGAATATTGATAACTTCTGCCAAAATACCTTTCTTTTTTAAAAAATCTGCAGACTCAAGTGCGTGCCAAACCAGATGGCCAGTGCATACAATTGTGACTTCATTACCTTCAACTAGTTTAATTCCTTTTCCGATTTCAAATTTTTGATTTTTGGGGATAAAATTTGGTACTTTTGGTCTTCCAAAACGGAGGTAGACAGGCCCATGGTATTTAGATATTTCAATTGTTGCTGCTTTTGTTTGATTAAAATCACATGGGTTAATTACAACCATTCCTGGAAGCATTTTCATCAACCCAATATCTTCTAATATTTGGTGCGTTGCACCATCCTCACCCAATGTTATACCGGCATGAGATGCACATATCTTAACATTTTTGTCGGAGTATGCAACAGATTGTCTTATTTGATCATAGACTCTACCTGTTGAGAAATTAGCAAAAGTACCAGTATATGGAATTTTTTCACCAATTGTCATCCCTGCCGCGATACCAATCATATTTGCTTCTGCTATCCCAATTTGAAAAAATCTATCAGGAAACTTATTTTTAAAATCGTTCATTTTCAGCGAGCCCGTCAAATCAGCACACAGAGCAACAATATTTTTATTTTTGGATGCTACCTCAACTAAACCAACTCCAAATCCAGATCTTGTATCATTATTCCCTAAATTTTTAAATCCAAACATTTAATAATCATTTAGTGTTTCTGGATTTTGATTCAGAGCAATCTCCAGTTCCTCGTCATTAGGAGCAACCCCATGCCACTTGTGGGATCCCATCATATAATTCACTCCATTACCCATGATAGTTTTCATAATTATAACAACTGGTTTGCCATTAAAACAATTTTCTTTTGCTGTTTGTATGGCTTTTCTTACTTCATCTAAATTATTTCCATCATCCAAATTAATGGTAAACCAACCAAAACTTTGAAATTTTGATTCAATATTACCTAAGTCTAAAACATCTTTCAAGTCACCATCAATTTGTTTATTATTGTTGTCTATAGTACAAATCAAATTATCAACTTTATTTGCAGCTGCATACATTATGGCTTCCCAATTTTGTCCTTCTTGCAATTCTCCATCGCCATGTAAGCTGTACACTATATTTTTATCATCATTCAATTTCTTAGAAAGAGCAGCACCAATAGCAACAGATAGGCCTTGTCCTAGAGAACCACTGGCAATTCTTACACCTGGAAGCCCTTCGTGTGTTGTCGGATGACCCTGAAGCCTAGAGTTTATTTTTCTAAAAGTTGATAATTCTTTTATAGGAAAGTAACCGGCTCTTGCTAATACACTGTAAAATACAGGTGAAATATGACCATTTGATAAGAAAAAAAGGTCCTCATCATAACCATTCATGTTGAACTCTTTTTTTCTTTTCATAATATCAAAAAATAAAACAACAAAAAACTCTGTACAACCTAGCGACCCCCCAGGGTGTCCAGAATTATTGGCATGAACCATTCTTACAATATCCCTTCTTACTTGAAAAACTAACTTTTGAATACTAGTCATGAAATGAAATTATTGATTTATAATTTAATAAATGTAAATCTTAATCAAACTTATTAACTTTTGTGATATTATATATTAATATATTTGAAAAGTGCATTTCAAAATTATAAAAAAAGATATAAAAACCAGAGCTAGAGTTGGTGAAATTACACTTAATGGCAGAAAATTTGAAACTCCAATTTTTATGCCTGTTGCTACCTCAGCTGCTATAAAAGGTTTACATACTAAAGATCTGGTTGAATCATCAAATGCTGAAATAATATTGGCAAATACATATCACCTTTATCTACGACCAGGTGATCAAATAATAAAAAATTGTGGAGGAATTCACGATTTTATGTCATGGGATAAACTAGTTTTAACTGATAGTGGTGGTTACCAAGTATATTCACTTTCAAATAATAGAAAAATTAAGGAGGATGGAGTTAAATTTAAGTCACATATTGATGGATCTTATCATTTTTTTAGTCCGGAGAAAGCAATCCAGATTCAAAAAAATATTGGGGCTGATATAATTATGGCTTTTGATGAATGTACGCCATATCCCTGCACACAAGATTATGCCAGAAAATCAATGAATCTTACTCACAGATGGCTAAAAAGATGTATCAGAGAATTTGAGAATACAGACAATATTAGATCTAGAGAACAGTTTTTATTTCCTATTGTTCAGGGCAGCATTTACGGAGATTTAAGAACTGAGTCTGCAGAATTTATTTCATCAATGGATTTGCCTGGAAATGCAATTGGAGGTCTTTCAGTTGGTGAACCTCATGATTTAATGTATGAAATGTGTGAAATAGTTTGTGATATACTTCCTGAAAATAAACCAAGATATTTGATGGGTGTTGGTACACCAACTAATATTTTAGAAAATATATGTTTAGGTGTGGATATGTTTGATTGTGTAATACCTACAAGGAACGCAAGAAATGGCATGCTTTTTACATCCGAAGGGAAAATTAATATTAAAAATGAAAAATGGAAAAAAGATTATTCTCAAATAGATCCCAATGGATCAACCTTTGTAGATAGTAAATATTCAAAAGCATATTTAAGACATCTTTTTTCAATTAATGAAAATTTAGGAAAACAAATTGCAACAATTCATAACTTAGGCTTCTACAGTTGGATTATTAAAAAAACAAAAGAGAAAATTTTAGATGGTAATTTTGAAAGCTGGAAAAAATCAATGGTTAAAAAACTAGACAATAAGTTATAATGAGGATACTCGATAAATATATAATTAAGCAATTTGTTTTGTCATTTCTATTTATGTTTCTTCTATTTATTCCAATTGGGATTTTAGTTGATGTATCTGAGAAAATTGATAAGTTCAAAGAGCACGATTTGAGTTTTTATGAAGTTTTCGATTACTACACAGATTTCATTTGGTATTATGGTTATTTTTTATTCCCAATTTTTGTTTTTTTAGCTGTAATTTGGTTTACTTCTAAATTATCATCTAATTCAGAGGTAATAGCAATTTTAAGTTCTGGAGTTTCTTTTAAACGATATTTACAACCCTTTATTGTTACAGCTATTTTTATTGCGTTCATATCAATTTTTTCAGGAATGTTTATTATACCGGAAAAAAATAAAAGCTTTACGATTTTTCAGAACAAGTATTTAAGTAAAAAAAATAAAAACAATGCTTTTAAAGCTGTTTACAAACAAATATCTGATAATGAATATATTTATGTAAGTTCATACAATAAAACTAGAAACCAAGCTTATAATTTTTCCATTGAAAAGTTTAATGGTAACGAATTACAAGAAAAAATTCTTGCTAGAAATATCAGATGGATTGAAAAAGACAGTCTATTTAGACTAACAGATTACTTTAAAAGAACCTTCAAAGATAAATCCGAAAAAATCGAAAGTAAAAGAATTTTTGATACAATTATGAACTTAACTATGTCAGACTTTGAGATTGTTAATTATCAAGCTAAAACATTAAATTTTTTTGAATTAAATAGATTTATTGAAAGTGAGAAAAAAAGTGGCTCTCCATTACTAAATAGTCATATATTAGAAAAAAATAAAAGGATTACAATTCCTATTTCTGTAATAATATTAACAGTACTGGCTGTAGCCGTATCATCCTTTAAAAAAAGGGGTGGTATTGGTTTAAATTTAGCATTTGGAATTACACTTGCTTTTATTTTTATTTTTTTTGATAAGTTCTTTTCCGTATTAGTTACTGAATCAAATTTAAACCCACATCTTGGTGCATGGTTACCAAATTTAATTTTTGCATTTGTTGCTGCATATATTGTTAAATTATCATTAAAATAAAGTTTGATAATGTATATTTATCCTAATGGAATATCTTGATTTTGAATTGCCTTTAAAAGAGTTGAATGAGCAGTTGGAAAATTGTAAAAAATTAGGTTCAGAAGGCAACATTGACATTAAAGATACTTTGAAAGAAATAAAATCAAAACTAGCAATAAAGAAAAAAGAAATTTACGGGTCATTGACACCATGGCAAAGAGTTCAGTTATCTAGACATCCATCAAGACCCTATACACTTGATTATTTAGCTAATATGACCAATAATAATTTTTTAGAATTACATGGAGATAGAAATATTGCTGATGATAAAGCAATGGTTGGGGGACTTGGAAAATTAGATAATCAAACCTTTATGTTCATTGGTCAACAAAAAGGAAATAACATTAAAAGTAGACAGTATAGAAACTTTGGAATGGCAAACCCGGAAGGTTATCGAAAAGCTATGAGATTGATGAAGTTAGCTGAAAAATTTTCATTACCTGTAGTAACACTCATTGACACACCAGGTGCTTACCCTGGTATTGAAGCTGAAGAAAAAGGACAAGCTGAGGCAATAGCTAGAAACTTGTATGAGATGTTTAAAATAAAGACTCAAATTATTGTTGTTGTGATTGGTGAAGGTGCTTCTGGTGGTGCTTTAGGAATAGGAGTTGGTGACAAAATAATGATGTTAGAAAATACTTGGTATTCTGTTATCTCTCCAGAATCTTGTTCATCTATTTTATGGAGAAGTTGGGATCATAAAGAGCAAGCTGCTGAAGCACTAAAGTTAACTCCCAATGATATGAAAAAAAATAAGTTAATTGACAAAATAGTAAAAGAACCAATTGGTGGTGCACATCAAAATCCCGAAAAAATATATATTTCTTTAAAAAAAGAAATAATCAACTCATACAGAGATCTAAAGAAACAAAGTATTTCATCATTATTAAAAAATAGAATGTCAAGGTTTACTCAAATGGGTGTGTACAGTGAATAATTTTCTGTTATTAACAATTTAACAATAATTATTAACAAACGCTGTTTGTTTGTTTTAGTTTAAATTTTCACATTTCATTTTTAATTTCTCTATGTTAGCGAAGTGAAGAGAGTTTCAAATATTAATGTCGACCAGTATGGTGATAAGGCTTCCGTTTTTTCTTTACAGAAAGGTAAGCTACCGCCACAGGCAGTAGATCTAGAAGAAGTTGTTTTGGGTGCTATGATGATTGATAAAAAAGGTGTAGATGAGGTTATTGATATATTACAACCAGAGGCATTCTATAAAGAAAGCCACCAATTAATCTTTAATTCTATTATCAGTCTATTTGAAAAACAAGAGCCTATTGATATAAAGACTGTTTCTTTTCAATTAAAAAAAGATGGAAATTTAAATACAGTTGGGGGAGACTACTATTTAATTGAATTATCACAAAAAGTATCATCATCAGCCCATATTGAATTTCATTCTAGAATTATTTTACAAAAATTTATTCAAAGAAAGCTTATTTCTATTTCAAATGAAATTATTGAGGATTCTTATGATGAAACATCTGATGTGTTCGATTTATTGGATAAAGCTGAATCTAGAATTTATGATATTTCCCAAAGAAATTTGAAAAAAAATACTCAATCTGCAGAAGACTTAGTCTTAGCCGCAAAGAAAAAAATTGAGGAAATTTCTAAAAAAGAGGGCCTTAGTGGCATAGCCTCTGGCTTCGGAGAAATTGATAGATTGACATCTGGTTGGCAGCCAAGTGATTTGATAATTGTTGCAGCTAGACCAGGTATGGGTAAAACTGCATTTACACTATCAATGGCAAGAAATATTTCAGTTGAAAACAACATGCCAGTAGCTTTTTTTTCTTTAGAAATGTCCGCAATTCAATTAATAACTCGATTAATATCATCTGAAACTGGGCTTAATTCAGAAAAACTAAGAACTGGTAAATTAGAAAAGTTTGAGTGGGAATTATTAAATGTAAAAGTTACAAATCTTGAGAATGCTCCACTATATATAGATGATACTCCTTCGTTATCAATTTTTGAATTGAGAGCAAAAGCAAGAAGGTTGTCTTCTCAGTTTGGTATTAAACTTATTGTAGTGGATTATCTACAACTTATGACTTTAGGATCCAGTCAGAAATCTGGAAATAGAGAGCAAGAAATTTCTACGATTTCTAGAAACTTGAAGGCTTTAGCTAAAGAACTTGACATTCCTATTATTGCTCTTTCACAATTGTCCCGTGCTGTTGAATTAAGGGGAGGTACAAAAAGACCTATCTTATCTGACTTAAGAGAATCAGGTGCCATTGAACAGGATGCAGATATTGTTTCATTCTTATATCGTCCTGAATATTATAAAATTGATGAATGGGATGATGAGGAAAGATCACCCGCGCTTGGCCAAGCAGAATTTATTGTTGCTAAACACAGAAATGGTGGTCTTAGTTCTATTAAACTTAAATTTATTAACTCACTAGGAAAATTTGAAAATTTATCAGCTTTTGAAAATCCTTTTGAGTATCAATCTAAAATTAATACGGATAAAAAAGTAAATCCCGACCAAGCTTTCGAAAGTGGTTCTTATAGGTCAGATGAGGATGATGATTTATTTTAAACTACTAACTAATTTAGAAAAATTTTCAGAGTCGTTCATAGCCATATCTGCAAGAACTTTTCTGTTAAGATCTATTTTGCTTTCCTTTAATTTGTGCATTAATTCAGAGTAAGATAGTCCGTTTTGTCTTGCAGCAGCATTAATTCTTAAAATCCAAAGTGCTCTAAAACTTCTTTTTTTATTTCTTCTATCTCTATATGCATATGTTAAGCCCTTTTCTACAGCATTTTTTGCAACTGTATAAACATTTTTTCTTCTTCCAAAATATCCTTTAGCTTCCTTGAGAATTTTTTTTCTTTTTTTTCTAGATGCTACTGAGTTTACCGATCTTGCCATAATTTATTTTTTAACTGAGGTGTTTTGAAAAAACTTATACCTTTTGTTTGGTTAAACTATTTTTATTTAAGTCTGAGTTGCTTTCTTATACTGTTTAAATCACTATCACTAACTAAACCATCATGAGTAAGTTTTAATTTCCTCTTTTTAGATTTTTTCGTTAAAATATGATTTTTGAATGCATGTTTTCTTTTAATCTTGCCAGTTCCAGTTACTTTGAACCTCTTTTTGGCACTAGATTTAGTTTTCATTTTACTCATTGACTATTTTTTTACTTTTTTTGGGCTCACAAACATAATCATTTTTTTTCCTTCTAGCACAGGTAATTGTTCAACTTTTCCATACTCTTCTAACTCTTGAGCCAATTTTAATAATAAAATCTGGCCTTGTTCTTTGAAGATAATTGATCTACCCTTAAAAAAAACAAATGCCTTAAGTTTTGCCCCGTCTTCAAGAAATTTAATCGCATGTTTTTTCTTAAATTCATAATCATGAATATCTGTTTGTGGACCAAACCTTATTTCTTTAACAACAACCTTTTGAGTCTTTGCTTTTAGATACTTTTCCCTTTTTCTTTGATCATATAAAAACTTTTTATAATCCAAAGCTTTACAGACTGGGGGAACTGCCTTTGGAGAAATTTCTACCAGGTCAGTTTCTAGTTTTTTGGCTATTAATAAGGCTTCACTAATAGGGTATATCCCAATATCAACATTGTCTCCAACCAATCTAACTTCTTGGGATGTAATCTCACCATTAATTTTGTGAGGATTTTTTTTTATTATTCTTCCGGGTCTTCTCCCTCTTTTTCTTCTTAGTGCTATGGCTATTAGTTTAGGTTAGTTTCTCGTGATTCGTTCACTATGCTTGAAATATAATCTGAAAGTTTATCTAGCTTAATACCACCAACAATATTACCACCTCTTAGCCTGATTGTAACTTCAGAGTTTTTAACTTCTTTATCTCCAATTATACCCATAATGTGAGTTTTTTTCTTTTCTGCTTCAAGAATTTTCTTTCCTACAGTTTCATTCCTGAAATCAACAGATGCGCGAATTTCGTCTTTTTCTAATAAATTCAAAACTTTTTGAGTGTAATTTTGGTGTTTTTCACCTACTGCTATTAATAAAATTTGGTTTGTTGCCAACCAAAGCGGAAACACACCGGCAGTGTGTTCTATTAGTATAGCTATAAATCTTTCTAAACTTCCAAAAGGTGCTCTGTGAATCATAACTGGTCTTTCATCTTGATTGTTTTTGTTCTTAAAATTAAGATCAAATCGCTCTGGTAAATTGTAATCAACTTGAATTGTCCCCAATTGCCATTCTCTATTCAACGCATCTTTGACCATAAAATCAAGTTTTGGACCATAAAATGCTGCTTCACCATACTCTGTCCTATAATTAAGATTTTTTGATTTAGTAGCCTCAAGAATTGCATTTTCAGCAAGATTCCAAACTTCGTCAGAACCAATATATTTATCCATATTCTTATTATCTCTCAGTGATATTTGAGCTGTAAAATCTTTAAATCCGAGGGACTTAAAAACATATAAAACAAGGTCAATCACTTTTGTAAATTCATCTAAAAGCTGGTCTTGAGTACAAAAAATATGAGCATCATCTTGTGTGAATCCTCTAACTCTTGTAAGTCCATGCAATTCACCACTTTGTTCATAACGGTATACTGTACCAAATTCTGCATATCTAACGGGTAAATCTCTGTAACTCCATTTTCGTGAATTAAATATTTCACAATGATGAGGACAGTTCATAGGTTTAAGTAAAAACTCTTCATCTTCTTTAGGTGTTTTTATTGGTGAAAATGTACTTTCGCCATATTTATCATAGTGTCCGGATTGCTCATAAAGTTTTTTATTACCTATATGTGGAGTTATAACCATATCATATCCAGCTTTTTTTTGTGCGTTTTTTAAAAAATCCTCTAGTCTTGATCTAAGTTCAGTTCCTTCAGGAAGCCATAAAGGTAGACCTAAACCTACATTTTCTGAAAAAGTAAATAAGCCCAATTGTTTACCTAAAACCCTGTGATCTCTTTTCTTTGCCTCTTCGATCAATTGAATATATTCTTTAAGCAATTTTTCTTTAGGAAAGCTAATACCGTAAATTCTTGTCAACTGTTTATTATTTTCATCACCCCTCCAATATGCACCTGCGATATTCAATAATTTTACGCTTTTGATAAATTTTGTAGAGGGAATGTGTCCACCTTTACATAAATCAGTGAAGTCAGCATGATCACAAAAAGTTATTTTTTCACCATTAAGACCCTGAATTAATTCAAGCTTATATTTATTTTGTTGCTTTTCATAGTACTCTAAAGCTTCCGTATTTGAAACTTCTCTCATCTTAAAGGAATGATCTTTCCTTGCTTCTTCAATCATCTTATTTTCAATCTTCGTAAAATCATTTTCTGAGAATGATGTGTTTTCAAAATCTACATCATAATAAAAACCATTTTCAATTGCAGGACCTATAGTCAGTTTTGAATCTGGATATAAGTTAAGAATCACTTGGGCTAGAAGGTGTGCAGTTGAGTGCCAAAACACCATTTTTCCCTCACGATCTTCCCATTTAAAAAACTTTATGTTACCATCCTTAAAAAGTTGAGTTCTTAGTTCAATGGTTTTACCATTGTACTCTGCGCTTAAGATTTCTCTTGCAAGTGCTGGGCTAATTTTTTTAGCAATTTCATATGGTGTTATTCCATCATCATACTTTATTTCATTACCATCTGGGAATCCTACTTTAATCATTCCTTATATTATTATTTTCATCCTCAATTAAGCTTTTTACAATTTTCATTATTCCTGTATAGAGTAAATATACTGCCATTAAGCAAAAAACCGTCCCTAAAATTAAAACAAAATAATAAAATTCATGATCCTTATTTTTGAAAGCAGAAAAAACTACTGTTGGACCCAAAAACATCAAAAATAGACAACTGATAAGCCGATTAAAACCTTTAGATAAATTGTTTTTTTTCAAATTTTATTAAAATTACTTCTTATCAATAGGGCTAGACCAATAATCATAAATGGAATGCTTAACCATTGGCCAGTGGATAATATACCCAAGTAGTTTTCAAGACCACCCTGACTTTCTTTTACGTATTCAACGATAAACCTAACTCCAAATAAAAATATCAGAAAAAAGCCAAAAAAGAATCCTTTTTTCTCAACTAATTTTGTTTTCTGATAAAGAGCAAATAGAATAATAAAGAGAATCAAATATCCAAAGGATTCATAAAGTTGTGCAGGATGCCTAGGTAAATTTTCAGATCTATTTAGAAAAGTAACACCAAAATTAGAACCTGTGTAATTGCCCACAATTTCAGAGTTGAAAAAATTACCAATTCTGACTAACATCCCACCCAAAGCAACAGCAATTACCAACCTATCAAAAATCCATAATACAGACTCATATTTATATTTTATTTTATATAAAACTATAGATAAAATAATTCCTATTGTTGCACCATGACTTGATAATCCTCTGTAACCAACAAAATTCCAACCATTTTCATCAATTTTTATGGGTAAAAATATCTCTAATAGATTGTTTTGAAAATAGCCCCAGTTGTAAAAAAAAACTTCTCCAAGTCTAGCACCAATTAGAGTTCCAAGAACCATATGTACAAGGAATGGATCAAGAAGCTTAAGATCTTTCTTTTCTTTAATATAGATTTTTTCCATTAGCTTATAACCGAAGAAAAAAGCAAGTAAAAACATTAAACTATACCAATATATTGTTATTGGTCCAATGCTAATTATTGATTCACTTAAATCGTGCTTAAAAATTAACTCGTCCATATCTCAAATATAGCTTATTAAGGGACAGGATCGCAGCCACATCTTTTGTTCCAAGGATTACACTTTAAAACTCTAACAATACTTAAAAAAGACCCTTTAATTGGCCCATATTTTTTTAGGGCTTCTATTGCATAGTTTGAGCAGGTTGGTGAGAACTTACAATTAGAGCCCAAATATGGTGAAATTAGTATTTGATAAAACCTAATTAATTTGATGAAAGGAAAAACCAAAATATTATTCATTTATTTATCTTCAATATTAATTCCAAGTGAATTTAATTTGTCCCTTATCATATCTGAAATTTCATAGTTTTCTTTCTTCCTACTAAAGTCTCTAATATCAATTAGTGCGTCAATAAGTTTATCTTTATTAACGACCTTTCTTTCAATATTTTTATGAGTTGAAAAGCCAAGAATATCAATAAGAAAAACCTTCATATAATTCCTTAAATTATCAATATCTTTTTTTGAAATAAATTTTTTTTCTTTTTTTATATCATCAATAAGTTTTGATAACTCAAACAAATGTGAAATTAATTTTGGTGAATTAAAATCATCCAACATAGAATTATAACATTTGTCAACTATCAATTTATATTTATCATTTCCTTTTTCTGAGGGTTTTAAAATATCAATATCAAAAAAACTTTGCATTAATTTATTGTATCCTTTTTCTGAGGCCAGTAAAGATTCGTTTGAAAGATCTAAGGTGTTTCTGTAGTGAGCTTGATACATTAAAAATTTAACTACCATAGGATTATATCCTTTTTCAATCATATCGCTCTCCCCAGAAAAGAGATTTTCAGGAAGTATAAAGTTTTCAGTAGATTTAGACATTTTTCTTCCATTTAATGTTAACATGTTTGTATGAACCCAGTAATTTGCAGGATTTTGGTTATATACTGCTTCAAATTGTGCTATCTCACAATCGTGGTGTGGGAACTTTAAATCCATTCCTCCTCCGTGTATATCAAATTTTTTACCCAAATATTTATGACTCATAGCTGAGCACTCAATATGCCAACCAGGAAATCCATAACCCCAAGGGGATTTCCATTTCATAATATGTGATGAACTTGCTTTTTTCCAGAGTGCGAAATCTTGGGGGTTCTTTTTTTCATCTGATCCAAAAAGTTCACGAGATTCATTAATAATGTCATCTAAATTTCTATTACTTAACTTTCCATACTTATATTTTTTTGTGAAGTTCATTAGATCAAAATATACAGATCCATTTTTTTCATAAGCATAACCGTTATCAATTATCCTTTCAATCATTTCAATTTGTTCAATTATATGTCCAGTAGCAGTTGGTTCGATATTAGGTGATAACAGATTAAATTTATTGAGCACTTCACGAAAGTCATTAGTATACTTTTGAACAACTTCCATAGGTTCAAGTTTTTCGATCTTGGCTCTTTTGAGAATTTTATCCTCTTCCTCACTTTCCTCTAAATGACCCACATCAGTTATATTTCTAACATATCTAACATCATAACCGATATGTTTTAGAAATCTTACTATTAAATCGAATGAAATGAATGTTCTACAATTTCCTAGATGAACTTTGTTGTAGACAGTTGGTCCACATACATAAATTCCAACTTTTGATGGATTTATGGTTTTAAAATCTTCTTTTTTTTGTGATAAAGAGTTATATATTTTTAAACTTTTATTAGAGATTGACATCCACTTTAACTATCGTTACGAATATAATCTAAAAATTCTCTTTTAATGAGTTTGTCTTTAAATTTTCCCCCAAACTCACCTGTAACTGTACTGCAATCTATATGTCTAATTCCTCTGGAATTTACACACATGTGTTTAGCATCAATAACACATGCAACATCTTCGGTATTTAAAAACTCTTGCAACTTTCTGACAACTTGAATATTTAACCTTTCTTGAACTTGGGGTCTTCTTGCGTAATAGTCAACAATCCTATTCATTTTCGAAAGCCCTATTACGTTTCCATTAGAAAAGTAAGCCACATGTGCTTTTCCATAGATTGGTAATAAATGATGTTCGCAAGTCGAAAAGACAGTGATATTTTTTTCAACTAACATCTCCTTATATTTATATTTATTATCAAATGTTGATGCTTTAGGTAAGTTTTTAGGGTTTAGTCCACCAAATAGTTCTTTCACATAAGCCTTAGCTACTCTCAAGGGTGTAGCTTTTAGACTATCATCCGTCATATCCATTCCAAGGGTATGAAGAATTTCACCAACATTTTTTTGAATAATTTTAATTTTTTCATCATCACTCATTTGAAAAGCATCTTCACGGAGTGGGGTTTCAATTGAGTAATTTTTATGATCAGAATCAATTAATTCAAGATCTTCAAGAAATTTATTGTATTTCATATTATTATTAAGGTTGCAAAGATAAAAAATTGATTTAGAAGATAATATTATAAGTCAAAGTTGTTCTAAAATTTTTGTTTTTGATTTGAGCGATTTCAGTGAATCCAGTATCAAAAAACTGATAATTGTAATTTTTATCAATCAACTGAAATCCTAAATCAAGAGTTGAAGATCCAAAATCATATCCTAAACCAAATGACTTAGAGGATAAGTAATCACTAGAAATTTTGTATGGATTTTCTAATTTCTTAATACCTGCTCTGATACTAAAGCTTTTAAGTCGAAGTTCTGATCCAATTGAGTAATCTAAGGTGTTTTTTAAATTTTCATTTATACTAGTATTTAAAACCCTGTAAGATTCACCAAAATCACTTTTGAAATTACCATTTTGATAGTTATTCGATTGTATATCAACACTAACTATAAACATATTTGCAAAAATATTACTTGCACTAAATATAACTTTTGATGGAGATTTAAACTTATATTCATAAATGTTTGTTATATCGGGATCAACTATATCAACATATTCATTTCCATCGAGGTCAATTGAATTTGTTTCTAGCGATTGTACCAGTTCTTCCTCAATATTAAAATTTGTTGGAGAATTATAGCTAATACCTAACCTAAATGATTGAAGTTTGTAAATCATTCCGATTTGAAATGAAAAACCTTTTCCTCTTGTTAATAGCTCATTTCGAAAGTCGATCAATGTTATTGCAGAATCATTATCAAAGTTGTCTTCAATATGTCTAAAACTTTTCTTACTGTATAGCTCATATATGTTGAAATTCATCCCCAAGTAAATATTCTCACCATATTGGGCTGATAAATTTATACTTGATTTATTTTTGGTTCCTTTACTGTAATAAGAATTATTAATATCAAGACCGTCATTATATTTGGCAATTGAATAAAATAAGTTGTTTTGATTGTCATAATCCAATAAATATGATTGAAACCCTAAAAAAGCCTGTTGAGAGGAGTATCCATAGTTTTGTCCAAGCCATCTGTAAACCCCGTTAACAGTTTCATTAGATCCTACAGAAACATCATTTGCATTATAACCAATTGAATTGTTAACAAAGAATTGATCAACAGAAATATTAGATCTAGCAGAGATTTGTTGATCAAAATTGAAATCATTTGTATTTTGATTATTTATACCAAAAGAGAATTTTTTAAAATTACCCTGACCATAATTCTTGAAGACATATACAATACCACCTTGAAAATTAAAATAATTTGAGCTTATAGAACTTGAATTGTTTGAAAAACTTGATTTAATATCCTTACTGTCAGTATTCAGAGAAAACCCCATTCTTGATAACTCGAAAACACTACTTGACGCAGGATTAATTGAAATTGCAGATAAATTCCCACCAAGTGATCCAAATGCTCCGCTCATTGCGGAAAATCTAGCGTTTCCGTTATCATTTTCAAATGTCAAAGAAATTGCATCGTCAATATTTTGACAGTTTATAAACGCACAAAAAAATAACAAAAAAATTCTGTAAAACATTTTTAATCTCTAATCCCACCAGATCTAGACGAACTTGATGAAGATCTCCCACTACTTGTAGAAACTCCGCCTGATGAGGATGAACTGTAATTGTATGATCTTCCGCCCATTGAGGAAGAACTTGAACTTCTCGAAGATGATGATGGGTTTACCCAGTTAGAACTTGAACTTGACCGAGATGACGCATTTCTAGATAGATTTGAATTACCATTTCTTCCACTCAATCCCCATGATGAACTTGAGTTCGAGTGTGGATCATTGTAGTATCTTTTAGTCGGGGAGGCGGATGAATTTTTAACACCTTGATTTGATGAAACTCCGGAATTGATATAATTTCTCAAGTTTCTTGACCCATTCATATTTGATGTTCGAGGATCAAGATATGTTCTTGCACTTGAATTCGAACTAGATCCAGAATCTCCTATATTGTTTATAATTTCTCTTGTTTTGTTGTAGTTTCTAACTCTCTCATTATCTATATCTGAATCATTGGCAGTACTACTTCGTCCGTTGGAGTAGACAACTACGTTGGATGAGCTGCCCCTTCTACCACGGTTGTAAGAAACATTAGTATTATTTCCATAATTGTCGTGAATGTCGTATCCGTACAGATTGTCATACCAACCTCTACGCCCCCATCTCCAGTAAGGATTGTAGTATGGGGAATTAAATGCATAATAGTAGTATGGAGAAAAATAACCGAAACTCATGTAAGGATACCAGCCTCCATATGAATATCTGAAGGAATAGGGATTTACAGCAAAAGGGTAATTGTATCTGTAAAATGGGTCATAATAGGAAAAATATGGACTGTAAAAACGGTTTCTGTAATTGTATCCTCTATAGTCAAGAACGTAATCAACACTTGTTGGTATATCACCCCAACTTGGGTTATTATCTGAGTAAACTATATCATCAGAGCTGATGAGATAAGAATCAAAATTTAATGAATCACTTTCCAATAAATTGAGATCATACTTACTTGACTCATCGCTAAAATAATTTTTGAAATAATCAGATTTAGGCTTTAGGGTTTCTTTACTAGACTCATTTCCAGCATAAATCCCGTCAGAGGAAACTAAAGATGATGAGTCAAATGATCCACATGATGTTAAAATTATTAAAATAAATATTGATGATAAATATTTAAAATTTATATGTAATTTTTTATTTTTCAAGAGTAGGTTTGAATTATCTTTACATAAAGATAAGAACAAATTTTATGCCACGAAAATATGTCTAAAAAATTAACCAAAAGAAGCGAAGATTATTCAAAATGGTATAATGAAATTGTGTCAATGGCAGAACTTGCAGAAATATCTGCAGTAAGAGGATGCATGGTTATAAAACCATATGGATATGCCATTTGGGAAAAAATCCAAAATGAATTAGATACTAGATTTAAGGATACAGGTCATGAAAACGCTTATTTTCCTCTGTTTGTTCCTAAAAGTCTGTTTGAAGCTGAAGAAAAGAACGCGGAAGGTTTTGCTAAAGAATGTGCAGTTGTTACTCATTACAGGCTAAAAAATGATCCTATAAAAAGAGGTAAGTTAATAGTTGACGAAGAATCTAAGCTAGAGGAAGAATTGATTGTTAGACCAACAAGTGAAGCAATAATATGGAATACATATAAAAACTGGATTCAGTCATACAGAGATCTTCCAATAAAAATTAACCAGTGGGCAAATGTGGTTCGATGGGAGATGAGAACTCGTCTTTTTTTAAGAACCGCTGAGTTTCTGTGGCAGGAGGGTCATACTGCTCACTCCACCAAAAAAGAAGCCGTTCAAGAAACCAAATTAATAAACAACTTATATAAATCTTTTGTGGAAGATTTTATGTCTATTTCTGTAATCACTGGGACTAAATCTGAATCCGAGAAATTTGCTGGTGCTGAAGAAACATATTGCATAGAAGCTTTAATGCAAGATGGAAAGGCATTGCAAGCAGGCACATCTCATTTTTTAGGACAAAATTTTGCAAAAGCATTCGACGTGAAATTTTCCAATGATGAGGGTAATTTAGATTATGTATGGGCAACATCTTGGGGTGTTTCGACTCGGTTAATGGGTGCATTAATCATGTCTCATGGAGACGATTATGGCCTTGTCCTTCCTCCAAAGTTATCACCATACCAAGTGATTATTATTCCTGTTTTCAAAAGTTCTCATGAATTAGATTTAATAAACAATTATTTAAATAATTTAAAAAATCAGCTTAAAGATTTAGCAATTGATTATAAAATTGATGAAAGAGATAATATTTCACCTGGTAAAAAATTTAATGAATATGAAGTTAAGGGTGTTCCCATAAGATTATGTGTTGGATTAAGAGATATTGAAAATAAAACCATTGAATTATTTAGAAGAGATGAAATGAAAAAGTCTTTAATTTCAATTTGTGAAGCTTCAAACAACATTAGTAAACTGTTGTTAGAAATACAGGAAAGTTTATTGAAAAAATCTAAACTTTTTCTAAAAAATAATACAAAAGTTGCAAGTAATTATTCTGATTTTAAATCTATGATAAAATCAGGTGGATTTATTTTAGCTCACTGGGATGGTTCTGAAGAATCAGAACAAAAAATAAAAAAGGAAACCAAAGCAACAATACGATGTATTGATGATTCATTTACTGATGAAGGTATATGTATAATATCCGGTAGAAAATCCAAACAATTAGTTTATTTCGCAAAAGCCTATTAATTTAAGTTATAAATTTTTGCATGTTTATCATCTTTATATAAATTTGCACGGTAAATTTTGGCCCGTTCGTCTATCGGCTAGGACGCCAGGTTTTCATCCTGGTAAGAGGGGTTCGATTCCCCTACGGGCTACTTTTAATTAGAATATGGCAAATCACAAATCAGCAATAAAGAGAATAAGACAAACAGAAACCGCTAGGCTTAGAAATAAACTTCAACATAAAACTGCTAGAAACGCAATCAAGAAGTTAAAAGAGTCTTCAAAAAAAGATGCAAAAAAAATGCTTCCTAGTGTTTTATCAATGCTTGATAAATTAGTTAAGAATAATATAATTCATAAAAATAAATCTGCAAATCTTAAATCTAAAATGTCAAAACACGTTAACAACCTGTAGTTAGGAATTCATAGAGATTAGGAATTCCTCATTGTTTAATGTTTTTTTGATCTTATCACTTATAAATTCCATTGCTTCAACTGGATTCATATCTGCAAGGTATTTTCTCATAATCCACATTCTCTGGATTGTGTTTTCATCTAATAAAAGGTCATCCCTTCGTGTACTAGACGATACAAGGTCAATTGCAGGAAATATTCTTCTGTTGGAAATTCTTCTATCGAGTTGCAACTCCATGTTACCAGTTCCTTTAAATTCTTCAAAAATCACTTCGTCCATTTTGGATCCAGTTTCAGTGAGTGCGGTAGCAATAATTGAGAGTGATCCTCCTCCTTCAATATTTCTTGCTGCCCCGAAAAATCTTTTTGGTTTATGGAGAGCATTTGCATCAACACCACCACTTAATATTTTTCCAGATGCAGGTTGAACAGTATTGTAAGCTCTCGCTAGTCTAGTTATAGAATCGAGCAGTATAACAACATCATGACCACATTCAACTAATCTTTTGGCTTTTGACAAAACAATATTAGCAACTCTAACGTGTCTGTCAGCCGGTTCATCAAATGTTGAAGCTACAACCTCACCTTTAACATTTCTTTGCATATCAGTCACTTCTTCAGGCCTTTCATCAATAAGAAGAATAATTTGATAAACCTCTGGATGATTTGCCGCAATTGCATTTGCAACATCTTTTAAAAGCATTGTCTTACCTGTTTTTGGTTGTGAAACAATCATACCCCTCTGACCCTTACCAATTGGACAAAAAAGATCCATGACACGTGTTGAAATGCTACTTGATTTATCAGCAAGATTAAATTTTTCTTCAGGAAATAAAGGGGTTAAATGTTCAAAAGAGACTCTGTCTCTAACTACTTTAGGGTCTAAACCATTGATTTTACTAACCTTAATGAGTGGAAAATATTTTTCTCCATCTTTAGGTGGTCTAACTTGACCAAGAACGGTATCACCAGTTTTTAGTCCAAAAAGTCTTACTTGTGATTGGGATACATAAATATCATCAGGTGAACTTAAGTAATTGTAATCAGAAGATCTTAAAAATCCATAACCCTCTTGCATAATATCTAATACTCCCTCAGATTCGATTATCCCCTCAAACTCAAAATCAGGTTCTTTATATCTGTTACGGTTATCTTTATTGTGACTTTTCTCTTCCACTTTTATTGATTGTTTTTTTTCACTATCCTTTTTTTTTGTTTTATCTAAATGATTATCAATAATTTTTTCAATTATTTCATTTTTTTTTCCAGATGAATCAATACCGAGTTTATTAGCAATTTCGATGATCTCTGAAATCTTTTTTTTCGTTAAATCTTTAAGTTCTAGCATACGTTGGTAAAAGTTGTGGTAAAAATTCTCTTGTAGTTCTTGAGAACATACCAAATATACAACCTTTTTTTAATTATCTTAAAATTATCTAAATTTAATATTATAATGTTTAGAGTCCAATCACTTTATTTATTAATCTCATCAGTCATTAATTTTGTTTTAATGGTATTTATAAATTACTATGACTTTCAAGATAATCTTATTGAAATTTATAGGGGAGGGGCAGCAGGCTCAGGAATTTTTCTGTTATTTTCAATTTTTTTACATAAAAAGAAAAACTTACAACTTAAAATGATTAGAATATTTATTGTTGTATATGTAATATTTGGGTCTTACATTGCTTTTTTCATTGATCTTGATTATCCATCATTTTTTATTTTTGGACTTTTATCGGCGTGTATTTTTTGTTCATTAGCTAAAAAATATATCAAGAAAGATATTGAACTTATAAATTCTGCAGACAGGTTAAGATAATTTTCCTCTTTCACCTAATTCAATTATTTCCATATCAGATAAGCCACTTTTACTTATTCTAAACCTTATCATTGTTCTTTTTTTATGAAATCCATGCTTTCCTGCAGCACCTGGATTAATTGCTGTCAATTGATTTTTTTTATCAAATTCAACTTTAAGTAGATGTGAGTGACCATAAATAAGTATTTTAGGTTTTTCATCACTTATTAATTTTTTTACTTTTTTATTGTAGTTTGGAGATTTACCTGCTATATGGGTAATCAAAAATTTGTGGTTTTCAATAGTAATTATTTCATTTTTTTTTAAAGTCGATCTTATCAAATTATCATCAATATTTCCATACACACCGATAAATAAAGTATGTTTTCTAATGGTGTTAATTAATTTTTCACTTCCAACATCTCCTGCATGAATCGTAATATCAGAATCTTTCACATATTTTAGAATGGTTTCATCAAAATAACTGTGTGTATCAGAAATAAGTAAAATTTTTTTCAAATCAAATATTATTTTATACTTGTGTGTATATTACAAAAAAAATTATTGTTGAGGTATTTTATTAGAATTTCTTTTTTAGGAAAAAAATATTGTGGTTGGCAGATTCAGCCTGGTCAGATTTCTGTTCAAGAAACCATTGAGAAATGTATTGGAGACCTAATAAGAGAAAAAATAAATATTGTTGGTGCTGGCAGAACTGATTCAGGCGTCCATGCTACTAGTATGTATGCGCATTTTGATACTGAAAACTCTATTCAAAATAAAGATTTTTTAAGAAAAATTAATCTTTATTTACCTATTGATATATCAATTCTTGATTTATTTAGAGTAAAAGAAAAATCGCATGCAAGATTTAATGCAACTAGTAGAACGTATAAATATTTTATAACAAAACACAAGGATCCTTTCAAAATTGATCAATCTTTTTTGTGTAAGTATGAATTGGATTTGAAGCTAATGAAAAAAGCTGCAAAAACTCTTTTAAAATTTGAGGATTTTGAATCTTTTTCAAAATCAAAAACAGATGTAAAAACATTTATTTGTAAAGTAAATTATGCTCAATTTGTTGAAGAAAAAGAAACAATTGTTTTTGAGATTAATGCAAATAGATTTTTAAGGAATATGGTTAGAGCAATTGTAGGCACATTAATTGAGGTTGGAAAGAAAAAGATTTCATTGAAAGAGTTTGAAGAAATTATATTAAAAAAAAATAGATCCTCGGCTGGTTTTTCAGCCCCAGCAAAAGGATTATTTTTGAGTGATATTATTTATGATTGGGATAAAATTAAATAGATGAAAAAAAGCTTCAACATAAAACTATTTTATAGATTATTAAGTTTTACAAAACCATATAAATTAAATTTTATTTTTGTTTCTATTTCCGCAATAATTATTTCTTTTTTTTCAATATTAAATCAGTATTTCTTAAAAATTGCAGTTGATGAATACATTACACCAAAAGATTATTTAGGGCTGATAAATGTTATTGTTTTAATGGTTGCCATTTTGTGTTTTCAAGTAATATTTCAATTTCTTTTTATTTTTTTTACAAACCTACTTGGTCAAAAGGTTGTTTTTGATTTAAGAACCAAGCTTTTTAGGACCATTATAAAGTTTAAAATGTCGTATTATGATAAGTCATCTGTTGGAAGATTAGTCACAAGAACAGTTAGTGATATGGAAACAATTGCAAGTATTTTTAGCCAGGGATTATTTATGATTTTTGCTGATTTGATTTTGATGTTTTCTGTGCTTGCTGTTATGCTTGTTCTTAGTATTGAGCTTTCATTAATAATTCTGGTTATTTTGCCCTTTGTTATGATTGCGACAAGGCTTTTTCAAAGAGCGATGAAAGTTGCTTTCAATGAAGTTAGAAGTGAGATTGCTAATTTAAATTCTTTCGTACAGGAAAGACTTTCCGGTATAAAAGAAATTCAAATTTTTAATCGACAAAAAATTGAAAGTAAAAACTTTAAAAAAATCAATGAACGTCATAAAAAGGCATGGCTTAAAACTGTTTGGTACAACTCTATTTTTTTTCCTATAGCTGAAATCTCAATATCTGTAAGTGTTGGATTAATTGTTTGGTACGCTGGAAGTAATATTATAAAACTAGATAATTTTGTCACTTTAGGTACAATATTTTTATTTATTCAACTTTCCCAAATGCTATTTAGACCTTTGAGACAAATTGCTGACAAGTTTAATACACTTCAAATGGGAATGGTAGCCGCTAAGCGTGTTTTTGAAATTTTGGACTCTAATTATTATATCAATGATAATGGTAATATCAATTCAGACCATCTAAATGGAGATATAAAATTTGAAAATGTAAATTTTTCATATACGAAAAATAATAATGTTCTAAATGACATTAACTTAACCATAAAAAAAGGCGAAAAAATTGCAATTGTTGGCGCTACAGGATCTGGAAAATCAACCATAATTAAATTAATTATGAGACTTTATGATATAAAAGATGGTGAAATAAAAATTAACAATAAGAATATCAAGAATTTTAAACTAAGTGATTTACGTTCATCAATATCTTTGGTTAATCAGGATATCTTTTTATTTGCTGATACAATCCTAAAAAATATAACGCTGTTCAATGAAGAGTTGTCTAAAAAAGATGTTGTGAAAGCTGCAAAAAATATTGGTGTTTGGAATTTTATAAATAAACTTCCTGGTGGACTTGATTATAATGTAAAAGAAAGAGGAGTTATGCTTTCTGAGGGACAAAGACAAATAATATCATTTCTTAGAGCTTATGTTTCTAAGCCAAACATATTAATTTTAGACGAGGCCACTTCATCAATTGATTCAAAAACTGAGGAATTAATTCAGTTTGCTACAAACAAGATTATTCAAAATAAAACATCAATCATAATAGCTCATAGACTTTCAACTATAATTACTGCAGATAAGATTGTTGTAATGAAAAGTGGAAATATAATGGAGATTGGCTCTCACAATGATCTAATTAACAATAATGGTTATTACAAAAAATTGTATGAAAGTCAATTTGAAAAGAAGGAGTTATTCGCTGAGATCTTCTGATAATAAATTTTTTAAACTTTCATCATCTTTAAAGTCATAAAAGTCTCCATTTTTTATATATGATATTTTTCCTTTCTCCTCAGAAATTACAATACATACCGCATCAGATTGTTCAGAAATACCAATTGCAGCTTTGTGTCTTAGCCCATACGATTTATTGATAACTTTACTTTTTGATACTGGAAGTGTAACTCTTGATGAAACAATCAGGTTTCCAACGATAATAACAGCACCATCATGAAGGGGACTATTTTTATGAAAAATACTTTCTATAATTGGAAGTGAAACCTCTGCATTAATTCTGTCTCCATCTTCTTTAATAAAATCTAAACTATTATTTCTTTCAAAAACAAAAATAGCACCTGTTTTTGTTTTTCTGAGCTTAATACAGGCAAGGATAAATTCATCAAGATCGAGTTTTGCCTGTTCTTTACTTATTTTAAAAAACAAACTAAACTTTTTCCATAGAGATTTATTATTTGCAATTCTTGATGAGCCAAGAAGAAGCAAAAATTTTCTTATTTCTTGTTGAAATACAATAATTACAGCAAAGACACCAACTCCAATAAATCCACCCAGTATACTACTTAGAATATTCATATTCAAAACATCTGTGATCCACCAAATTATGTATATGATAACAAATCCTCTGAAAACAATAATTGCTGCTGTACCACGAACAAGTTTGTAAGCATAATACAACATTACTACAACCAATATTATATCAATTATTGGTAAGATTGTGGATTTTATTAAATCAATTATTTCCAAGATTATCTAAAATTAACCAAATTCATGAAGATTTTATTTTTTCATGAAGCATAATACACTCTTTAGCTTCTTTAACATCGTGGACCCTTAATATATTTACATTTTTTTCTAAAAAATACATATTTAGAGCAGTTGTCCCGTTAAGGGAATCTTTTTTATCAATATCTAGTTGTTTTGTAATAAAAGATTTTCTAGATATTCCAACTAATATTGGTAGATCTAAAAGCTTAAAATTTTCAATTTTTTTCATAATTGTATAATTATGATCTAAAGTTTTTCCAAAACCAAACCCTGGGTCAACAATTATGTCAATAATCCCTTTCTCTCTAGCTGAATAAATTCTTTTTGCAAAATAAATTAAAAGTTCTTTTATCAAGTTCTCATATTCTGGATTAATCTGCATCGTTTGAGGAGTTCCTTTCATATGCATCATTATGTAAGGACAATTGTATTCTGCAACAACATCTAAAATATTTTTATCAATACAACCTGCACTTATATCATTTATTATATCGACACCAAGATCTAAACAGTTTTTGGCTACCTCCGATCTGAATGTATCAACAGATAATATCAACTCAGGATATGCTTTTCTTATAAATTTAACAACTGGGATAACCCTATCTATTTCCTCATTGATACTTATTTCTTTGGCACCCGGTCTTGAACTGTAACCACCAACATCAAGAATATCCATTCCTTCTTCAATCATCTTCATAACCTGAATATCAACTTTTTTTTCTGTATCATACAATCCTCCATCAAAAAATGAATCTGGAGTTACATTTAAAATACCCATTATTTTAGGCTTATTTAAATCAATCAAGTTTCCTTTAATATTAATCTCCAAATCAGAATGTATAATTAGATTATTTTTTCGAAATTTACGTAAAAATTAGCTTCATTGTCAAACACACTTACTCACTTTGATAACATAATAGAAAAATGTAAAAATATCTTCATTTCAAAGATGCATGATTATGGTTCAGCGTGGAGAATTTTAAGGTTATCATCACTCACAGACCAAATCTATATAAAGGCTCAAAGAATTAGGGGTATTCAAATTAATAAAACATCAAAAATTGATGAAGGACAGGAGGTAGAGTTTGTTGGTTTGATAAATTATTCAATTATGTGTTTGATACAGATAGATAAAGGCATTTCTGATGAACCTGATTTCGATTTAGATACAGCATTACTAGAGTATGACAAACAAAATAAATTAGTTAAACACCTATTATCAAAAAAAAACCATGACTACGGTGAGGCTTGGAAAGAGATGAGAGTCACTTCTCTAACAGATCTTATTATACAAAAAATATTCAGAATCAAACAAATTGAAGACAATGAAGGAAAGACCTTAATTAGTGAGGGAATTGATGCAAATTATCATGACATAATTAATTATTCCGTTTTTGCTTTAATTCATTTAAAATACTTTAAATGAAAATTTTAAATATTTTTTTTACTCTTTTAGGTGTTATAACAGTAATTTTTTTTCTTTTTCAAGTCCTACCAGGCGATCCAGCAAGAATGATGATGGGACAAAACGAGGATGAACAGCAGAGAAATATTATAAACTCAAAATATGGTTTTGATAAACCTGTATTGCATCAATATTTTTTTTATTTAAATGATATATCTCCCATATCAATTCATTCAACAGATAGATCTGATATTAACTTCTTATCAAGAGATAAATATTCTTACATTAATATTCTGAAAGGTGATAATTTTGCTTTGGTTTTAAAATTTCCATATTTCAGAGAGTCGTATCAGCGCAGTGGAGAGAAAGTTTCAAGTATTATTGCTAATACATTTCCCAACACTGCAATTTTAGCACTATCATCAATAATTTTTGCAACAATTTTTGGATTATTATTTGGTATTTATTGCGCATTGTTTAAAGACTCTTTTGCAGATAATATGATACAGTTTTTTAGTACTATTGGTATAAGTGTTCCTTCTTTCTTAAGTGCAATAATTTTTGCTTGGATATTTGGCTACGTTTTAAGCGATATAACTAATTTAAATATGACTGGAAGTTTATATGAATTAAGTGATTCAGGTGAATATTATGAATTAAAACTTAAAAACCTAATATTACCTTCACTTGTGCTTGGTATTAGACCAATTTCAATAATAAGTATGTTAATGAGAAACTCTATGATACAAACACTAAATCAGAATTATATTTTGACAGCATATTCAAAAGGATTGTCTAAATATAAAGTTGTTGTAAACCATTGTATTAAAAACTCTCTTAACCCTGTTATTACTGCTCTTTCTGGATGGTTTGCTAGCTTGTTAGCGGGCTCTGTATTTGTTGAGTATATTTTTGGATGGAATGGTTTGGGAAGAGAAATTGTCAATTCTTTAAATAACCTTGATGTTCCTGTAATAATTGGTGCTGTAACGGTAATAAGTCTTTCTTTCATTTTGATTAATATATTTGTAGATGAAATTTATAAATATTTAGATCCAAGAATTAAATAAAATGAGAAGAAAAGTTGTCGCAGGTAATTGGAAAATGAATAAAGGCTTGAAAGATTCTACAGCACTAGTTCAAGAAATTATTCAAAAAAATAATTCATTTAACTGTGATGTATACGTTGCACCAGCATTTCCTTTTTTGAATGAAGTCTCTGTTGTTTCTAGTTCATCTCAAATTAAAGTTCTTGCACAAAATGTTTCAAGCAAAAGTAATGGAGCTTTTACAGGCGAGGTCTCAGTTGACATGTTAAAAAGTATCAATATTAAAAGTGTTATTATTGGTCATTCAGAAAGACGAATGTTATTTGGTGAAGATGACAAAACCCTCAAGATGAAATTAGAAAATTGTTTTAAAAACGATATGGAAGTTTTTTTCTGTATTGGAGAAAAATTAGATATGAGAGAAAAAGGAATGCAAAATGATGTTATTGAAAATCAATTAGAAAATACTTTGTTTGATATCGATAATGTTAATTTGGAGAAATTAATCATTGCATATGAGCCAGTTTGGGCGATTGGAACTGGTGTTAATGCAAACTCAGATCAAGTGCAAGAAATTCATTGCCACATTAGAAAGCTATTAAACTTTCGATATGGAAAAGAATCATCTGATCTAATTCCAATTATATATGGTGGAAGTCTGAAGCCTGATAATTCTAGGAATATTTTTAATTGTTCTGACGTTGATGGTGGGTTGGTTGGTGGTGCTTCATTGAATTCTGAAACCTTTATTAAAATAATTGATTCTATATAGTTGTTTTAAAATCGTAAATTAGCTCATAACTATTTGGTAATGAGTGTCAAAGAGAAAACAAAAAAAGATCAAAACCAAAGTTTGTCTAAAGGTGATTTTCATGAAATCATATTATATAACGATGACGTAAATACTTTTGATCATGTTATAGATGTATTAATTAAAGTTTGTGATCACACAGCTACGCAAGCAGAGCAATGTGCATTAATAGTTCATTACAAAGGTAAGTGTTCAGTTAAGTCTGGTACGCTTTTTGACCTTAAGCCTAGAGTAAAGAAGATGATAGAAGCAACTCTAACTGCTGAAATCATTTAAATATTAGTTATGTATAAAATAATTCCTCTTACCATGATTCTTTTTTTTAATACTATATTGTCTCAAAATGATACTAAAATGATAAAATCAATCCATGAGTTTTCCGTTACTGATATTTATGGAAAGAATTTTGATTTTAATAAAATAAAAGGTAAAAAAGTTATGGTTGTGAATACTGCATCAAAATGCGGTTTAACACCTCAATATAAAGCTTTAGAAAAACTTTATAAAGATTTTAAAGATGAAAATTTTGTTATCATAGGATTTCCATCAAACAACTTCCTATGGCAAGAGCCTGGATCTGACGAACAAATAGCTGAATTTTGTAAAGAAAATTATGGAGTATCATTTCCCATGATGAGTAAGGTCTCCGTCAAAGGGTCATCAATGCATCCCGTTTACCAATTTCTAACTAAAAAAAGTCAAAATGGTAAACTAGACTCATCAGTTAGTTGGAATTTTCAAAAATTTTTAGTTGATGAAAGGGGTTTTGTTGTTAAATCAATTTCCCCAAGAACACAGCCAGATGATCAATCAATCATTGATTGGATCAAAAGCTAATGATCACCAAAATAGATATCCTGGCCATAGGTGCTCACCCTGATGATATTGAGCTTGGATGTGGAGGAACCATACTGAATCAAGTTCACAGAGGAAAAAAAGTAGGACTCATAGATCTTACTGCCGGTGAACTTGGAACAAGAGGATCAGTTGATAAAAGAAAACAAGAAAGTAATAAAGCATCCAAAATTCTAGGTGTTGATTTCAGACTTAACCTTGGTATGAAAGATGGTTTTATTAAAAATGATGAAAAAAGTCAAATTGAAATCATTAGACACATTCGAAAATATCAACCAGAGATAATTATTTGTAATGCCCCTGATGATAGACACATAGATCATGCTGAAGCTTCAAAATTAGTTGTTTCCTCCTCTTTTTTAAGTGGTTTGGTAAAGATTAAAACAAAATTAGATAACAATAATCAAAAACCATGGAGACCTAAAAATATCTATCATTATATTCAATGGAAGAATCTAGAGCCTACATTCGTAGTTGATATTTCGCAACACATTGTAAACAAGATGGAGGCAGTCTCAAGTTATGATTCACAATTTTACAATCCAGATAGTAAAGAGCCTGAAACCGTGATTAGTTCAAAAAAGTTTCTTGATTCCATCACAGCAAGATCTGCAGATTTTGGAAGACTTATTGGTGTTGAGCACGCCGAGGGTTTTATATCTAATAAGCTTGTTGGCGTTAAGAGCTTAAATGATCTCTTATAATTTTTTTCTTTTTCTTTATATAATTATATTTGGGATCCAAATTTATGGTGGTTGTAGCTCAGTTGGTTAGAGCGCCTGATTGTGGTTCAGGAGGTCGCCGGTTCGAGCCCGGTCTTCCACCCATTTTTTCTAATGTTAGAATCAAACTTTACTTGTCCTCATTGCTGGGAAAATCAGTTAAAGATGGTTGATCCATCAATTGAGTTTCAAAGATTTATTGAGGATTGTGAAGTTTGTTGCAATCCGATTGAATTTACTATTAAAGTTCAAGAAGGTGAATTTGTGGAGATAATACCAAGCTCTATTGAGCAGTAGGTTACTTCAATTTCTTCAAGTCCCTTTCAAAAGGACCTTGTTTAAATCTTAGAGAATTTTCCTCAATATTAAATTTTAACTCAACACCAGCTTCTTCTAGTTTAAATTTATCAACACCTACAGCATTTAGCTCGAAAGACTCTTGTCCCATAACATCCATAT
>CACLQX010000001.1 GCA_902609185.1 uncultured Bacteroidota bacterium | reverse complement strand
TATTACTAAAGGTTTTTTTCTTTATTTTCTTTGCATCATCAAACGTTTTCCATTTTACAGATTTTATTCCTTCGTTAAGCTGAGGTTTTAATTTACCCTTAAAATTTGATGACATTAAAAACCAAGATGTTTCCTTCAAAAAATACTTTTTATTATTTCTAACAATATGAAAGGTATTAGAAAAATATTTATCAATTTTAAGCTTCTCTATTCCTGTTTCTTCAATAACTTCTCGAACTGCAGTCTCTCTGATTGATTCACCATTTTCTGCTTTACCTTTAGGTAAATCCCATTTCCCTCGTCTGTGTATGAATAAGATTTCATTGTTATCATTCTTTACAATTCCACCCGATGCAAAAATTACTTTTATCTTGGATTTAAAGACTTTTAATAATTCAGATTTTTTGGGGTGATATAAAAAAATTTTTTTATGTTTTCTTACTTTTTTTAAAATCTCATTTAGAGTAATACTTGAAAGTAAAAACGAATTTTCCTGAATCAAAGATTTATTTTTTGAAGTTAAAATAATTGAAAGCTTATTAATAAAAACTTTATACATTTGTTAAGTGATTTTAGATGAAGACATTGCAAAAAAAACTTCTGAACTTCTACTACAAATTAATGCAATAAAATTTAATCACAAAAATCCTTTTACCTGGGCTTCGGGCTGGAAATCTCCAATTTACTGTGATAATAGAATAATATTGTCCTACCCTGAGATTCGCAAATACATCTTTAAAAAGCTTTCTGCTATAATTTCAATTAAATACCCTGAAACTGAATTGATTGCTGGAGTTGCCACAGGTGCAATTGGAGTTGGTATGTTGGTTGCTGAGGAGCTTAATAAACCTTTTGTATATGTTAGAGCAAACCCAAAGGTTCATGGCAGAAAAAATAGTATAGAAGGATATTTTAACGATGGAGCTAAAGTTGTTGTAATTGAAGATTTAATTAGTACAGGCGGGAGTAGTTTGAAAGCTTGTAACTCATTAAAAAATGAGGGACTTGAACTTTTGGGAATGGTAAGTATTTTTAATTATGATTTTGATTTATCAAAAAAAAAATTTTTAGAAAATAATATTAATCATTTTTCGCTTTCATCATTTACTCACTTAATAAATTATGCTGAGGAAGAAAAGTTCTTTAATTCTGATGAAATTAAGCATATCCTTAAATGGAGAGATGATCCCGAAAATTGGATATAATAGATGAAAATTATAAGAGAAATAGAAGTTTTAGAAAATAACATTAGTTCTTTAATAAACTTCTTCAATGAAATAAAAAATTTTGAAAAAATTTTTGCGGAGGATGTTGCTAGTTTTGAGGTTTTAAATGAAAATACATTTAGAATAAAGATTGGAAGTTTTCCTAATATATCCTTAGTTCATAAAAGAACAACACGTGATTCATTTTCATTAAAATCTAGGTCTGCTAATTTTGATTTTGAAATACTCATTAATTTATCTGAAATTAATATGACTACGACAAAATGTCAAATAATTTTTAATGGTAATTTTTCTACAATGATTGAAATGATGGCAAAAAAACCACTTGAAAATTTTCTTAATAACATTACAGGGAATATAGAAGGTTTAGAGTTGAGTAATTAATTTGATTTGACCATTATCAAAATATTTAATTTGTTTATCTATCTGGACTTTTAATCTATAATCATCACTAATTCCAAGAATCGAACCCTCAACTACTTTATTACCAATCTGAAATTTTTGTTTTTTTCTTAAACCAAATAAATGAAAAGTAAATTTTTTAACTAATTCATCTTTGGAAAGATTTTTTATTTGGTGTTCTGCTAAAGAAAACTTTTTTACAAATTCTTTGAATAATTTATTTAGGTCGAAACTCTCATTTTTTAATATTTTCATCGACGTTGCACATGTGATTAAATCAAAATCTATTTGATTTACATTTAAACCAATACCAATTATTGAGTCAACAATTTTATTTCTAAAAAAACTATTTTCAATTAAAATACCTGCAATTTTTTTATTTCCTGACATAATGTCGTTAGGCCATTTAATTTTTAATTTGGGAATGTCATAAAGTTTTAAAATTTCTAAAACAGTCAATGATGTAAATAAATTTGTTTTAAATAATATTTCATGAGATGTTTTTTCAATTTTATTGTAGAATGAAATACAGATATTTTTATAGGGCTGACTGGACCAAATTTTTCCTCTTTGCCCTTTACCGTTGGTCTGATTAAAAGAATAAACTACTAATGAATTTTGGCTAAACAAAGATTTGTTTAATTTTATGTATTCATTTGTTGAATCGATGGCATTAAGTTTGATTAATTTCATCCTGCAATATTTAAATGCAAATTAAAAATAAAACAGTAAAAAATATCATCAGAGGAATCGAAAATGTCAAAGGTGAGAATATTAATATTATAGATTTTACAAAACTTGAGAATGTTGATTTTAAGTTTTTCGTAATCTGTGATTGTCAATCAAACATTCAGGTAAATGCAATATCAAATTCAATTAAAAAAACAGTTAGTAAAGAATTAAAAGAAAAACCATTGAATATTGAAGGACTTGAAAATAAAAATTGGGTATTGATGGACTATATTGATGTTATTGTTCATATTTTTAAGAAAGAATTTAGAGAAACCTATGAATTAGAAAAACTTTGGGCTGATGCAGAGTTAATTAATATTAAGTAAATGGATAAGAAAAAAAATAAATTTAGCAATCAAAATAACTCAAACTATTGGATTTATGGACTCATAATTTCAATATTCATAATATTTTCATACTTCGGAAATTCAAATAATTTTAGCTCAGTTAAAAAAATTAACATTACAACTTTCGAAAAATATCTCAACTCCGGAGATATATCAAATGTAATAATCATTAATAAAACACTCGCTGAAATTACTTTGTCTGAAGGTGCGCTTGTAAGCGATGTTCACAGAGAAGTTTCAAAGTCAAATTTCCTTGGTCAAAAAAACAGCTTAGGTCCCCATTACACCTGTGAGGTTGGAGATCTTGAACTTTTCCAACGTAAACTCGAAAATGCTCAAAATAGCGGATTGGTTATTGGTTACGAATTTAGAACTGTTGAAAACAAATGGTTAGATGTCTTGTTAGGATTATTACCACTTATAATTTTGATAGGCTTATGGATATATTTTATGCGAAGGATGGCAGGCGGTGGAGCCGGTGGAGCCGGTTCTCAAATTTTTAGTATAGGAAAATCCAAAGCAAAACTATTTGATGAAAAAAGCGATGTTAAAGTTAGTTTTAAAGATGTAGCGGGTCTTGAAGGAGCAAAAGAAGAAGTCAAAGAAATAGTTGATTTTCTAAAAAACCCAACAAAATATACCAAGTTAGGTGGTAAAATACCCAAGGGAGCACTATTAGTAGGCTTGCCTGGTACCGGTAAAACTCTTTTAGCTAAAGCTGTTGCCGGAGAAGCTAAAGTTCCCTTCTTCTCACTTTCAGGTTCTGATTTTGTAGAGATGTTTGTTGGGGTTGGTGCCTCTAGAGTTAGAGATCTTTTCAAACAAGCTAAAGACAAATCACCGGCAATAATTTTTATTGATGAAATAGATGCAATCGGACGTGCTAGAGGTAAAAATAATATAACTGGCTCTAATGACGAACGAGAAAATACACTGAATCAACTATTAACGGAGATGGATGGATTTGGTACAAATACCAATGTAATTGTGATGGCAGCTACCAACAGGGCTGATGTCTTAGACAAGGCATTGATGAGAGCTGGAAGATTTGACAGACAAATTTATGTTGACCTTCCTGACGTTAGAGAAAGAAAAGAAATATTTGATGTTCATCTTAAACCATTAAAAATGGCTCGTGACTTAGATGTCGATTTTTTAGCGAAACAAACCCCTGGTTTCTCTGGAGCAGATATTGCAAATGTTTGTAATGAGGCTGCACTAATAGCTGCCAGAAAGTCAAAAAAATCTGTTGGTAGACAAGATTTTCTAGATGCAGTTGATAGAATTGTGGGTGGATTAGAAAAGAAAAATAAAATTATATCCCCCAAAGAAAAAGAAACAATTGCCTACCACGAAGCAGGTCATGCAACAGTCAGCTGGATGCTTGAACACGCTGCTCCATTAGTAAAAGTAACCATTGTACCAAGAGGAAGATCATTAGGTGCTGCATGGTACCTTCCAGAAGAAAGACAAATTGTTAGAACTGAGCAAATTCTTGACGAAATGTGTGCTGCGCTTGGTGGTAGAGCCGCTGAAAAAATTATATTTAATAAGATTTCAACAGGCGCACTAAGTGACCTTGAAAAAGTAACAAAACAAGCCAGGTCAATGGTTACTGTATATGGATTAAATGATAAAATCGGTAACCTAACATATTATGATTCAAGTGGTCAAAATGAATATGGATTTACAAAGCCTTACAGCGATACAACTGCACAGGTTATTGACAAAGAAATTTCTAATATTATCGAGTCTCAATTTAAAAGAGCTCTTGCTCTATTAAAAAAGCATAAAAAGAAACTAATTCACCTTGCCGATTACTTGCTGGAGAAAGAAGTGATTTTTAAGGAAGATTTAATCAGGATATTTGGCGAAAGACCTTTTAAGGAAATTCCAGTTAAAAAATAAACTCATATCTTTTTATTGATTTTTTGGTTCTATAAATTTATCTTTATGATAAATCATTTTTTTGAAAAATTTCTTTTCATCTCTTTTCAATAAAAAACCATCAAAAAATGATGACAGCAAAGAGGAAGAATATAAGTATCTCCCAAAAAAAGATGAAATTGTTGAAAATAAGTTTACGGTAAATTTTAGTAATAATGGGGGTAAATTTCTTTATGCCTCTAATCTAGATGAGTCAACTGAATTCTTTTCAAAGATAATTGAAGAGAATAGCTGGTCAAGCTCGAGCATATTGTGCTTTAATGAAAATATTATTAATCAGTATGTTTTAGATTTCAAATATGAAACAAACAAAGCAAACCTAAATTCAGTAATATTCATTACTGATTGTGAATTTCTTGTTGCAAAGGACGGCAGTATTTTAGTTAGTGCAAATCAAGTAGAATCACATAAAATCAAAGATTTACCTAATAATATAATTGTACTTGCTAAAACAAGTCAACTGTCTCAAACTGTAAGTAAAGGTCTAGAGGGGATAAGGCATAAATATTCTAATAACTTACCATCCAATATTACTTCAATCAAAAACTTCAAAAGAGGGGAGGATAATGATTTAAACTTTCTAACGTACGGAAGCAGTGCAAAAAATCTATATCTAATTCTTTTAGAGAATTTATAATGAAAGATTTAAAATTAAGATCTATATCATCCATTTTTTATGTTCTTATTATGTTATCTGCTTTAATTCATCCGATCAGTTTTATGATTGTTATGTATTTATCTGCAATAATAGTTTTAGCTGAATACGGAAAAGTTTTGAGAAAAGATCCTGAACACTTAGATTTTCTAAAAAGATGGAATCAAGATCACACTCCATTTATGAGCACTGAATTTTTTCCAATACTCATGGTTACTGCATTGGGGTTACTGCCTCTAGGTAATGTTATTTACTACATCATAATCCTTTATTTAATTTTTTATCCTTTTCTTTTATTATTTCTTATTTCCAAAAGAAAATTTTACGGCTATTTTACCAGTAAGGCTTGGCCAATATTTTTATTAACCTTACCTCTTATTTTATTAGTTTCTTCAACTTCTCTTAATATTGATTTCAAAAAATTTCAGATGTATATGATTGCCTACTTAGTATTAATATGGGGAATAGATTCCGCAGGATATTTTATTGGGCTAAAATTCGGTAAAAAGAAATTATATGAGTCTGTTTCACCAAAAAAAACAATTGAGGGTGTTTATGGATCAATTATTTTTACACTTATTTTTGGATTTTATTTGGGTCAATTCTTTCAAATTGATAGTTTGTTAGCAATAGTCTCATCTTTAATGATGTGTTTTTTTGCAATTATGGGAGATTTAATTCAATCAAAAATAAAAAGACAATTAAAAGTAAAGGATTTTGGAAATTGGATCAAGGGTCATGGTGGATTATTCGATCGATTAGATAGCATAATATTTTCATTTCCATTTTTTTTATTGATCATAATAATTTTTGAAAATGTTTCATAAAGAAGGTCATACAATAATTGTAATTTTTTTAACTGCTGTAATTGGAGATATATTATTGTTAGAATATTTTTTAGATGACGGTTTTTTAAAAATATTTTTACAACTACTATCTCTATCCATCCTAATACTTATTTTACAGTTTTTTAGAAACCCGAAGAGAAAAACAAAACTGAATCAAAATCATATAATCTCACCTGTTGATGGTAAAGTGGTAAATATTCAAAAGGTATATGAAAAAGAATATTTCAAAGATGAAAGAATTATAATTTCTATTTTTATGTCTCCACTTGATGTTCATGTTACAAGATATCCAATTGGTGGAGTGATTAACTACAGTAAATATCACCCCGGTGAATACCTTGTTGCATGGCATCCAAAATCATCTGAAAAGAATGAAAGAACAACAATAGTTGTTGAAAATAAAATTTTTGGTGAAATTTTATATAGACAAATTGCTGGTGCACTTGCAAGAAGAATAGTAAACTATGCTGAGGTTGGTCAAAAGGTAGTTCAAGGGGCCGACGCTGGATTTATTAAGTTTGGGTCAAGGGTAGATGTTTTTATACCAGTTGATAAGAAAATTAGCGTAAAATTAAACCAGTACTTAAGAGGTGGTGAGGATGTTATCGTGGAGTCTTAATTACTTTGTTTTTTAATTCCTTCATCTAAAATTTTGATTTTCGATTTTACATCCTCGAGTTTTTTTCTTTCTTTTTGAATAACCTCCTTAGGAGCATTTGAAACGAAATTTTTATTTGATAACTTTTTTTCCAAAATATTTTTAAAGCCTAAATTATAATTTAATTCTTCTTTCAATTTATCAAAATCTATTTCATTAAAAATTTTATTCTTTTGATCAACGACATAACCAAACTTACCAACAATAAAAGAAGTATCTGAACCTTTACCTTTTAGTTGTTTTTTAATTAAATCACAATTAGTCAGTTTCTTAACAATCCCAATCTGATTATCTATCAAATCATTCTCAAAATAAATTTTAAAAACATCTTTGAAAGAAAGAGAATTTTCTTTTTTAAAGTGTCTTATTTTTGAAACAATTTCGATTGAATAATTAACATTTTCTATGATTTCTGAATCGAATTTTATTGATTCTGGCCAATTTGATTTTTTAATATTGAAATTTTTGTTAGAGACTATTTGGTCCGTAATTTCTGAACTTATGAAAGGCATAAATGGGTGTAATAAAGTCAATAATTTTTCAAGAAAAGCAAGGGTTGAGTGTTTAATTTTTTTCGAAACTCCTTTTCCAAATTCTGGCTTTATAATTTCTAAATAAATTGAACAAAAGTCATCCCAAAAAAGTTTGTAGATTATCATTAAAGCCTCTGATATTTTAAAATTTTTAAATGATTCATTAATTGAAAGGACTTTCTTATTCAAATTTTCATTAAACCATTCTATGGCAAATTCATTGTGAGATTTACTTTGCTGACTATCATCAATTTTCAAACTTTCAATTAGCCTGAAGGCATTCCAAATTTTATTGGAAAAATTTTTTCCTTGATTACATAAAGTTTCGTCAAATAGTAAATCATTTCCTGCAGGAGCGCAAAACAACAAACCAACTCTAACTCCATCAGCACCATATTTTTTTATAAGAATTTCTGGATCAGGTGAATTGCCTAACTGTTTTGACATTTTTCTACCTTTTTTATCTCTAACTAAGCCAGTAAAGTAAACGTTCCTGAAAGGTATTTCTTGACGTAAATAATTTCCAGAAATAATCATTCTGGCTACCCAAAAAAATATAATATCTGGTCCTGTGACGAGGTCAGAAGTTGGGTAGTAATAATTTATTTCAGAGTTGTTAGGGTTTCTTATTCCGTCAAAAACACTAATTGGCCATAACCACGATGAAAACCATGTATCTAAAACATCTTCATCTTGCACAATTTCACCAGTAACTAAATTCTTGATATTATATTTTTCCTCAAAAAGCTTTATGGCCTCAGACTCTGACAAGCAAACAACATATTTTGATTTGTCTTCTTTTAAATAGAATACTGGGATTCGGTGCCCCCAATATAATTGACGAGAAATATTCCAATCTCTAATATTTTCAAGCCAATTTTTATAAGTTTTTACATATTTCTTTGGATAAAATTGAATATCTCCATTTAAAACCAGCTCTAAAGCTGGCTTGGATAATTTTTTCATCTTTACAAACCATTGAGTAGAAAGTTTTGGTTCAACTACACAACTAGTCCTCTCAGATAAAGCAATATTGTGAGAATAATCCTCTGCCCTATCCAATAATCCTTTTTCATCAAGCTCATTGATTATTTTTTTTCTTACAGAAAATCTATCTAATGATTTATAATGCATTCCGTATCCATTTAGAGAAGCATCATCATTAAAAACATCTATTATATCCAAATTGTTCCTTAAGCCTATTTCAAAATCTTTCTCACTGTGAGCAGGAGTTACTTTAAGACAACCTGTTCCAAATTCTAAATCAACACTTTTGTCACCCACAATTGGAACAGCTCTATTAACTAATGGAACGATTAATTTTTTACCAATGAGTTTTCTGTATCTCTTGTCATTTGGATTTACTGCAACAGCAGTGTCACCAAAAATTGTTTCAGGCCTAGTTGTAGCAACCAATAAAAATTCTTCTGAACTTTCTAGTTTGTATTTTAAGTAAAAAAGTTTTGCTGTTTTTTCTTTATAAACAACTTCTTCATTTGATAGGGTAGTTTTTGCCTCAGGATCCCAATTAACAATTTTTTTATCTCTGTATAAATAACCATCATCATAAAGTTTAATAAACATATTCTGAACAGATTCATACATATCCGGATCTAGGGTAAACTTTGTTTTTGACCAATCACAGGAACAACCTATTTTTTTGAGCTGGTTTAAAATGATTCCTCCATGTTTATTCGTCCAATCCCAAGCATGCTGTATAAACTCATCCCTACTTAATTCATGTTTTTTTATGCCCATTTCTTTGAGCTTATTAACTACTTTAGCCTCGGTCGCTATAGAAGCATGGTCTGTTCCAGGAACCCAGCATGCATTGTATCCACTTAATCTAGCTTTTCTAATTAAAATATCTTGAATTGAATTATTCAACATGTGACCCATATGCAAAATACCAGTAACATTAGGTGGAGGAATGAGAATTGTATAGGGTGTATCATCATTTGGATCAGATTTAAAAAAATCTTCTTTTTCCCATTTTACTAACCATTTATTTTCAATTAATAATGGATTATAAATTTTTTCAATTCCCATTTAAATATTTTAAGCAAAAGTAACTAACTACAGAGAATTATTAAAAGTATAGTTATTTTTTTGTAAAAGAGTTAAATTTGTATAAATTCAGATTATATGAAAATCACACTTAAATTAACAACATTAATTTTTTGCTTCTTTTCAGTTTTAAATTTAGCACAGGAAAAACAAGCTGAAATTAAATTTGAAACCAATTCTATTGATTATGGACAAATTGATTATGAATCTGATGGAACAAAAGTCTTCAAATTTAAAAATATTGGTGATGCGCCGCTGATTTTTACAAGGATTTCATCATCATGTGGATGTACGATTCCAAAAAAACCTGAAAAACCAATAGAACCAGGTGGTGAAGGTCAAATTGAAGTTGATTACGATACCAAGAGAGTTGGAATTTTTCGAAAAGCTGTGACTGTAAATTCAAATGCAAAAACCTCTACCGTGATTTTAAGAATTATGGGTGAAGTTTTAGAGGAAGAAGAAGAGGAAGATGATGGACAAATGAATTAGTAAATCTCCAATTTTAATCATAATTTTTGAAAATAAATATTTCTTTAAAATCATATAATTCCTTCGGGGTTGATGTGATTTCCAAAGAATTATATGAAGTTTATTCTGAAGATGAGGTCTTAAAAACACTGAACTCATTGAAAGATAGAAAGGTTTTTATTCTTGGTGGGGGTTCAAATATTTTGTTTACTAATAATGTCCAAACCCCTATAATTAATGTAAAAATTAAGGGAATAAAAATTATTTCAGAAAATAATAATCATGTTAGCGTTTCAATTGGAGCTGGGGAAATATGGGACGATTTTGTAAAATGGGCAATATCAAAAAACCTTGGTGGAGTTGAAAATTTGATATCAATTCCTGGATATGTAGGCGGTGCTCCAATTCAAAACATTGGTGCTTACGGAGTAGAAATTAAAAATGTTTTTCTTTCTTGTTCAGGTTATTTTATTGAAACATTAGAAAAAAAGGAGTTCAAAATAAATGATTGTCAATTTTCTTATCGATCCTCAATTTTTAAAAAATCGTTAAAAAATAAGTTCATTATAACAGAGGTTGTTCTCCAATTATCAAAAAATAATCATAAGATTAATAAATCTTATAAAAGCTTAAATGATGTCATAAAAAGTAAAAATGTAAAGGATCCTACAATTAAAGATATTGCAGAAATAGTAAGTAATATTAGAAAAGATAAATTACCGGACCCATCAATAATAGGTAATTCAGGTAGTTTTTTCAAAAACCCAATTGTATCTCAGGATACATTGACAAAACTTAAGGAAAGGTTTTCAGACATAGTTTTTTACAAAGAAAATGGGATAAAATATAAATTATCAGCAGCATGGCTCATTGAAAATTGTGGTTTTAAAAATATCAAAGAAAAAAATGTTAGTGTGTATAAGAATCAAGCATTGGTAATCACAAACCTTGGTAATGCAACTGGCAGAGAAATATATTCATTTTCACAAAAAATAAAATCTAAGGTTTTAGAAAAATTTGATATCTTGCTTGAGGAAGAGGTTAACATCATTTAATACATGGAACTATTTTTTATATCAATTATTCTATTAACTATTGCTTTCGCAGGAATTTCAATCAAAATAATTTTTAAAAAAGACGGTAAGTTTTCAGGAACATGTGCTTCAAATAATCCATTTTTAAATAAAGAGGGTAAGCCCTGTAGTTTGTGCGGAAAACTTCCAGAGGAAAATGATTGCAAGAAATCCAATTTTAATTTGAATTGATATAAATGAGTTCAAATTTTGATGAAAAAAAAACTCCTTTTAATAAGTTGTTGAATGAAAACTGGGATTATGTTTACAATTACATACTGAAAAAAACTTCAAATGAGTACATTTCTGAGGAAATTACGATTCAAACATTTTCAAAGGCATTTCAAAAAATAAAACTTTATGATAAAAAGTTTTTATTTAAAACATGGTTGATTTCAATTGCAAAAAATACTTATTCAGACCAATTAAGAAAAAAGAAAACAATAATTGATGATTATGAAAATATTGAAAAACATAATTTATCTAGAAGTCCAGAAGAAGATTTTATTGAGAAAGAGAGCTTTGACGAGCTAAAGGAAAAAATAAATCAATTAAAACCTAATTATAAAGAAGTTTTAAAATATAGGTATTTTGATGACCTATCAATTAAGGAAATTTCTAATAAGCTCAACCAACCTATTAATACAATTAAGATTAAAATTTTTAGAGCAAAAAAACTTTTAATAGAAAAAATCAAAAATAATGATTGATAAAGTTAAGAAACTGGGGCCTGGTTTATTATTTGCAGGGGCTGCCATTGGAGTTTCCCATCTTGTTCAATCAACCAAGGCAGGTGCAGAATTTGGTTTTGGGTTAATCTGGGCATTATTGTTATGTAATTTTTTTAAATATCCATTTTTTTTATTTGGGACTAAATACGCTATTTCAACAGGTGAAACCTTATTACAAGGGTATAAAAAAATTGGTAACTACGTACTATACATCTATTTAATGCTATCAATTGTTACAATTTTTACAATCCAAGCGGCTGTAACAATAGTAACTGCAGGATTGGCAGTTGAACTTTTTGGTTTTACAAAAAATATAACCATTATGTCATTGTTCATTTTAATTCTTTGTATTGTAATTCTTACAGTTGGAAAATATAAATTACTAGATAATTTTATAAAATTAGTTATTGTAATTTTAGTCCTATCAACATTACTTGCAGTAGGTTTTGCAATTAATAATAATCCCGGAGAAATAACAACCACTCAAATATTTCCGATCGAAGTTTCAGGAATAGTTTTTTTAGCTGCTTTTATGGGCTGGATGCCTGCTCCTTTGGATATTTCAATTTGGCAATCCATCTGGACCAAAGAAAAAGTAAAATTGAACAATAGAATGGACCACAAATCAGCATTATTTGATTTCAATGTAGGTTATACTACAACTGTATTAATCGGTTTATGCTTTATTTTACTAGGTGCTTTTGTTATGTTTGGGTCAGGACAAACATTTTCAAATAATGGATCTGAGTTTGCTAATCAACTGATAAAACTATATACAATCAACTTAGGAGATAATGTTAAAATTTTGATTTCAGTTGCCGCATTCACAACAATGCTTAGCACCACTATAACTTGTTTAGATGCCTCTCCAAGAGCTATGAGTCAAACATTAAGATTACTAAACTTTAAGAAATTTAGTGGATACAATAGATGGATTTTAATTATAGCATCAATGACAATGATAATTTTTGTATTTTTCGAATCAGAAATGGGCAACTTGATCAAAATAGCAACTATTCTGTCATTTGTAGCTGCACCTATTTATGCAATTATGAATTATTCTCTTGTGAATAGTAAATTTATGCCAGAAAAGTATAAACTTTCGAAATCAATGAAACTATATTCGTTTTCAGGAATAGTTTTTTTAACAATCTTTTCAATTTGGTATATAACTTTAGTATAAATTTTGATTATATAGTTATATATTTGTAAACTCTTAAATAAAGTTAGATTGAGCACAAAAATTTTAGATAATAAAGTAGAAGAAAGTTGGAGTCGTATCGATTTAAAGAAAACTAATAAAATCCTTTCAAAGCAGAGATCGGATTTTAAAAAAAAAACCTAACTGGATAAGAGTAAAATTACCCACAGGTAAAAAATATTCTGAAATCAGAGGTTTAGTTGATAAGTATAAATTAAATACCATATGCTCATCAGGTAGTTGTCCAAATATGGGCGAGTGCTGGGGAGAGGGTACAGCTACATTTATGATTTTAGGTAACATTTGCACGAGATCTTGTGGGTTTTGTGGAGTTAAAACTGGAAAACCAGAAGCAGTTGACTGGGAGGAGCCTGAAAAAGTTGCAAAATCGATTTCTGTTATGAAAATTAAACATGCTGTAATAACATCTGTTGATCGTGATGATTTACATGATCAGGGTTCAATAATTTGGGCTGAGACAGTCAAAAGCGTTAGGAGACTCAACCCAGATACAACCATGGAGACCTTAATTCCAGACTTCCAAGGTGTTGAGAGACATATAGACAGAATTATTGAAGCAAATCCTGAAGTTATTTCTCACAATATTGAAACAGTTAGAAGACTAACTCGTGAAGTTAGAATTCAAGCTAAATACGATAGAAGTATGGCCGTTCTTAAATACCTAAAAGATAATGGTGCGAAAAGAACTAAATCTGGAATTATGCTTGGATTGGGAGAGAAAGAATTTGAAGTTATGGAAACGCTGCGTGACCTGCGAAGAGCTAATGTAGATGTAGTTACTATTGGACAATATTTACAGCCCACTAAAAAGCATTTGCCCGTCAAAGAGTTTATTGAACCAACAAAATTTAATTTTTACAAGGATTTTGCAAAAGATCTAGGCTTTATACATGTAGAAAGTGGGCCACTTGTAAGATCGTCTTACAAAGCAAAAAAACACGTCAATTAAAATTTAATTTATTGGAGATTAGATTTACTAAATCATTTGATTTTCCAAGGAAATCTATCTTAATTTCGATATAAAACAGATTTTTAAAATCATGAATCGACATAATTTTAAAGTAGTCCTTCTCGGTTGTTAATATTATTTTATCTCCGCTATGCTTTAAAATTTCTTTAATATCATTTTGATTATAATTGTGATGATCGTCATAGGTTAAGTGTTTGAATTTTAATTGTTTCGATTTTAAATGTCTTGTTAATGGTTTACTATCTGCAATTCCTGTTATTAATAGGAAATCAGAGTTTAAGTCTGAAATATGAATATTTTTTTTCCCTTTTAAAATATCTTCATAAATAATTTTACTAAACAAGATTCTTTGATTATTCAAGGGTTTAATTTTTTTAACAATATTTTCTTTCTGTAATGATGTTAAATTATTGGGGCATTTAGTAATTATAATGAGATTTGCTCTTTTAAAACCATTTCTTGGTTCCCTTAAATTACCGAATGGAAAAATATAATCATTGTAAAATGGTTCTTCAAACTTTGTTAAAAGTATATTAAACTTACACTTTATTCTTCTGTGCTGCATCGCATCATCAAGTATCAAAATATCATCAGCACTAAAATTTTTTGAAATTTTATCAATTGCGAATAACCGATCTTCACAAGCAAAAACATTTACATTTTTATATGCTTGTTTTATCATAAAATTTTCATCTCCAACATCATTGACATCAGAGCCTACCAAAACCTCCACTAGACCATTTGTCTTTCTTTTGTACCCTCTGCTCAATACTGAGATATTTATTTTTTTTGGAAATCTCTCAATTAAAAATTTTACTAATGGTGTTTTACCTGTTCCACCCATTGATAAATTTCCAATACAAATTGTATTTATTTTAGTTTCATGAACCTTTAGGAAATTAGCAGAATATAAAAAACTTCTAGTTAGTTGAAATAGAAAATTTAATATTGCAACTGGGAAGAGTATTTTTCTAAGTAACATCTAAAGGCGAAAATATAAATTTTATATTTGATAAAAAATTTGATGTTACTTTCAAAAATTATAAAAATATTAGATGATTGGTGCCCTCCTTCTGATGCCGAGGAGTTTGATAATATTGGGCTTTTGGTTGGTGAATTACAATCAGAAATTACCAAAGCTGTAATAACTCTCGATATAACTGATGACGTCATTGATGAATGTATTTCAAATGGAGCAAACTTAATTATTAGTTTTCATCCTTTATTCATAGCAGATCCAAAAACCAACGAAATGGATGAAAGGATAAATAAGTATATAATCAGGTGTTTAAAAAATAATATTAATGTTTATTGCATACATACTAACTTGGATAACAATCCATTAGGAACTAGTTATCAACTTGGTAAAATTCTAAGCTTAAAAAATCAAGAAATACTGGTAAATAATGAAAATAATAATTTAAAAGGAATGGGGAGTATTGGTTCAATGAGTCATTCCATAAATGACTACAATTTTCTCGAATTTTTAAAAGATAAATTAAATTTGAAATATTTGAGACACTCCAAATTATTAGATAAAAAAATTAAAAAAGTAGCTATACTTGCAGGCTCTGGGAGTTTTGCAATTGACAATGCAATTTTTAAAAAAGCTGATTGTTTTATTTCCGCTGACTTTAAATACCACGATTTTTTTAAGCCTAATAAAAAAATATTAATAATCGACATTGGACACTATGAAAGTGAAAGACACATAAAAGAGACTATTTTAAATTATCTTAACAAAAAAATTCCTAAGTTTGCGTGCATTATTGCAGAAAGTAAGACAAATCCTGTAAATTATTTTTAATATGGCTAAAAAAGTTGAGTATTCAGTCGAAGAGAAATTGAGAGCAATGTATGATTTGCAACTAATTGATTCACGAATAGATAAAATCAAAAGTGTAAGAGGAGAACTGCCACTTGAGGTAGAAGATTTAGAAGATGAGGTCGAAGGTTTGGACTTTAGAATTAATAAAATAAATGAAGAATTGACTGAGATTGAAAATATTATTAAAGAAAAATTAAATAAGATCGAAGAATCGAGAGGAATGATAAGTAAATACAATGATCAACAAAAAAATGTTAGAAATAATAGGGCTTTTGAGTCTCTTAGTAAAGAAATTGAATATCAAGAATTAGAAATTCAATATTGTGAAAAACAGATCAATGCGTCAAAGTCTGAAATAGAAGAGAAAAAAGAAAAATTGAATGAAACATCCAACCTTAAAGATGAGAGAAAAACTCATTTAGATCACAAAAAAGAGGAATTAAACAGCATAATGAAAGAAACTGAAAAAGAAGAAAGTGCATTAATTAAGAAGTCTAAAGAATTTGAAAAAAAAATTGATGATGCACTTCTCGTCTCCTATAAAAAAATTCGCTCAAGTGTGAAAAATGGTCTTGCAATTGTCCCTGTCGAAAGGGGAGCTTCTGCTGGTTCATTCTTTGTTATTCCTCCTCAAGTCCAACTAGATATATCATCAAGAAATAAATTTATAACTGATGAGTATAGCGGTAGAATTCTAGTTGACAAAGATTTGGCTGATGATGAAGAGAAAAAAATGGAAAAGATTTTTAGTTCTATCTAACTACAAACGCTTTGCTTAATGTAGGTCCACCTACCAAATTTATTCTGTAAAAATATTGTCCTGCTGATAACTTTCCGTTTTTATCGTGGCTTATAGAAAATTTATGTTCACCCCTGATTAAATCTCCACTAAAAATGGTATTGACATGCCTCCCTAAAATATCAAAAGTTTTAATATTTACTTTATGAGTTTGTTGAATTCTTAAATTTAGGCTAACTCTTTGATCATAATTTGCATATATTGGGGCATGATAATTCAATAAGTTATCATAATCAACAGCATCTGTATCCTGACATCCAAATCCAAGGCCTAATAAATCATACTCATTTCCAAGCATAGCTGAATTAATGAAATTTGAATCACCACACAACCAATCAGTTAATACAGTTTGGTATATTGATCTAAAATCAATTGTATTATACATATTTCCTCTTCTATTTAGATTTGATAAGCTTGGGTGGCTACCAATAAAACCACTTCCTCTTAATGGAGAACCAAAGAGCATAACAGGGGCAGCTGATCCATGATCTGTGCCTTCGGAACCATTTTCACCAACTCTTCTTCCAAATTCTGAAAAAGTCATTGATAATACTTTTGAATCATAACCATCTTCTGCCAAATCATCATAAAATGATTTCACAGCAGATGATAAACTAGATAAAAGGTACTGATGAGTTAAGGCTTGATTTCCATGAGTGTCAAAACCACCAATTGAAACCATATAAATTTTTGAACCTAGACCACCTTTAATCAGTTTGGCAACAAGCCTAAGTTGTTTATCTAAGCCTTCTTCAGTTTCGTACCCATTATAATCTGTTGAAGATTTGAATGCATCATTAATAACCTTTGCATAATCGTAAGTTGTATTACTAACTCTTCTTAAAAATTCCAATTGGTCGCCATGTGTACAATCAGGAAGATTTTGAGTTGAATAAAATTCACCTCTTTCAGCAACTCTTTCTAACCTAGACTCATTAGCAACAGCAAAAGCATAATTTCTAGAAGCTCCATTAAAAATCAGGTTCGCATTACTTCCAATTTGAACGGCAACTGGTTTTTCAGGTGGATTTGTTGTGTAATCAAAGTATTTTTCATCATAATATCTACCAAGCCAGCCAGAAGATACCATATCGCTTTTGTTGGTTGATCCAGTTGCCCAATAATCAGACGAAGTAAAATGTGATAAATTTTGCCCCTCATAACCTACACCATTAACCACTCTCATTTTGCCATTTTCCCAAAAACTAGATAAATTACCCATATGATCAGGCATTGAAAAATCATCACTTAATCTAATTAAATTATTTTTAGGAATATGAATTGATGGTCTTTTAGAAACATAAGTATCATAATCATAAACTGGTATAATCGTGTTTAACCCATCATTACCTCCCTTAAGTCTAATTAAAACTAAAACTCTGTCAGATAAAGAGTCAGACAAAGCGTTAGTCAAAAAATTGGAGTTGAGAACAGAAATATTAGTATTTCCTAGCGAAATAGAACCTGCACCGGCAATTCCTAAGACTTTAAGAAACCCTCTCCTGTCCCATCTGGAATGCTCTTCCTTGTGCTTTTTTGAGTCTAAATAGTTCTTTTTACTCATTTTAGTTGATATTCAGGAAGTTTGACAAAAAATAATATCAATGCATAAACTTGATTGGGTGCATAAGTTTCATTTAAGGTCCATCCTCCACCATTAAAATAATCATCTGGAACATCACCTTTAAAAGCAGCTAAAGCATCATTTAACTCGTCATCCATCATTTCATAGCTGCAAAACATATATTTATTAATTTTTTTAACTATTTCTAACGGATTAGTTTCATCAATTCCAACAATACTTATTGCATAATTTCTGAACTGTTCTTTATTTTTAATCCAGTATCTTGATAGCAAATAATCCGAAAATTCCCACCTCATTGGTAGTGTCCCTGTGGAAATCCAATCATGGTTTTCCTGCCAACCTGCAACATCAACAGGATTAAGAATTTCTTGACCCATATCACTACATCTGGCTCTTAAATAATTAAATAAATTTTCATTGAAGTTATCAGGCTTTTCAAAATTAAACTCTTTTTCAATTTGGACCATTAAATCAATGGGGCTTTTTATTAATACATTACTTGCAAAAGAATTAAAAAAGTGCTCACTTTTAAATAATTTTCTGTAAAGTGGCTCTAACTCAAAATTATTGTCTTTGAAATAATTTGATAGCTCATTGATTATATCATTATTAACATCAGGACTAACGAAATGTTTGTATATTTTTCTAACAATAAATTCTGAAATTAAATCACTTTTTTCTTCAAACAAAATATTGATTACGTCGTCATAATTCCAGTTACCAGTTCTTCCAAAAATAGTTTTTTCTCCATCATCAAACCTATTTGGATTAAAATATATTGGCCCACCGTCCTGTCTGTTATTGTAACCCGTTAAAGCTCTAGCAGTCTCCGTGATATCATCTTGGGTATAACCATTACCTTCACCTAATGTAAACAATTCATAAAGCTCTCTTGCATAATTTTCATTAGGAGCATTATTTCTATTTTCATAGCCATTCAAATACATGAGCATTGCATCATCAAGTCCAATTATCGAAACGAAATTTTTAAAATTACCAAAAACATTAGCTTGTAAATTGTTATAATATCTGAAAGTATATGCAGGATTATTATACATATAGTATTCCGTAACAAAATGATTACTCCAAAATAATGTAAGTCGATCACGCATACCATTTTTTAAAAAATCATCAAACATAATTCTTTGATGATTTCTGAAAAAAGGTCCTCTGTTTCCACCTGCATTTCTGAAATCTGTATTGGTCCAATTTGCCCAACCTGGATCAGGTGTTAATGGTAAATTTTTAGCATTATCAATTAACTGATCTATCAGTTCTTCAGGGCTTAAAGATAATTTAGATTGTATATCTGAGTGTTTTATTCCAAATCCTAGTCGTCTATTGACAAGCAAAATTTTTGAAATATCCCAAGGATTTTCATCAGTCGGAACAAAAGCAGATAAAGTCCCGTTATTACAACTCACAACCATGAATCAAATATCCGAATTTTTTTTTAATTACCTATTAATCAGAAACTTGTTTAAGTATAAAATTAACGATATCATTAACCTCTTTACTTTTAATTCCTAACTGGGGAGCGAAGACATAGTTTGTTATCGATAAGGAGTCAGCCCTTTGCTTCAAATACTTCGCATGCATCGGGTGATGATTAAAACTTGAAATTGTTTTGGGTGCTATTTCACCATAATTACCAATAAATAACGCAGGGTCAGATGAATCCATAAAATTAAAATAATCAATTGAATCCTGATATTTCTCTAATTTATAATTAGTCAACCACTTTTCTACATCCATTCCAGGGTATTTTAAAAATCTTTTAATCATAATGTCAAACATATTATCAGGCATATTTATCATTTTTTTCCAGTTTTCGCTGTTAAATGAATGGGCACCATTTATAGCAATTATTCCTTTAACATTGGTTGATTCTCTTAAAACTCTATTTTCATTTTCATCTTCAGCCATATCATCGGACAGACCCAACCAGAGAACAGAATTTGCGCCTGATGAAACTCCCCAAATAATGACTTTATCTCTATCTATATTATAATTTAAATGATTGTACTTTAAAAACTGTAAAGCCAACTTTGCATCATTTAATGATGATAATAAGCCATCATTATTATTTAAAAAGCTATAATTAATTGTAGCAAATGCAATTTTATTTCTCAAAATACGTCTAACTCTAACTATATTATTTTTTTTATAGGAGCTTTCTTTGTTTCCACCCTTATAGCCCCCACCATGCAAAAAAACAACAAGTGGTGTTTTTATATTTGATTTTGGTATAAGAAGATCCAGTTTATTTCTTTTACTATCTCCATATTCCAAATTTTGAAAAAATCTAACATCATCATTTTTAATTAATGAATCAATGAAAACATCATCAATTTGAGCTGATGCATAATAGAATGACAACACAAAAACAAAATATTTACCCAACTTTAAAATCATAATTTTAATATAAGGATTTTATGTTGAAAGACTAACAAAATATAAAATTGTAGGTATAAAAAAAATTCCACAAAAAATATCAAAATATTTATGTTCTTTTAAGATTGAGTGCCAAAATGCAATCAATATAAGAGGGGCTTGAAAAAACATTCTAACAAGTGCTTTATTTTGAGTTATTTCGTAAGCAGATTGGGCCTCTATTGATTGAAAAAGAAATATGTTAGCCGGGAAAACTAAAATCAAAAGAAAAATCAATCCAATTCCCGCAATTTTTCTTGTTTTTTTGAAGATTAGTAATAGACCAAAAATGATTTCAAACAATCCAGAAATATATACTAATGCTAAATGATACGGCAAATAGTCTGGAACAATTACCAAAAAAAAATCTGGATTTACAAAATGGTTAATACCAATATTAATATAAAGGATAGACATTATGTAAATAGTAATAAATTTAAATTTCTGAGGAAAATTAATTTTATTTTCGAAAAACATTATTCTTATATTTAAGTGAATGATTTTTAAAATTAACTCATATATTTTAATTACATTAATTTTTTTAAGTAACATCCTGTATACTCAAAATATTATTGTTGAGGGATCGGTTGTTGATGAGTTTGATTATGAAGTTCCTTTTGCTGCAGTTGGTATTCTAAAAAAAAATATTGGGACTACATCCACTATGGAAGGCACATTTTCATTCTTGGTAACTGTTAATGAGCTGGATGATGAACTTGAGATTTCATCCATAGGATTCGAAACGCTAAAAATTAATGTTCGTGAATTTATTAATCGAGAGGACAAAAAAATAATTTTAAAAGAGAAACTTACTGCTCTAGACGAAGTAGTTGTTAAAGCCCCGATAAATTATGTGAATCAAGCTATTAAACTTTTGAAAGTAAATACAATCAGTAAGTCTCATCAATTGAATATTTTATATAGAAGGTGGGATGTGGAAGATAATAAATGTCGTTTTTTTTTAGAGCATTTTATTAAAGCAATTGATCAAGGACCTAATTCAAATATTGTAAGAGCAAGTGTTAAAAATATTAGAAAATCATCAGATTATAGATTTGTAAAAAATCAATCTCAGTTTCATCCATTGAGATATACGGAATGGAGTAATCCGTTGAGAAAAGGGATAAGAACTAAAAGTTATAATTGGAAAAAAATTGGTAATTCATCATATGATGGAGAGGATGTTTTAATCTTTGAAGGTGTTGACAAGGAAGAAGCTAAAATAACTTTGTACATTGGATATGAATCATACAAAATTTATAGACTTGAATATGAAAGAGATCCTAATATAGGTAGATATGCTAAAAGTATGTGGATTTATAAAAAAAATATTTCTGGTAAATTATATTTGAGTTATATGACAAGAGAGTGGGTTGGGGCTAGAAGGCTTCCAGAAAATGTTAAGAGAACAATGATTAATTCTGGTCAAAAAGTAAAAGAATTTTATCCTGTATCTTTCAGACACGAGCTATTTGTCACGAAACTTATTGAGGAAAAATCAAAATTTGACAGTTTTTTAGACATGGAACAAAAAGATATGTCGTTATACAGATTACCTTACAACAAGTTTTTTTGGCAAAATTTCAGTGTTCCACCAGAAACGAAAGTTTACAAGGATAATATAAAAGAATTGGAATCCCTCTATGGTGTTCCCATTGAAACACAATTTCTTTACTCTAACTAAAATTCTATAATAAAAAATCCTTTGATTACTGTTTACTTATAAATAAGCTTTTTGCTTCACCAAAGGATTAAGGTTAATTAAAAATTTGTTAAATGAACAATGAGAATACCCTATTTAAATAAATTTTTTGAGTATTGAATATTTTTTAACCTATCCCACTTTAATTGTTCATTAATAACATTTTCTAAAGCTCTTCTTAAATTTATAATCGGAACTTCTTTGTGCATAATATTTGGAGAAAATGCATATGCAAAAGGATTATCCTTTGGAGCTATTTTAGGAGTTATCCCTGGGGGAGTCTCCCAATGATTTGTATTGTCAACATAACCACTTTTAATTGCTTTTAGAAAGAAATAATAACCTCTTAATATAATATTAATTGCCTCGTCATCTTCAGTTAATTTACCATCAATAATTTTACTCATAACTTTTCCATAAGACATCAAATCGCGCCAAACATCATCATATTGTTCAAGAAAATCGTGATTATAATTAATACAGTCTGGAATATTTAATTCCCTTATATAATCAGCTACCTTATATTTCTGCCTTAACTTAATTAGCTTTCCTTGCTGTATTTTAAACTTACTTTCTTTTGATTTGAAAAAATAAAACATTTACTTTTTTTGTAAATATAAAAATCATTTTCAATTAAATAATCTCAACAAGATATTGAGATAAAAAATGTGGGCGCTGAGGGATTCGAACCCCCGACCCCTTGGGTGTAAACCAAGTGCTCTGAACCAACTGAGCTAAGCGCCCTAAGGAAGGCCAAATATAGTATAATTATGTATACTAGTATAAGTCAGAAAAAAGGAAAGTAGAACCTGTAACAAGTACAGTATCATTTTCATCAGAATCTTTAATTGCAATATTTAATGCGTCATTAATATTTTCATGTATGGTATATTTTAGCCCCATTTTACTAGCCTCATTATCAATTTTATATACTGACATAGATCTATCAGATTTAACAGGACAGAAATAATATCTAAAATTAGTTGGTAGAATCTTTATAATGTCAATTTGATCTTTTTTTTCTAGTGTTCCAAATACTACTTTAGAGTAATCTTTTAATTCTGACAATGATATTTTTAGTGCTGAAATATTATGTCCCGTATCAAATATAATTTTGGGTTTTATCCTAACCAAATCCCACCTACCATAAATCTTTGTATTTTCCTTAATATTCAAAATTCCTTTTTGAATATCTTTCTTTGCAATCCCCAGCTTCAGTATGTCTAAAGCTTTTAGTGCAAGTGAGATATTCTTTTGAATGAAGGGTCCACTCATATCACTTTTGTATTCTTTATTTAGTCTTGAGAAGTATATTGAGGCAGATTTTTTATTTGCTTCAATTTTTATTAAATCTTGTAATTTTTCTTTTTCCTCACCAACAACAACAGGTACGTTATATTTGATAATTCCTGCTTTTTCCATAGCAATTTCTTCAAGACTATTTCCTAGAAATTCTTTGTGGTCATAGCCTATATTGGTTATGACAGAAGTAACAGGGTCAACTACATTTGTTGCATCTAATCTACCACCTAAACCAACCTCAAGTATTGCATAATCAACTTTTTTTGTTACAAAATAATCTACTGCCATTGCAAAAGAAATTTCAAAATATGTAAGACCCAATTCTTCAATTTTTAAATTGTTATTCCTGATAAATTCCAATATGAAATTTTTTTCGATAAAGTTTTTTCCAATTCTAATTCTTTCCCTGTAATCTTTGATATGTGGAGACGTAAAAGCACCTATTTCATATCCTGATTCTTGTAGTATGGATGAAATAACACTACAAGTAGAACCCTTACCGTTGGTACCGCCTACATGAATAATTTTTAATTTTGAGTGAGGATTATCTAAGTGTGAAAGGAAAGCTTTTATTCCATCTAATTTAAACTCGTAATTTTTATTGTTTCTATCAAATGATAATGGTATAGTATTGAGCCATTCTATGGACTCTTCATAATTCATTAAAGGACGAAATCTCTAAGAAAAATAAAAGTTAAAAAACCAGCTATGTAACCAATAAAGGCTAAAAAAGCGATTTTTTTTAGGTACCATATAAAGTCAATTTTTTCCATTCCCATTGCAACAACACCTGCAGCTGATCCAATAATAATCATGCTTCCGCCAGTACCTGCAGCATAAGCTATTCCATGCCATAAAGGATCGTCAACCGCCTCTCCAAACATTCCCATTGAAGCTGCTACAAGAGGAACATTATCAATGGCTGCTGAAAGAAAGCCTAGAATAAAAACTACAATATCCAATCCCTTAAACAGAAACCAATCAACATTTTCAAAAGTTAAAACCATAGTTTGACCCACCTCAAATACAATCCCTAGAGCTTCTAACCCCCCTACAGCCATAAGGATTCCTAAGAAAAATAAAATACTTGGCATTTCAATTTTAGTTAACGCATGATGAACAGGGCTTTGATGTACAGAGTTTGCAGGTTCTAAAAGGATATAGTTATATATTTCACCAATTGTTGCTACAAAGGCTAAAGATAACATCATACCAACATAAGGAGGTAAGCCTGTAGCTACTTTAAAAAAAGGTACAAATAGTATTGATAGAAGGCCTATTATCAAAATTTTTGAACCAAATTTATTTTCGGATTCTTTTGACACCATTGGATTAATTTCACCTTGAAAGACTTTATATCTAGAAACGACGTAAGTCGGTATTAACATACAAACTAGAGAAGGAATGATCAAATATTTCAATAGAGCAATTGGTGTAACCTTTTTACCAATCCATAGCATTGTTGTTGTTATATCACCGATTGGAGACCATGCACCACCTGCATTCGCAGCAACAATAATCATTCCGGCATACCACAATTTTAGATTTCTGTCTTTAAGTATCTTCTGCAAAATAGTTATTAGTACTATAGTTGCTGTAAGGTTATCAATTATTGCAGATAAAAAGAAAGCAAGAAAACATATAATCCACAAAATTTTTATTTTACTTTTTGTTTTGATGAGATTTTTAATCGTGGAAAAACCATTAAAGAAATCTATAATTTCCACAATCGTCATTGCACCAATTAAAAAAATTAGAATTTCAGCAGTGTGGCCCAAGAAATAGTTTATAACCTTTTCAAGTTTATTTGGAACCAAACTTTTTGTAGCTGGGTCTATATCATAAACAGTTAAACCAAAAAATGAAATAATAGCCCAAATGAGAGCCATCATTACAAGAGCAGGAACTAATTTATCTATTTTAAGTGAGTGCTCAAAAGCAATTGCCAAATAACCCAGTACGAATATGACTATAATTGCTGTTTCCATTTAATTTTTGTTTTAGAATTCTCAATAATTGAACCAAAATATGTAAAAAAAATAAAAATTGATAGTATATTTTAAAAAGTTAATATTTATTAGACATTGGATTGATTATTGATTTAAAATAATTCCTACAGGATTAATTAATACATAAATTAGTAAGTCCTTATAAAATTTGAGTTTTGAAAGAACAAGGTCTTTATAATCCATCGTTTGAGCATGAAAATTGTGGTGCCGGTTTCATATGTAGCCTGGAGGGAAAGAAGACAAATGACATCATTTCTAAGGCTCTAAATATTTTAACTTGTCTCGAGCACAGAGGGGCGGTTAGTTCTGATGGAAGGACTGGAGATGGAGCTGGAATATTGATAGAAATACCCAATAATTTTTTTAGAAAAGAATGTAAGTTTGAACTTCCGGAATTTAAAGAATATGCTGTAGGAATGGTTTTTCTTCCTCCTAAAAAAAACCAACTCAACCATTGTGTTGACATTTTTGAAGAAGAAATTAAAAGACAAGGCTTAAATATTTTAGGATGGAGAGATGTCCCTGTTAATTCAAAAGTTGTTGGAGCAATTGCATCACAATCTCAACCTAATATAAAACAAGTATTTATTGGAAAAATAGATTCAAATCAGACCGAAAAAGATTTTTTATTAAAACTATATATAGCTAGAAAAATTGCAGAAAATAAAATTTATCAATCCAAATTATCTCAAAAGAGCTTTTTCTATTTTTCAAGCTTACACAACAAGACAATAATTTATAAAGGACTCTTAGTTCCAGAGGATATTGAAAGATTTTATATTGATTTAAAAAATCCAATGCTAGTAACTCGACTTGCTTTGGTTCATCAGAGATTTTCAACCAATACTTTTCCAACTTGGGATCTTGCTCAACCATTCAGATATATGTGTCACAATGGTGAAATTAATACGCTAAAGGGTAATATTAACAGAATGGTTTCTAGGCAAGAGTTAATGGATTCTGATTTAATTGATAAAAGTGATTTAGAAAAAGTTTTTCCAATAATTTTAGAAGGAAAATCAGATTCAGCATCAATGGATATGGTTTTAGAGCTATTGTTAATGACTGGTAGAAGTTTGCCTGAAGTTATGATGATACTTGTGCCGGAAGCTTGGGAAAAACATAAGACCATGTCCTCATCCAAAAAAGCGTTTTATCAATTCAATAGTTGTTTAATGGAGCCTTGGGATGGACCAGCATCAATTCCCTTTACCGACGGTGATTACATTGGTGCATTATTGGATAGAAATGGATTGAGACCATCTAGATACACTGTCACTCACGACGGATATGTAATAATGTCATCTGAAACGGGTGTTGTAGACATTGAACCTGAAAATATTAAAATGCATGGAAGACTAGAGCCTGGAAAAATGTTTTTGGTTAATATGAACGAGGGAAGAATTGTTGAAGATGATGAAATTAAAAACTCAATTGTAAAAAAATACCCCTACAGTAAATGGGTAAAATTAAATGTTTTACCACTCAGTAAGGTTCCCTACAGAATAAAAAAAACAGTCAAAGAAAAATTAAATTTTGAAACTAGATTAAAAGTTTTTGGTTACACAAAAGAAGATTTTAAAACTATAATATTACCCATGTGTAACAATGGCAAAGAGGCTATTGGATCAATGGGGACTGATACACCACTTGCAGTTTTGTCAAAAAAACCACAACTTATTTATAACTATTTCAAGCAACTTTTTGCTCAGGTAACGAATCCTCCCCTTGACGGAATTAGAGAAGAAATAATTACTGATACAAGTTTATCATTAGGAAGTGACTATAATATATTTGATTTAATTCCTGACCACGCTAAAAAACTCAAAATTAATAATCCAATCATTTCAAATGGTGACCTCGAAAAAATCAAGCATATTGATCATGAAGATTTCAAAGCATGTTCAATAAATGTCAATTATGAAATTAGTAAAGGTCACAATGGTCTTGAGAAAGCACTAGACAGTATTGTTGATAAAGTTGAAAAAAAAGTCGATACGGGTCACAATATCATTATCCTAAGTGACAGAAAAACATCTAAAAAATACGCTCCTATACCAATTTTACTTGTTTGTTCATATGTACACCACAGCTTGATAAAAAGAAAAAAACGATCAAAATTTGGAATTGTTATTGAATCAGCTGAGCCAAGAGAACCACATCATTTTTCCATGCTCTTTGGTTATGGAGCCAGTGCAATAAACCCATACATGGTCAATGAAATAATTGAATATCACCACAAACTTGGTTTTTTAAACAACCAAAAACTTGATGAATCGATAACTAATTTCAATAAAGCTATTGCAAAGGGTATACTTAAAGTCATGAATAAAATCGGCATATCAACACTACATTCCTACCGAGGAGCACAAATTTTTGAAGCTCTGGGGTTGAGGAAAAAGTTTGTATCCAAGTACTTTAATAATACACCTTCAAGAATTGAAGGTGCAGGTTTATATGTTTTAGAAAAAGAAGTCTCAGCCAGAATGGAACATGCTCTTAATAGTGAAAAAGATATTTCAAGTATGAAAATAGGCGGTGATTACAGATGGAGAAGATATGGAGAAGCACACATGTTAAATCCTTTTACAATATCAAAACTTCAACAAGCTGTAAGAGAAGAGAAATATGATACGTATAAAGCTTATGCTGAAAAAATCAATAAACAAAGTGAACAATTCATGACAATCAGAGGGCTTTTAAAGTTTGAAGAATTTGACCCCATTTCAATTGAAGAGGTTGAACCATGGACTGAAATCGTTAAAAGATTCAAAACTGGAGCAATGTCTTACGGTTCAATTAGTAAAGAAGCCCACGAAAACTTAGCAATTGCAATGAATAGAATCGGAGGAAAAAGTAATTCAGGTGAAGGTGGAGAAGATTCAAATCGATTTAAAAAACTAAATAACGGAGACTCAAAAAATAGCTCAATTAAACAAGTTGCGTCTGGAAGATTTGGTGTTAGTTCTAATTATCTATCAAATGCTTCTGAGATTCAAATTAAAATGGCTCAAGGCGCTAAGCCTGGTGAGGGTGGACAACTTCCTGGACCTAAAGTCAATCCACTAATAGCAAAAGTTAGAAATTCTACACCCTACGTAGGTTTAATTTCTCCTCCTCCTCATCATGATATATATTCAATTGAGGATTTAGCTCAGCTTATATATGATCTGAAAAACGCAAATAGGAAGGCTAGAATCAACGTAAAATTAGTATCTGAGGTTGGCGTTGGAACAATTGCTGCTGGTGTTGCAAAGGCAAAAGCAGATGTAATATTAATTTCAGGTTATGATGGTGGAACTGGGGCATCGCCACTAACATCACTAAAGCACGCAGGTTTACCATGGGAGTTAGGAATTGCTGAAGCTCAACAAACACTTGTATTAAATGACTTACGAGGAAGGGTTGTTGTTGAATGTGATGGTCAAATGAAAACTGGTAGAGATGTTGCTATCGCATGTCTTCTTGGTGCTGAAGAATTTGGATTCTCAACAGCTCCACTTGTTGCATCAGGATGTATTATGATGAGAGCTTGCCACTTAAATACGTGTCCAGTAGGAATTGCAACTCAAGATCCTGAATTAAGAAAAAATTTCAAAGGCAAGCCTGAACACGTTATAAATTTCATGTATTTCGTTGCTCAAGAATTAAGAGAAATAATGGCCAATTTAGGATTTAGGACAATTAATGAAATGGTTGGTCAAAGTCAAAAACTTGTTATGACTGACGCTGTTGAATACTATAAAGCAAGGGGGATAGATTTGTCTAAAGTATTGTACAAGCCAAATGTTAGCGAAAATATCCCTGTTAGAAATGTGACTAACCAAGACCACAATTTAACATCTGTGATTGATTTTAAGATTTTAAAAAATTCTAGGTTGGCCATCGAGAAAAAAATTAAGATGAGTCTTGATTATAAAATAAGAAATACTGACAGAACTGTAGGCACGATAATAAGTAACGAGATTTCAAAAAAATATGGTGAAAAAGGGCTTCCCAAGGGGACATTAAAATTAAACTTCACGGGTGCTGCTGGTCAAAGTTTTGGAGCATTTGCAACAAAAGGTCTTGAAATGAAAATTGAAGGTAATACTAATGATTATTTTGGAAAAGGTCTTTCAGGTGCTACGCTTATTGTTAAAGTACCAAATAGATCTACTTTTAAACCCAATGAAAATGTTATAACTGGAAATGTTGCCCTTTACGGAGCTACATCCGGAGAAGCATACATAAATGGAATAGCCGGAGAAAGATTCTGTGTCAGAAACTCGGGAGCAACAGCTGTTGTTGAAGGTGTTGGTGATCATGGTTGTGAATACATGACAGGTGGAATAGCACTAATTTTAGGAAAAATTGGAAGAAACTTTGCTGCTGGAATGAGTGGAGGAATTGCATACATTTATAAATCAAATAAAAATTATAATATTGACAATTTCAATATGGAAATGGTAGAGTTTGAAAAGCTAGATAATCAAGACTTTGATATAATTAAAGAATTATTAGAAAAACACTATTCTTACACACACAGTGGCATTGCTGAAGAAATAATTTTAAATTGGAATAAATCAAAAAATATGTTTGTTAAAATAATGCCAACGGAATATAAAATGGCTTTGGAAAAAATGGCCCAATCCAAAATAAATGAAATAATAAACTAATCATGGGTAAACTTAGAGGCTTTGTTGAGTACGAAAGGATGGTTGAAGGTTACGTCCCAGTTGAAAAAAGAATAAAGAATTTCAAAGAATTTACAATCAAACCAAAAGATGATGATCTAATAAAGCAAGGTGGACGGTGTATGGATTGTGGAGTACCATTTTGTCACAGTGGTTGCCCACTAGGTAATTTAATTCCTGACTTTAATGATGCGGTTTACAATAGAAACTGGAAAGAAGCACTTAAGATCTTACATTCAACTAACAATTTCCCTGAATTTACTGGTAGACTATGTCCTGCACCGTGTGAATCAGCTTGTGTTCTTGGTCTTATAAATCCCCCCGTATCCATTGAACTGATTGAAAAATATATTGTTGAGAGAGGTTTTAAAGAGGGATGGATTCAACCTATTAAACCAAAGAGACGAACCGGTAAAAAAATAGCTATTGTTGGTTCAGGTCCAGCAGGTCTTGCTGCTTCACAACAACTAAACAGAGCAGGGCATTTAGTTACTGTTTATGAAAGAGATTCAAAAATAGGTGGACTTTTAAGATACGGTATTCCAGATTTTAAGCTCGAGAAATCAATTATAGATAGAAGAATTGAAATTTTAACTCTGGAAGGAATTAAATTCAAAACCAATACAGAAATTGGAATTGATGTGTCTATCAAGAAATTAAAAAAGGATAACGATATTGTTTTATTGTGTGGCGGTGCTACTTTAATGAGAAGTTTACCAATACCTGGCCATGAGTTAAATGGAATAGTCCAAGCCATGAGATTTTTGAAAAGACAAAATCAAGTTATTGGTGAAAATTTTAGTAAAGTTGAAGAGCTAAATGCAAAAAATAAAAATGTCATAGTTATAGGTGGTGGTGATACAGGATCTGATTGTATTGGAACTTCAAATAGACAAGGTGCAAAATCAGTATTAAATTTTGAGATTTTACCAAAACCAAGTAAACAACGTACTGTTGAAAATCCATGGCCATATTGGCCTTTTACACTTAAAACTAGCTCTTCTCATGAAGAGGGAAGTAAAAGACAATGGTCGATTTTAACCAAAGAGTTTTTAGATGATGGTAATGGAAATGTCAAAGCATTAAAAACGGTTGAGGTTGAGTGGATAAAAAAATCAGATGAAAGACCGAAATTAGTTGAAATTGAAGGATCTGAAAAAATATGGCCTTGTGATTTAGTATTATTAGCTCTTGGATTTACAGGTCCAGACAAGGAAATAATCAATGACTTAAAATTAAATTCAGATAATACCTCAAAACCATTTACAACTAAATATCAAACATCTGATAAAAAAGTTTTTGCTGCTGGGGACTTAAGACGAGGTCAATCTCTTATTGTGTGGGCCATCTCAGAGGGCAGAGAGGCAGCGTATGAAATAGATAAATTTTTGATGGGCTCGACAGAACTTGCTTCTAAAGTTCATGGAGACTTACCATCAGTTAAATAAATTCCACTTAAATCCAAATCTTACCCCAAAATCTCTATATACACTTTCTGGTGTTGAATAAAAGCTATTACCGCTTATGGATGAATTTATATGTTCGGCAATTATAAAGATTTTTGTTTGTCTAATTTTTGCATTGAAGAAAAAATCAAGCAAGGGAAACCCTCCTATTTTCTTTTGACTCTGTACATGAAAAGCTGATATTAAGGGGTTGTACTCATTTGAATAAAATTTTGAAAATATTTTAAAATTAATGCCTGTTTGTATTGATAAAGTATTTTTAAAAATCCTTTCTTTAAAATACAAGGTATTCCTGGAAATAAAGTGAGGGAGATTTAAAATATTATCATTTTGATTGACAACTTGGTACATTATTGAGTTGTCAATTGTCCATTTACCGAAATTTAGGGATCTTCTGATACGTAAACTTGAATACTGAATTTTTCTATCGTAATGATTTAAAATAGGTGCCATGATTTCTTGTGAATTTGAATCTACTGAAACATAGAAAAAATTATCAATGATAGAGTGGTTTAAATCAATATCACCTAAAGTTGAATTTGATATTTTTAAATCAACTGATTTATTTTCAACAAGTTTCATTGATTGTATCCAATTAATATTTTCATAGTTACTAGTAAAGTTTTCATAAATTAAACCAGGATGTTTCTGTTTTACAGAAATTGATAGGCTATATGAATTATTTTCAGAAAATTCTCTTTTAACTTTAGCAATAAAATTATTACCTAATTGATCACCGTTTATTTTTTGTTCCAAATCAATAGATAAATCGTAATTAAATATTTTTTTAAATGCCTTAACTGAAAATGAGGTAAAGTTTTTTGAAAGAACTTTGTTATCTATATTATTGTCAACTTTAAAATAATTTAAATTATAATTATTTAACTGTATAAGTAATCTCTCAAAAAATAAATTATCCTTCAATAAACCAAAGCTGTTTGATAAAGTCCTCAGCTTGTAATGATCGACAATCTCATTAATACCTGAGCCTAAACTCCCATAGTAGAATGAGGGGTTATCTTGTGTATATCTATTATTGCTTGTTTCAAAGTCAAAAACATGATAAAGATCAAAAGAGTTATTTTTTTTATTACTGAGCATGAAGTTATTTTTCAAGTAGAATATTCTCTGTTGGTAATTATTTTTTGCATCTTCAAATTTCACATTGAGTTTAGATCTCTCATCGAATATTGGATCCTCTGACTCATAGTTTTCAATAGACGCTGATGTCAAACCACCATTCTCATTTCTTTCAAAACTTTGACTCAAATAAAAAAACTTTGTAACAATTTTTTCACCATTATAATTTAATGTTGTCCTAAACTGCTTGGACCCAAACAAACTATTCTGAAAAGTTCCAAGTGATCTTAATGCTTTAAAAGCAAGGGAAAAATTAAGGTTCTCATTTAAATTACTTGTAAAGTAAGCATCTGTTAACTGTCCTTGAGAATAAACAGATTTAAAAAAAAGCTCAGTTAAAGGATAGGCTACCTTACTAAATAAAACATCCTCTCTCTGAATTAACATAACATCATTGGCTGAATATCCAAGTTTGGGAAGGTTGTCTTTTTGAATTTCATATGTTAAAGTATTATAGAATCTTCCAACATTATTTGATTTGAGTAAATGAAAATTATCTTTTTTAAGGAAATTAAAAGAATAATAATTTTTAATTGTTAAAGATGTATCTAAGACTATTGTATCATTCTGTTCATTAAAAAATTGAAGTTTAGAAATATCAAATTTGAAATATTTGGACTTAGTAGAATCGGCGGGATTATCAATCAAATTTTCAAGGTTGCTAATTATTGTATTGTCTTGTGAAAAAGAAAAAATTGAAAATATAAAAAGTGATATTGTTAATAGTTTCTTCATTTATTTATTTAAAGTTATTGATTTAATAGCATTTATGATTTAATTTAATAATATGTTGAGTCTTTTTGATAACAAAAACCTGGTATGTGGAGTTGATGAAGCTGGAAGAGGATCACTTGCCGGTCCTGTTACAGCAGCGGCAGTAATTTTACCAAAAAATTATAAAAACCCATTTATTAAAGATTCAAAAAAACTAAATCAAGATCAAAGAACTCGATTATATAATGAAATAATTAACGATTGTATTTCATATTCGATCATGAGTATTAACTCAAAAAAAATTGATAAAATCAATATTTTAAATTCCACTTATTTAGCTATGAACTTTGCTATTGAAAATCTTGAGATAAAGCCACACAAAATAATTATTGATGGGAATAGATTTAAAACAAATAAAAAAATAAACTTTGAATGTATTGTTGGTGGGGATAACAAATATTTAAGTATCGCAGCAGCATCAATTCTTGCAAAAGTCAAAAGAGATGAAATTATGTGTGAATTAAATACTTTATTTCCAATGTATGGTTGGAAAAATAATAAAGGCTATGGAACAATAAGCCACAGAGAAATGATTTCTAAATATGGCCTATGCAGATTTCATCGAAAAACATTTAAAATTAAAAACAAACAGTTGAAACTGACAATCTAACTTTCTAATTTTACTAAATAAATGAAGAGGCTTTATATTATTTTAATTGTATTACTTATTTCTTGCTCAGAAAATGAACAAACGAAATTAATTATTGAAGATATCCCCGACGATCCAGTTTTAACAATACTAATTAAAGAATATGAAAATATTAATTATCAAACACTTGAATTTATCTCAGAGTCTACAGGTTTTGATTTATCATTAATTGAAAATTATAAACCAAAAGGTGAAATGTTGATAAGCTTTCATAATACATCAAAAAATATCTTAGATCTTATTTTAATACATGAATTTTCTGATACACTATCAAACAAATTACTTGACTCAGTAAGTTATGGTGGTAAGAATATTTACATTGATAAAAATTCTAATTTTCTGACACAGCAAAATAATTTTTTGTATTTATCAAAAAACAAACTTTTAATTGAAAATGTAATCCGTAACTCAACTTACAGTTCAAATATTGATTTTGAAAAATTTCAAAAACTTTATGAAAATAAATCAAAAAATATTTCTCTTATAGTGAGGGAAAACTACGACGGATTAAAATTCAAAGATATCCCCCAAAATGTAGAAAAGTTTTCTGAATTTATATCCTACGAATTTGATATTTTGAATGACGAAATTAATGTATTGGGATTTGCTGAAAGTGACCAAAAAAGAAATATTCAACTTTTAAATAATTTAAAAAAAACTAAAACAGATTTTTTTGATATAGTTCCAACAAACTTTTCTAAACTTGAAAGGATTTCATTTGAATTTAGTGAGATCAAAAAAAACTTAAACTCACTAAAACAAGATGAATCAATAATTACTTATGAAATTGATTCAGTGTATCAGAATGTTTCTGAAATTGGTGAATTAACAATTAAGAATGATACTCTATTTATTTTGAATTTTACTGATGCTGATCAAATCAACTTAAGTGAATCAATAATAAGGAATCAATTTTACCGAGGACAAGAAATTATTGAGTTATCAAAAAATAATTTTCAGATTGATCTTTTTGGTTTTAATAAACTTAACAACTTCAAATATTTTACAAAATTTGGAAACTTAGTGTTGTTTTCAATGACTGAAAACGAATTAGAAAATATTATTTTGAATTTTAGAAATAATTTAACCCTGTCGAAGGAGAATGAATTTAAGGGGTTTAGAAAAAAAATTCCATCTAAATCTGTAAAATTTGCTTTGTATAATGATAGTAATAGTGAAGATTTTAGCAATAAGTACATATACACTAGTGAGGAAATCAGTAAAAATCTCTCTTATTTTTCACTATTTACAAGTCCAAATGAAAATACACAGTCAATTCGAAAGTTAGAATTAGTTTTTAAAACAAAACACTCTAAAGAAATTGTGATTACACCCTCACTGATTAAAAATCATAGAACTAACGATTTGAATATTTTTTTTCAGGACTCAGATAATAAAATAATTCTATCAGATTTAAGTGGCAATAAAATATGGTCAAAAAATTTTGAATCAAAGATTATTAGTGATGTACATCAAATTGATATGTATAAAAACAATAGATTACAATTTGTTTTTCTAACCCTTGAATATCTTTATATCCTTGATATAAAAGGAAATGTTGTCAAAAAAATTATGAATAAGGCAAGTGGGACTCAAAAATATTTATCTGTTTTTGATTATGACAAAAATAAAAATTACAGATTGGTTGTTCAGGAAGGACGTACTGTTTCGATGTATGACTCAAAACTCAATATTGTCAAAGGCTTTAAAGGCACAAAGACTAAGAAAAATATAACTAATAGTATGGATCATGTAAGAATACTCAATAAAGATTTTCTTATTCAATATTATGATGATAAAACTTTTGAAATATTTGATAGAAGAGGGAGGGTAAGAATTAAATTACCTAAAGATTTAAAGTATGAGTCAACTGTCTTTAAAAATCAAAATAAATTATTATTCCTAAGTGAAGGAAATGAAATTGTTAAGATTGATATTTCTGGAGAAGTTTCATATCAGCCTTTTACCGACAAAATAAATAACGTGGCCTCAAATCAAGATTTATTAGTTATGCTTACTGAAAATAAACTTTTAGTAAATGAAAATGAATTTAAGATTCCTTATGGCAACTATGTTGATCCAAAAATTTACAAAGATTATGTCTCCTTACTAAACCTTGATACTAAAGAACTTTACCTTTTTAATAAAACCAAAAAGGTTGATCGTTTTCCTATTTTTTCGTCAAAGTATTTTAATTTTTCATCCAAGGAAAAACAAACATTTTTGGTACTGGTAGGTGACGAGGATGAGCTACTATGCTACAGTGTTGACTAATTAATGATTTTTAAAAAAAAAATCAAATTGATGAGAAAGCTCTTCAATCACTTCATCAATATTTACTTCCTTGCCAATTTCTTTACTCATTGAAGTCACAGCTTTTCCCTTAAGTCCACAAGGAATAATTCCATCAAAATAAGACAAATCAGTATTAACGTTTAGCGCCAATCCGTGCTTAGTAACCCATCTACTTGCTTTAATTCCCAGAGCACAGATTTTTCTTTCATTTACTGTACCCTTATCTATCCATACACCTGTGTGATCCTCACTTCCAATTGAATCAATTTCAAACTTTTTTAATGTTTTTACAACTATGGATTCTAGAGTTCTTAAATATTTATGGATATCAGTAAAAAAGTTTTCGAGGTCAAATATTGGATAGCATACTACCTGACCAGGTCCGTGATATGTGATGTCTCCTCCCCTTCCAATTTTTATTAATTCGATACCCTTTTCTTTTAGTAAATTTTGATTGAATAACAAGTTATTTAAATCTCCACTTTTTCCAATGGTATAAACATGATTATGCTCAACAAACAAAAGATAATTTGGTGTTGGTGTAGAGTTATTATTTTTCCTATTGCTTAATTTGATATTACAGATCTCATCATGATAATAGTTTTGAATTTCTAAAGCCTTACTGTATTCTTTGAAACCTAGTTTTTTTATTTCTATTTGTTTATTGGTATTCAACACTATTTAATTGGTAGTATAAAAATAAAAAACATAAGCATTAAGTACATGTTATATTATTATATTTGAATGACATGTCAAATTTTTCTGAACAAGAGCTGGTTAGGAGAGAAAAACTAAAAAAAATTATTGAATTAGGTATAAATCCCTACCCTGCAGAAACTTTTCAAGTAAGTCACCTAGCTGTAAAAATTAAAGAAAATTTTAAAGAAGGTGAAGTTGTTAAAGTTGCTGGTAGAATTATGTCAAGAAGAATACAGGGAAAGGCCAGTTTTGCAGAGATTCAAGACAGCACTGGAAAGATTCAAGTTTATTTTAATAGGGACGAAATATGTAATTCAGAGAATAAATCAAAATACAATGATCTTTATAAAAAGTTACTTGATATCGGTGATTTTTTAGGAATTGATGGGGTTCTTTTCAAGACTCAAGTAGGTGAAATGACCATCATGGTAAAAGATTTCAAATTACTATCTAAATCTCTTAAACCTCTACCGCTCCCAAAAGAGGATAGTGAAGGTAACAAGTATGATGAATTTAGTGATCCAGAACAAAGATATAGACAAAGATATATTGACTTAGTGGTTAATAGTGAGGTCAAAGAAACCTTTTTAAAGAGATCAAAAATCATAAGTTCTATTAGAAAGTTTTTAGAAAAACTGAACTTTATTGAAGTTGAGACTCCAATTTTACAACCTATTCCTGGCGGAGCAACAGCAAAGCCATTTGTAACACACCATAATTCTCTTAACATTCCATTATATATGAGAATAGCCAATGAGCTTTATCTAAAAAGACTTATAGTTGGTGGTTTTGATGGAGTTTTTGAATTTGCTAAAGATTTTAGAAATGAAGGAATGGATAGAACTCATAACCCTGAATTCACAAATCTTGAATTTTATGTTGCATACAAAGACTATAATTGGATGATGGATTTGACTGAAAAATTATTAGAGGATACAGTTACTAACCTGTATGGAAAAACTGAAGTTATCTATGGGAATAAGAAAATAGATTTTAAAGGACCTTACAAAAAAGTTCCAATTTTAGATGCAATTAAAAATGAAACAGGATTGGACATTGAAAAATTAGATGACCAAGAATTATCTGAAAAAGCAAAAAGTATTGGAATAGAGATTGATTCAACAATGGGTAGAGGAAAAATAATTGATTCAATATTTGGAGATAAGTGCGAATCCAAGTTTATCCAACCAACTTTTATTATTGACTATCCAAAGGAAATGAGTCCCTTAACAAAACAACACCGAACAAAAGAAAATCTGACTGAAAGATTTGAGCTTTTAATTAATGGTAGTGAGATAGCTAACGCTTATTCTGAATTAAATGATCCTATTGATCAGCTTGAAAGGTTTGAAGACCAATTAAAACTTTCTGAGAAGGGAGATGATGAAGCAATGTTTATTGACCATGACTTTATTCGTTCACTAGAGTACGGTATGCCCCCAACATCTGGAATAGGTTTTGGAATTGATCGGTTGGTCATGCTACTAACAAATCATAAATCGATACAGGAAGTTATATTTTTTCCTCAAATGCGACCTGAAAAAAATAAAGTGAAATTGAATGAGGAAGAAAGGAAAGTTTTTGACTTTATGAAAAAAAATAAAAAAGTTGAAATTGGAGAATTAAAAGATTTTGCAGAACTAAGTAATAAAAAATGGGACAAAACAATAAAATCCTTGACAAAAAATAAACTATTAAAAGTATTCAAAAATGACTCTGGCATTTTTGTTGAATCAATCTAAAAAAATTTAAAATATGAAAGTGATTATAAATCTATTCTTATTAATCTTTATACTAATACCTAGTAAAAGTTTACATTCTCAGGACGAGAAAAAATCATCCAAATCTGATTCTAATACGAAAACTAAAAGTTTTGCATCAATAGTTTCAAAGGCAACAAAAGATGAGGGATTGTTTAATATCTACAAAAATGATGAAAAATATTATTATGAGATACCTGATTCATTAATTGGTAGAGATATGTTAATGATAACTAGAATTTCAAAAATGTCTGTCTCAATTCCACTATACTCACATATTCTTAATCGACAAGTTTTAAGATGGGAAAAAAATAATAATAATGTATTATTGAGGGAATCCTCTTACATAAATTATGCTGCAGACTCACTACCAATTAATGAGGCAGTTATAAATTCTAATTTTGAACCGATTTTGTTCAAATTTAAGGTTGAAGCCAGAAATGACTCTGTAAATTCATCTCTCATTGATGTTACAAGTTTATTTACTACAGACTTAAAAAGTCTTGGTTATCCGCAAAGAAGCAGAAAAAGCTATAAGATTACTAGTCTTGATTCAAAGCTATCATATATCAAAAATATTAAGTCCTTTCCAAAAAATATAGAGGTAAGAAATGTTAAGACATATAGATCGACAGAGGCAAAAAACGGTTCAGTTTCTATGGAAATTAATAATTCAATGATTATTCTTCCAAAAAAACCTATGAAAAGAAGATATTTTGATGAAAGAGTTGGATGGAATACAAATAGGCAGGTTGATTATGGTCTTGATAATCAAAGAGCTGAAACAATTAGATATTTGAGAAGATGGAGGTTAGAGGTTAAAGATGAAGATATAGACAAATTCAAAGCAGGTGAATTGGTAGAACCTAAAAATCCAATTATATTTTATATTGACCCAGGAACTCCCCTAAAGTGGAGGAAATATATAAAGTTAGGAATTGAAGATTGGCAAATTGCCTTTGAAGAAGCAGGATTTAAAAATGCCATTATGGCCAAAGATCCGCCTACAAAGGATGAAAATCCTGATTGGAGTCCTGAGGATGTTAGATACAGTGTATTTAGATACTTAGCTTCTGAAACTGTAAATGCTAATGGAGGTAATGTTGTTGATCCGAGATCTGGCGAAATTATTGAGTTCAGTGTTAATTGGTATCACAATGTATTAAAACTGGTTAGAGATTGGCTTGTTGTTCAAACAGGTGCAGTAAATGAGGATGCAAGAGGAGTTGAATTAAAAAATGAATTAATGGGTGAAGGCGTTAGATTTATTGCAGCCCACGAGGTTGGTCACGCAATAGGTCTTCCACACAATATGGGAAGCAGTAGTGCATACCCTGTTGATTCTTTAAGATCTGTAACATTCACAAAAAAATACGGTACGGCACCCTCGATTATGGACTATGCACGTTATAATTATGTTGCTCAACCTGAAGACAAAGGAGTTGCACTAATACCGTCTGATTGGAACACACCAAATAGCGGAATATACGATAGATTTTCTGTCAAATGGGGCTACAGACCAATACTTGACTTAAGTGAGGAAGAGGAAAAAGAAGTTTTAAGAAAGTGGATAACAGAAAAACAAACTGATTTAAAATATAGGTTTGGTCCGGGTGGCAACGTAGATCCTAGTCAACAAACCGAAGATTTAGGTGATAATGCTATAAAGTCAAGTAACTATGGAATTAAAAACTTAAAAAGAATTTATCCTGAATTAATTAATTGGACTTCAACCGAAGGTGAAAATTATGATAACCTTAGGGAATTACATAATGCTGTATTTAATCAGTTCAGAAGATATATGGGGCATGTAACAAATAATATTGGAGGTATTTATCAGCATTATAAAACCTCTGATCAAATAGGTCCAATATATAGTCATGTAGAAAAAAATCATCAAAAAAATTGTGTTCAATTCCTTAACAAAAACTTATTTGAAACTCCTACATGGATGATAGATAAAGATATATTGGATAAAATTCAATTTGCTGGCGCTGTAGATCAAGTTAGAGGACTTCAGTCAAGCTACCTAAACAGGGTCCTTGATTTTGGCAGACTAGCTAGAGTGATTGAAAATGAAGCGTTGAATGGATTAAAGGCCTACTCAATAAACGAATTAATGTTGGATTTAAAGAATGGTATTTTTAGTGAATTGAAAAATAATTCAAATATTGATATTTACAGGCGAAATATTCAAAGAGCTTTTATTCAAAGATTAGGGTATTTGATGAAAGAAAATCAAAATATTCCATCATTTTTTAGATCATCCTCTAGCATAACTAGAGTTAAAGTTGATGAATCTGACATAAGGTCTACAACATTAGGTATCTTAATTGATTTGAGAAAGGAGTTAAATAAAGCTCAGAAAAAATACTCTTCAAATAAATCGGTTAAAAATCATTTGATGTATTGTACTGGATTAATAAATAATATACTCAAAGGTTAGATGTTAGTTTACGTATTTAATTTCTTGACCAACACTAATCTGATTGTTTTTTAGATTATTAATTTTCATAATGTCTTCAATAGAAATATTATATTTTTTAGATATAGAATACAATGTGTCACCCCTTTGAACAGTATGAATATTTTTTAATTCTTTACTTTTCTTTTGGTTCAAAGGTTTTTTGGAGCCATCAAATTTCCAAAGTTTATTTTCCTCAATAGTTCTAATCAATTTTTTTGGATAATTAGGATCCGTAGCGTAGCCTGCTTTTTTTAAACCATTTGCCCACTTTATATAATTGTCTTTCGGTAGTCTAAAAAGAAATGAGTAGCGCCCCCTTGTAGTTAAAAATTCCGAATGATCCTTATAGCTATCTACAGGTGAATTATATTTTCTAAAACATTCATTTTTTTCATCATCATCATGATAGACTTTTTTACCCCTCCATTCTTGGTGGCATTTTATACCAAAATGGTTATTAGATTTTAAAGCTAAATTACTTGACCCCGAAGCTGACTCAACCATTCCTTGAGCTAAGATAATACTTGCTGGAATTTTATATTTTTTCATCTGTTGAATAGCTAATCCTGAATATGTTTTTATATACCATTTTTTTCTCTCCTCGAAGCTTAAATTTCTTATAAATTTTTCAAATTGATTAGATTTAGAGTTAGGTTTTTTTGTAATTGATCTCTTTATATTTAATGGTGCCTTGATAATTTTTCCAGGTAGTTTCAAAAGACTACATGATGACATCAAAATGGAAAATATTAAAATTAAGCAGATTTTACTACCAACTCTCATACATTAAAATTATTAATAACTTTTTAATTGAAATTTTTTAGGCATAATTATTGTAATTTTAATATCAATGAGATTAACACTTTTCATATTATCTTTATTTATACTTTCTTGCGGATCAGTAAGAGTTGCTTATGATTATGATAGTGGTTCAGATTTCTCATTATATAATACATATGCTTTTTCAAAAGAGCAGATTGAAAACCTTGAAATTTCAGATATTGATAAAAAAAGAATTCTAAGCTCTGTTGAATCGTATCTAAATTCAAAGGGTTATTCATTTTCTAAAAATCCAGACTTAATAGTTTCTGTAGATACTAAATCAAAGGAAAATGTTTACATAAATAGATTCAACGATTATAATTATTATGGGTGGTATTACCCTTACTATGGTTATGGCTCTGGAACCTACAAGCCTTTCACTAAAGTTGTTGGATTGCTTTACATCGACATTGTTGATTCAAAGACAGGTAAATTAATATGGCAAGGAAGTGGTTCAGGATCACTTTCCTCAAATAAACTATCTAGAGATCAATTGATTTCTAATTTTGTTTCTCAAGTGTTGGAATCCTATCCACCATCTTTAAACTAAAGGCTTTCCTTAATCTTTGTTATAACACTAACTATATCAGCTTTGTTTGGGCCAGACCCGGCTGCAAATGTACTTTGACCACCTCCACCACCATCAATAGAGTCACATATACTTTTTATAATAACAGAAGCCGATAAACCTGTAGACTCAACTAGTAAATTAGAAACCGATACAAAAATATTATACTTATTATTTGAGTCTGTCACTAATATTATAACATGTTCATTTATAATTTTACTGAGATTTAAACACAGTGATTTAACAAAACTTGGTTCTAAATTCAATTTTTTAAATAAAAAATTAAATGATTTTATTTTTTCAACTTGGCCCAACCACTTATCTGAATAAAAATCAATTAATTTCATTTGGCTTGATTTTAAATCTTTTGATATCTGAGTGTTTTGATCCTTAATATTTTTTACAGAGTCAATGAGGTTTGTTTTGCTTGATAAAATATCTGAAATATTATTCAGCTCTGTTTTTTTATCCCTCAAAAACTTTGAAGCTCCAGGGCCAGAAATTGCCTCAATTCTTCTAATTCCTGATGCAATTGAACTTTCAGATAATATAACAAAATTTCTCAGGTGAATGGTGTTTTGAACATGTGTTCCACCACATAGCTCATAGGAATTTCCAAATTTTATTGATCGAACAACTTTTCCATATTTTTCTCCAAATAGCGCTACAACTCCATCTTTTATAGCTTCATCATATTTCTGATTTCTATTTTCAATGAGTTCAATTGATTCGTCAATTTTATTATTCACAAACTCTTCTATTTCATTTAATATATTTTGCTCAATTTTTTTAAAATGGGAAAAATCAAATCTTAAATATTTATCTGAAACCATTGAACCTTTTTGCTCAACATGACTACCAAGAATTTCTCTCAGAGCTTGATGAAGAAGGTGAGTTGCAGTATGGTTTGACGAACATTTTTTTCTCATTTGAATGTCAACTAGTGCGTTAATTTCGGAGTTTTCAATAAAATCTTTTGCATCAACAGAATGGATGATTTCATCATTTTCCTTTTTTGTATTAAATACTCTGATTTTTACCCCATTTTGAGATTCTAAGTATCCCCTATCCCCAATTTGTCCACCACCTTCAGGATAAAAGGGAGTTTCGTTTAATACAACTTGAATAAACTTTTTATTCTTAGTTGAAACCGATCTATACTTATTTATCTTAGTTTTTAATGATACTTTATCATAGCCTAAAAAAATACTAGAATTAGAATTATCTAAAATATTCCAGTCTTCGGTTTGCAAATCGGTGACTGATCTAGATCTTGATTTTTGTTTTTCCAGTTCCAGAGCATATTCGTTATGATCATATGTAATATTTTTTTCTCTTAATATAAGTGATGTTAAATCAGACGGAAAACCATATGTATCATACAATTCAAATACTACCTTTCCGGAAACCTTTGTTGATTTTGAATCTTTTGTAATAGTATCCAATCTTAAAATTCCATCTGAAAGGGTTTTCAAAAAAGAGCTCTCTTCCTCATTGATGATGGATTTAATGAAATCTTTATTTTTTGATAACTCAGGAAAAAAATCTTGAAATTGATAAGATAATATACTAACTAAATTATGAATAAATGGTGTTTTTATTTTTAAAAAAGTGTACCCATAACGAACAGCTCTTCTTAATATTCTTCTCACTACGTAACCAGCTCCTGTATTCCCTGGAATTTGTCCGTCACAAATACAAAAAGAAACAGCTCTTACATGGTCAGCTATAACTCTCATAGCCACATCAACTTCTTTATTTGATCCATATTTTTTATCACTCATACCCTCGATAGCGGTAATCAATGGCATAAAAATATCTGTATCATAATTTGAATCTTTTTTTTGGATTACTCGGACAAGTCTTTCAAACCCCATTCCTGTATCGATGTGTTTTTCTGGAAGTTCAATCAAGGTTCCATTTGATAATCTGTTGTATTGAATAAAGACTAAGTTCCACAACTCAATTACACTTGGGTGATCCATGTTTACCAAATTTTTGGCTGGAATTTTCGCTTTTTCAGAATCAGATCTTAAGTCAATGTGTATTTCTGAACATGGTCCACACGGTCCACTGTCACCCATCTCCCAAAAATTATCTTTTTTATTTCCCAAAATGATTTTTTCATGTCCAACAATTTCAGACCATATTTTAAAAGCTTCATCATCTTTTGATGTTTTATCCTTTTTATCTCCCTGAAAAATTGAGACATACAAATCATCAGAATTTAAACCATAGGTGTTTGTAAGTAATTCATAACTCCATTTAATAATTTCTTCCTTAAAATAGTCTCCAAAACTCCAGTTACCTAACATTTCAAACATTGTATGGTGGTAGTGATCAACACCAACTTCTTCGAGATCATTGTGTTTTCCCGAAACCCTCAAGCACTTTTGTGAATTCACCACTCTTTTTAAAGTGTTATTTGATTTATCACCGAGAAAAATACTTTTGAATTGATTCATACCAGCATTTGTAAACATTAGACTTGGATCGTTTTTTGCTACAATTGTAGAAGATGGAACAACTGAGTGATCCTTATCTTTAAAAAACTTGATAAATTTCTCTCTTATTTCAGATGCTTTCATTTAGGTGTTCTTAATAAATAGAATTTTTATATTTACAAAGTAAAAAAATAAATATCTAGTACTCAACCAAAAGTAAATTTTTTATGGGTAAGTCAAAATATTATTACGACAAAGAATCATTGTCTTACAAGAAGATTACTACATCCAAGAAGGATAGGTTTTTGAGTGTACTATCTTTTTCTCTTGCATCATTTTTTTTTGGTACTATTACTCTTCTTATAATTATTAATACACCTGCAATCAATACCCCTACTGAACTTTCACAATCTAGAGAGCTAAAAAATTATGAAATTCAAATTGGAATTTTAAATAAAAAATTAGAACAACTTGAGATAGTTCTTAATAATATAGAGGAAAGAGATAATAACATATATAGAGTTTTATTTGAAGTAAACCCAATTGACGAAGATATTAGAAAAGCAGGTTTTGGTGGTGTGAATCGATATTCTGAACTTGAGGGTTATGAAAACTCTGATATTATAATTGAAACAACCAAAAAGCTTGAAGTTTTAACAAAACAACTAGTAATTCAATCCAAATCTCTTGATGAGATTGAAAAACTTGTAAAAGATAAACAAGAAATGCTTGCTGCAATACCTTCAATTCAACCCTTAAGAAACGATGATTTGACTAGAATTGCATCAGGTTTCGGTATGAGAACTGACCCATTTGATAAGTCTCGTAAAATGCATCAAGGTCTTGATTTTTCCGCACCAAGAAATACACCTGTCTATGCAGCATCTAACGGCACAATCACTCGTGCAGACAGTAGATCATCAGGCTATGGAAAACACATTAGAATAAATCACGGTTATGGGTATTCTACAATTTATGCACACTTAAATTCATATAATGTAAAAAGAGGTCAAAAAGTTAATAAGGGTGATGTAATAGGATATGTTGGAAATACTGGAAGATCAAAGGGATTTCATTTACACTATGAAGTATTAAAAGATGGTAGAAGAGTTGACCCGGTAAATTATTTTTATGGTAATCTGACAGCTGACGAGTTTGATGAAATTTTAAAAATAGCAAGCCAAGAGAATCAATCTTTAGACTAATATGAATTTAGATTTACCTGAAAAGTTGTATTACAGCATAGGTGAAATAGCAAAAGCTTTTAATGTAAGAACATCATTATTGAGATTTTGGGAAAAAGAATTCGAATTGTTAAAACCAAAAAAAAATCTCAAAGGAACACGAAGGTATAGTAAAGTAGATATTGAAAATATAGTTTTAATTTACAGTTTAATAAAAAAAAGAGGATTTACCATTGATGGTGCAAAAGAAAAAATCAAATATGATTCTGATAAAATAAACGTTTTAAGAAAGCTTGAAAAATTAAAAAACACATTAGAGGGTATTAGAAAAGAGCTGTAATTATTTCTTTCTAAAATATATTGTGATTGGAACACCCTCAAAATTATATATACTCCTAATTTTATTTTCTATAAATCTTTTATAAGGTTCTTTGACATACTTGGGTAAGTTACAATAGAACACAAATTGAGGATAATAACCAGGTAATTGATTACAAAACTTAATTTTAACATATTTGCCTTTTATAGAGGGCGGTGGATTTTTAGAAACAATATCTAATAAATCATCATTTAATTTACTAGTTTTTATCTTTCGTTTTCTGTTCTCATAGACTTTGATTGCAAGTTCAAGGGCCTTAAAAATTCTTTGTTTTTTTAGAGTTGAAATGAAAATTATTGGAACATCTACAAATGGTTCAATTTCTTCTTTTATTTTCTTTTCAAAATCTTTTGCTGATAAATTATTTTTGTCAACTAAATCCCACTTATTTACTAAAATTACAACTCCCTTATTTCTCCGATGGGCCAACCAAAAAATATTTTTAATTTGACTATCAAAACTTCTTGTTGCATCGATCATTAGAAGACTTACATCGCTTTTTTCAATTGACTTAATTGATCTCACAACTGAGTAAAACTCAAGATCATTATTAATCTTAGATTTTTTTCTTATTCCTGCTGTATCAACAAGATTAAAGTCAAATCCAAATTTATTATATCGTGTATCGATACTATCTCTTGTTGTTCCTGGCTCATCTTTTACAATATTTCTTTCCTCTCCAATTAATGAGTTGATAAAAGACGATTTACCTGCATTTGGTCTGCCAACAACAGCAAATGATGGTATTTCAAGATTGGGTTGTTCAAAGTCAGGATTAAAGTTTTTAACCAGTTCGTCTAAAAAGTCACCAGTCCCAAGTCCATTTATGGCAGAAACTGAATAAATTTTTTCAAAACCTAGTGAATAAAATTCTAATGAATCTTTGATCATAGTATTTTTATCAACTTTATTGACCACCAAAAAAACACTTTTACTTGTTCTGTGTAAAATTTTTGCAATATCCCTGTCGGAAGAGTTAATCCCGTCCAAAACATCAACAACAAAAATTACTGAATCACACTCCTCAATAGCAATCATTACTTGATTGTCGATCTCTTTTTCATAACTGTCACTTCCACCCTTAACATACCCACCAGTATCTATAATCGTAAATGTTTTTCCATTCCAATCAGATATTGAGTAATGGCGATCCCTTGTTACCCCACTATGAGAATCAACAATCGCTTGATTTTTTTTTGCTAAACGATTGAATAATGTTGATTTTCCAACGTTAGGTCTTCCTACTATTGCAACAATTTTATTCATCTTTAATTATAGCCAAAATTTTTAAGCTGTTGTGATTTCTTTCTCCAATCTTTGACAACTTTCACATTTATCTCTAAATAAACTTTTTGATTAAAGAATTTTTCAAGATCAGTTCTAGATTGTGATGCTACTTTTTTTAAAGAAGAACCTTTATTTCCAATAATTATTGCTTTCTGAGAATTTCTTTCAACAATTATTGAACTACTTATCCTAAAAACTTTGTTTCTATATTTGAACTTTTCTGTAACAACCTCAGATGAATAGGGAATTTCTTCCTTGTAATAATTGAATATTTTTTCTCTAATGATCTCATTTACAAAAAATCGCTCAGATTTATCAGTCCATTGATCATCAGGGAAATATTTTGGACCCTCTGGAAGTAATTCTATAATTCTTTCTTTCAGATTTTCTACATTAAATTTATTTAATGCTGAAGTTGTCCAGATCTCCGCATTATTAAATTCTGTTTTCCATTTTGATGAAATATTTTCCAAAATTTGTTGGTCCACTTTATCAATTTTATTTAAAACTATAATCAAAGGAACCTTGATTTTTTTCAATTTTTCATTTAAATCACCATATTCAATGGACTTTGAACTCAAATCGACGACGTATAATATAATATCACCATCTATTATTGATTCTTTTACCTTTTTGTTCATGTATTCATGAATAATATTAGAAGGTTTTGTAAAACCTGGATTATCAGTGAATATTAATTGATAATTATTAGTACTTTCAATCCCAATTATCTTATGTCTAGTTGTTTGAGCTTTCTCTGTTATAATTGATAATTTATCATTCAAAAGTGAATTTATCAATGTTGACTTACCAGCATTTGGATACCCAATAATATTTACGAAACCTGATTTAAACACGTGGCAAATTTAACTTCTTAAGGGTAATACTCAAGATTTTTTGTTATAAAATCAAAAAATTGTAAATTCGTCCTCCATTTCGCGGGATAGAGCAGTAGGTAGCTCGTCGGGCTCATAACCCGAAGGTCGCAGGTTCGAGTCCTGCTCCCGCTACCAAAACAATAAAACGGTTATACTATTATATAGTAAACCGTTTTTTTATTTTTACATAATAAAGTTTATAAACTATGAAACATACATTATCATTTATATTTATTTTTTTTCTAATCTTCAACTACGCTCAAGATAAAATAAAACTATCACTTGAACATTACAAAAATTATGAATGGACATCAAACCCATCTCTATCACCCAATGGTGAACAGGTTCTCTATTCAAGGTCTTGGATAAACTTAGTTGATGATAAAAGAGAGACTGATTTATGGATTATGGATAAAAATGGTACCACTAACAGGTTTTTCCTAAATGGATCTAATGGCAAATGGTCACCAGATGGAAAAAGGGTAGCATTCACTAAAGATGGTGAACCAAACGGAACACAAATCTTTGTAAAATATTTAGGAGTTGAAGGGGAGCCTACTCAAATAACAAAACTAGATAAATCACCCTCAAGTATGGAATGGTCTCCTGATGGGAAATACATTGCCTTCATAATGCATGTACCCAGTGACCCAGCATTAAAACCTTTAGATGTTCCAAAAAGACCTAATGGAGCAACTTGGACTAATGGACCTCAAGTAATTGACCAAGTAGATTACAGCCAAGATCGTGTTGGTTTTCTTGACAGAGGTTTTCGTCAGCTATTCATTGTACCATCTGATGGTGGAACATCAAGACAAATTACATTTGGAGAGTTTGATGATATTTCTGGTGGAATTTCATGGTTAAGGGATAGCGAAACAATTGTATTTAGTAGCTATCAAAAGGAAGATGCCGAATATGCAAGAGGACATTCAAATTTATACTCTGTTAATATAAATGACCTAAACATAAGCGAACTAACAACCAGAGATGGAACTGAGTCTTCACCAAGTGTCTCCCCTGATGGATCTAAGATCGCTTTTTTAGGTTCTACATGGACCAAGAATTTCTATCAAGATCGTAAAATGTATGTTATGGATATTGATGGCAAAAATCTTAAGTGCATTAGTAATGACTTAGATCAAACACCAAGTGGAGCAATGTGGGGAAAAAATAGTTCTGCTGTTTACTTCAATGTAAGAGAATTTGGACAGAGTAACGTATATAAAGCAGACATGAAGGGAAGGGTAAAAAAAATTACAAATGGCAATCACATGTTAACAATGAATGATTTAGCTGGGAGTAATGTAGTAGCAACATGGACTGATCCATCAAACCCAAGTGATATTGTCAGCTTTTCACTAGATAAACCAAATCAAATGAATCGCCTAACTGATGTGAACAAGGATATATTTTACAACGTAGAGTTAGGAGAAGTGGAAGAGTTGACCTACAAGTCAATAGATGGTGAAAATGTACAAGGGTGGATTGTAAAACCCCCAAACTTTGATTCAAATAAAAAATATCCTCTAGTTTTGCGAATTCACGGAGGTCCTCACAGCATGTATCATGTCGGATTCAACTATAATTTCCAACTACATGCAGCTCAAGAACAGGTTGTATTATACACTAACCCAAGAGGATCTACTGGATATGGTTATGACTTTGCTAATGCAATCCAAAATGCCTATCCAGGAAATGATTATGATGATATTATGTATGGTGTAGATGAAGTTATTTCAAGAGGATATATTGATGAGGACAGAATGTATGTATACGGTGGAAGTGGTGGTGGAGTTTTAACGAGTTGGATAGTTGGAAAGACTGATCGTTTTGCTGCAGCTTCGGTTAATTATCCAGTTACAAATTGGTTTTCTTTTGTGGGAACCACTGACGGTGCGGTGTGGTATTATAATTTTGAAAAATATCCTTGGGAAGACCCTAGTGAGCACATAAAAAGATCACCTTTGATGTATGTTGGTAATGTTAAAACTCCGACAATGTTAATGTGTGGAGAGGAGGATTTAAGAACTCCAATTTCTCAAACTGAGGAATATTATCAAGCATTAAAAATGAATAAAGTGCCCACAGTAATGATAAGGTTTAATGATGAATATCACGGAACAAGTAGTAAACCCTCAAACTTTTTAAGAACTCATGGCTACATCAATGCTTGGTTTGACAAACATTCTGTGAAGAAATAGAGTTTAGGCTCTGGATATTAAAATTGGGAATTCTTGTTTTGTATCAAATGTTTAATATTATTATGAAGAGAGCCTAGTCTTTAGTAATTTTGTAATAAATAAATTTTTATGGTGTTTGATTTAGAAATGATTAAAAAAATATATTCCTCCATCAGAGAAAAAGTTGATCACGCTCAATCTGTATGTAAACATCCATTTACCCTTTCTGAAAAAATTCTTTATTCTCATTTGTGGTCGAAAATTGAAAAACCATTTAAAAGAGGAGTTGATTATGTAGATTTCGCACCTGACCGAATTGCTTGCCAAGATGCTACTGCCCAGATGGCTTTGTTACAGTTCATGCAAGCAGGAAAAAAGAAAGTTGCAGTACCAACTACAGTACATTGTGACCACTTAATTCAAGCAAAAATTGGGGCTAGTACTGATTTACAACAAGCGATCAATACAAGTAATGAGGTTTTTAATTTTTTAGAATCAGTTTCTAATAAGTATGGTATTGGTTTTTGGAAACCAGGTGCTGGAATCATTCATCAAGTTGTACTTGAAAATTATGCATTTCCGGGCGGTATGATGATTGGTACAGATTCCCACACTGTAAATGCTGGTGGACTTGGTATGGTTGCAATAGGAGTTGGAGGCGCTGATGCAGTTGATGTTATGGCTGGAATGGCTTGGGAATTAAAATTTCCAAAGCTAATCGGTGTGAAACTTACTGGAAAACTCTCTGGATGGACCTCGGCAAAAGATGTTATTTTGAAAGTTGCTGGAATACTAACAGTTAAAGGCGGAACAGGTGCAATAATTGAATATTTTGGATCAGGAGCAGAAAATTTATCATGTACAGGCAAAGGTACTATTTGTAATATGGGTGCTGAAGTTGGGGCTACTACATCAACCTTTGGGTATGATAACTCAATGGAAAAGTATTTGAGAGCTACGTGGCGAAGTGAAATTGCTGATGAAGCAAATAGTATAAAAGATTATTTGACAGGTGATCCAGAAGTTTATGAAAATCCTGAGAAATATTTTGATCAAGTTATAGAAATAAATTTATCTGAACTGGAACCACATATAAATGGTCCTTTCTCACCTGATATCGCTACACCAATCAGTAAAATGAAAGATACTTTGAAAGAAAATGATTGGCCTCGAAAAATAGATTGGGGATTAATTGGGTCATGTACAAATTCATCCTATGAGGATTTATCAAGGGCATCATCCATTGCAAATCAAGCCGTAAATAAAAACCTGTCCACAAAAGCTTTTTTTGGAATTAACCCAGGATCAGAACAAGTAAGATTCACCGCTGAAAGGGACGGTTTTTTAGAAATCTTCGAGAAACTAGATGCTAAAATTTTTACCAATGCATGTGGTCCTTGTATTGGCCAATGGGCAAGGAAGGGAGCAGAGAAAGAGGAAAAAAACTCAATTATTCACTCTTTCAACAGAAATTTTGCTAAAAGAGCAGATGGGAATCCTAACACTCACGCATTTGTAGCATCACCCGAAGTTGTTGCTGCGATTGCTATATCTGGAGATTTAGCTTTCAACCCACAAAGTGATGTTTTGACCAATGATAAAGGAGAGGAAGTAATGCTTGACGAACCAAAGGGATGGGAGCTGCCGCCTGATGGGTTTGATGTTGATGATAATGGATATATAGAACCTATGGAGGATGGATCAAATGTTGAGGTTGTTATAAATCCTGATTCTAAGAGACTCGAAAAATTAACGCCATTTCAACCCTGGGATGGAAAAAATATTTTGGGAGCAAAACTATTAATTAAAGCCTTTGGTAAATGCACAACAGATCATATTTCAATGGCAGGTCCATGGTTGAGGTACAGAGGCCATTTGGATAATATATCGAATAATTGTCTTATCGGTGCAGTAAATGCTTTCAATAAAAAAACCAACTTAATTAAGAATCAAATAGATTCAGAATATGGAAGTGTTCCAGATATTCAAAGAGAATACAAAAAAAATAATATTGATACTGTAGTTGTTGGCGATCATAATTATGGTGAAGGTTCCTCGAGGGAACATGCTGCAATGGAACCTCGTCATTTAGGTGTAAAAGTTGTAATTGTGAAATCCTTTGCTAGAATTCATGAAACGAACCTAAAAAAACAAGGTATGCTAGCTCTTACTTTTGACAATGAAAATGATTATGACTTAGTTCAGGAGGACGATACTTTTAATTTTGTAGATTTAAAAGATTTCTCACCAAGTAAACAAATTACGATTGAACTTCTACACAGAAATGGAAAAGTGGATATTATAAAAACCAATCATACTTACAATGATCAGCAAATAGAATGGTATAAAGAAGGATCAGCTTTAAACCTAATAAAAAAAGGGGTATAAAACCCCTTTAATTATTTTAAAGTTATTATTTCACTATTGAGCCTGCTGTAACTTAAGAAAGATTCCACCCACATCAAAATATTCATAATCAACTGTCTGTAGTCCTTCTTCATTAAATTCTGCCACACCATAATATTTGGTTGAAAAATCCATTTTTGTTGCTTTATGATTATACTTCCATATACCATAAACTCTTACAGACCCATTGGGTATATAGAGTGAATCATCAACACCAGGAAAATACTGTCTTTCTGTGAAATTAAAATTTTCAAATTCTGAATGCCAGCCACTCATTCCCTGAACATAATCAGGTTTAGATAATGTATCACCATTTGCTGAATACCATACTAAATCCTCACTCATAGCAGCCATCATTTCATCAAGCTTTCCCGCTTCAAAAGAGTTAAAATGTTGATCTAACAAAGCTTTATTTGTATTAAATTTTTCAATACCACTTACAAATTGATTAGCACCATCAATTTTTGCTTTATCATCATCAGACGCGCATGCGACAAATAAAAGTATTGAAAATGTGAAAAGTATTTTTTTCATTATATATGATTTAAATTTTAATGTTATTCTGAAGCGGCTAGAGATGCTTCAACAGCAGCAGCAATATTAGTTGGGTCATAAAACTGATATTCGGTCTCAATTTTGCCCTCAGAATTCCACACATAAACGACATGAACTGGAACTGAAATTACTTCTCCAGATAATTTTGAAGTTCCATTCCACGTAAACCATGCTTGAGTAACACTAACTGCCTCGTTAGCTGGTCCTTCAGGATAATTTGTTGACTCAATCCAAGCACCAATATCCTCTCCACCATCATCTTGAGACCAAGAGGTTGTAATTGGTCCAAATGTAGCATGTTGAACTTCTACAATAGATAAAACATCCTCAAGCGATATTGGTTCACTGCTATTTATGTATACTTCAACATTGTCAGCAGCGAGAGCTAAAACAGCTTCAACATCATTGTTACAATAATTTTGAATGTGAGCTCTAATTGCGTTTGATTTTTCATCATCAAATGTTACTTGAACACCAGATGATGCACAGCCTACAAACAAGGCTGCTACAAATAATAATATAAAATTTCTCATAATTTAGTTTTGACTTGATTTTAGATAGTTTTCGATTTGAACTTGCATACCATGGTAATCCATATAATCACTAAATCCATATATTTTTCCTTCATCATTAAAATTGATTAATCCATACCATTTATTTCCACCTTCAGCTCCTGATTCTGTGTGCTTCCATTTCCAAACACCATAAACTCTTAACCCACTTGGATCATCAGTTGGGGTTGCACTTGAATATAAAGACCCAGACCAAAAGGCAGTGTTAGCATCTGCACTTAGAGCTGGACCAAGGTTAGGGCCCTCTCCCTCAAAAAACTGTACATTATCGAAAGTTTCAAAATAACCTTTTAAAGCCTCAACAAAGCCATCATATCCAATAGTTTCTCCTCCATTATATACTGGGGGGCTCCACTGTATATCATCAGCTATGACACTCATTGTCAATTCTACGTCCTCTTTGCTAAACCCTTCTGTGAATGTTCTAAAAGACTCTATTTGTTGTTCAAATTTTGCCTGATTTTCTTCAGATACTCCATTGTTTACAGGTGATTCACATGAAATGATAAGCACTAAAGAAAATATAAATAATATTCTTTTCATTTTTTTAAGTTAATTAACTAAAATATAAAATTAATCTGGAATACCTCGAGAAATTATCTTATTAATGTAAATGCACCATTTTTTTCAATCAAATTTCCTGTGTATGTAGTAGCAGAAACTTGATAAAAGAAGTTTCCGTTCTCAGCTTTTTTACCATTGATTGTTCCGTCCCATCCTATCATTTCATTTTCTGTTGAATCTTCGTAATATATAAGTGTTCCCCAAGTATCATATACAGTTAATCTAATACTGGTAATTCCATAATAGACTGGTCTAAATGTTTCATTTATATTATCAAGATTTGGAGTAAAAGCATTTGGTATAACCATTTCGTAATCATCTCCTATGTATAGAGTTTTTGTAATTGAGTATGAACACCCTAAAATAAATTCAACAGTAAGTGTTACATCATACCATCCCCTAGCTGAATATGTATGTGTTGGGTTTTCATCTGTTGATGTATTTCCATCTCCAAAATTCCAAAGCACAGAGAAATACTCTTGAGATGATTGGTTTGTGAATGTGATTGGATCATTGATTGATAACCCACCATAGTTTGTAAAATAAAATGATGTGTAATCAAATTCTGGAAAACCAATCTCAGGTAAACTCACATTAAAAATCAATGACTCGCTACAACCAAGAAAGTCGGTAACAGTAACTTCATATGAACCTTCAACATTTGTATCCATTATTTCACCATTTGAACCCGTAACAACACCATTGGACCATGTTATTGTGTACGGGGCAACACCACCAGAAAATGAAACAGTACTTTTCTGGAAGACTTCTCTTGTATCACAAATTGCAAATAATTCTGTATCTAAAATGATCTCTAAATCGTCCTGTCTTGTTATTTCAAATTCCTTTTCAGAAATACAACCATTAGAATCTGTAACAGTAACTAAATAGTTGTTTGCAGGGACATTTGTAAGATCTTCAGTTGTTGAGCCGTTGGACCACAAGAATGTGTAGGGGGCAGTCCCACCAGCAACTTGCAAATCAATTGAGCCGCTATTCGGTTCAATACAATCAATAGCATTTGTGATTATTCCTGTAATTTCTATTTCTTGAGGCTCAATAATTGTGAAGTCTCTTTCAATAGTACATGACGATTCATCCGTAATTAAAACTGAGTAAACTCCAGGAGATAAATTGTTTCTATTTACGCCAGCAGTTGAGTCATCAGTCCACTGAACATTTACATTTCCAACACCACCAACAAAATTTAATTCAATACTTCCGTCATTTGCTCCAAAGCAGCTGATTTGAGTTATCACTGGATCTACATCAAATAATTCAGCATTTGCAATAACAATATCAACTGTTTCCTCACATTCGTTTGCATCTTTAACTATGACTGAATATGTTCCTGCAGCAAGATTATCTCTTGAACTTCCATTTCCTAAATCACTCCAAGTATATGTGTAAGGTGATACACCACCTGATGCAGTTACAGTTATTGTACCATCATTGGAGTTGTAGCAACTCAGGTCTGTTTTATCAAATGACAATAATAAATCTGCCGGCTCAGTAATCTCTACTGGCGGCAATGTTGCACTACATTGATTAGAATCTGTTAAAGTTAAGGTATATGTTCCAGCAGGAATATTTGATAAGTTTCCTGAGTTAAAGACATTCCCAATATCTCTGTTATAAGTGTTTCCAAAATTATCTATCCATACGTAATTGTAAGGTTGTGTTCCGCCAGATACTGTAACAGATATTTTTCCAGTACTATCTCCGAAACATAAAACATTTTGAACTTCATCAAGTGAAATTTCTAGTTCTCCAGGCGATCTGATCGTATAATTATACTCAAGAGTTGTACATGAGTCAGATAAAATCAATTTATAATCACCAGGACTTAGTCCAGATTGGTCTTGCTGGCCTTGAACCAGTCCACTCCCGTTAGTGGTTGACCAATCGTATGTGTAAACGCCTGTACCGTCATTCACTGAAATTTCAATTGCTCCATCATCATCTCCAAAACACGTAATATCTTGTTTTCTATCCAATACATAATTCAATGGTTGCGCCTGAGTTAAAGTAAAGGATTGGGTTGCTGTACAATTATTCTCATCTGTTACAGAAACCGTGTATGTTCCTGGGCCCAATCCAGATTGGTCTTCATCACCTTGAATTAAGCCACTTCCATCTGTTGTTGACCAGACGTAGGTGTAATTTGCATTTCCTGCAACATTACCACCTGAAACTGTAATATCAATTGAACCATCGTTATCAGTTTGACACCCAACATTAAAATTACCATATGTTGACAAAACAGCTGTAACAATTAAAGGGGTTTCAGGCTGAGTAATTTCTTTAATACCTGTTGTATTTGAATTTCCGTTACCATCAGTAACTGTTATCTGATACTTACCAGCTACCAGGCCAGTAAAGGTGTAAGTTAGCAGATCAATATTATCAACTCTGTTTAGGTACGGATCACCAGTGTAAGTAGTACCAAAGATTTCATAAGTATATGGTCCAACAGAAGCTTGATCGATATCAATTTTAATTTTTCCTGTGTTTCCTTCAAAACATGCAATATTTGAGACAACACTATTGTCAATCGAAATCAGCAATGCAGTAGGTTCTTCTAATGTGTAAGTTTTTGTAACAGAGCATCCGTTTGAATCAGTAACAACAACTGTATATGTGCCAGCAGAAAGACCACTCTGATCTTTTTGATTTGCAGCCAGGCCGCTACCATCATTAGTCGACCATTTGTAAGTAAAACTATTTGTGCCACCAACTACATTCAATACTATAGTACCATCACTACCACCAGATGAACTAATTTGATAACCACTGTAATTAGATATATTTTCAGTAATTGTAATTTCTGTTGGCTCATCTAATACAATCTCTTGCTGAATACTACATCCATTATCATCACTCACAATTAAATTGTATGTTCCTGCAGAAAGACCATTTTGATTCAATGAACTTAAATCAAGACCTGAACCGTCACTTGTAGACCATGAGAATGTATAGTCAGTATTGTTTATTGTACCACCAACAACTGAAATATTTATTGAACCATCGCTAGAATCCACACAGCTTACACTAAAGCCATTATAATCAGAAACTTGATAGTCTATTGTGATTGCATCAGGTTGAGAGATTGTTAATGGGAGTTCTTTAAAACAATTATTTCTGTCCGTAACTCTTATTGTATACACCCCAGCTTTAACAGTATTAAACACAGCATCCAAATCGGATTCAACTAATGAACTTGAAGTCAAAGAAACAGGCTGATTGTTGTAATCATTTCCAACTAATGTGAACACATAAGGACCAACAGATGCCTGAGCAACATCGACTTGAATGTTTGCATTTCCATCGTAACAACCAATGGCTGATAAAATTGATGAAGAAATTAATAATTCATCTGGTTCAGAAATAGTAAATGTCTGATCTGAACTACATCCATTTGCATCAATTACATTTACTAGGTATATTCCAGGTGACAGGTCTGATATATCATCTGAAGAACTAGTGTAAGAATCATCACCTGTTTTTGTCCAAGAATATATATAAGGACTGGTTCCTCCAGAAACTGTTAGGTCAATTGATCCATCATCAGCACCATTACATGTAATTTCAAAACCATTGTGAGAAGATTTAGTTCCGGAAGCAACTAATAGTGCTGGCTCAGTAACAGTATATTGTTCTGAAGTTGAACACTGATTAACATCTGTTATTGTAACTGTATATGTTCCTGGTGCTAAGTTGGATAAATCCTCAGAGGTTGCTCCATTAGACCACTGATACGTGTAAGCACCTGTACCACCTGAAACTACTAGATCAATTGAGCCATCATCAGCTCCAAAACATGAAATATTTTGAATGGTAGAACTATCAATTGTAAGTGGAGCATCAGGCTGTGTAAGGGTAATATTTTCCTCAGCCAATTGACAACCATTAGCATCAGTTACAGAAACTATGTAAGTACCTGCCTTTACTACAAATATTGTACTCAGATTATTTACATCTGACAGTGTTACACCTACTGGTGTAATTATATTGTTGTTAAAGTCCGTACCGCTTATTCTAAATACATATGGACCATCAGATTGTTTTGTAATCTCAGCTTTTATTGACCCGTCATCACCATAACATAATATTTCTGTTAAAATAGACGCTTGCATTTCTAAGGTGTCAGGTTCTTCAATTGTAAATGATCTAGAAATCGAACAACCATTGGCATCTGTGATCGTAACATTGTATGTTCCTGGTGATAAGTCACTCAAATCCTCAGTTAATGCAGAATAGGATGTATCACCTGATTTAGTCCAAGAATAAGTAAATGGGGATGTTCCGCCAGCAACGACTAAATTAATAGCACCATCATCATCACCCTTACATGTAATACCTTTTATCGTTGATTGAGCAGTTGTTATTGGGTCAGGCTCAGTAATTTCAAACTCCTGAAAACTTCTCTCACACAAAATCGTTTTAGTGCTGTCATAAGGATCATTCGCAACAGTTTCTCCAACTGTCAATCGATATTTACCAGCAGGAAGATTATTAAAACATGTTTGATAACCATCTTGATTTCCGCTGTTATCAAAATGATTAGTTACACTAACTGAACTATATCCCTGTCCAGTTGTTAAATTTAAAAGTGTAAAAGTGTAAGGAGCTCCCCAAGCATCTGTATTAATTGTATTACCATCCCATGGCTCAGTCCAACCTCCAGAAGCTTTAAAGCATAATTTACCATTTGTATCTCCGTGACATGCTAATTGATCAACTGCACCATCCAATAGACCTGCTGTAATTGGAACTGACTTTTCAATTGTAATTTGTTTTTCCTCAGTACAACCATTAGCATCTTCAAAATAGAATGTATAAGTACCCTCAGGGAGGCCCAGAATTTCAATTGCTAAATCTACAACACCATAATCAAAAGGAGGTCCTCCACCCTGATTAGATGAATAATTCGACTGTCCAGTATTTGTACCATTACTTCTAATTATATCACCATTAGCATTTGTTAGACTCCATTTAATTTGTCCATCCAAATCACCACCTTGAAATACTTGAGCACCTTTAATTTGTACCACAACTCGCCCACTGTTATCATCAAAACACTGGAATCCCTCAAAGAGAATATCAACGGAAAATGTGTAAGCATCCCTAATATCAATTAAGTAATTTTCAATGAGCTGACCACAACTGTCCGTAATATCTGCCTGATATTGTCCAATATCAAGATCTAAATTCCAAGTGTTATTATCTTGTGTATTTTCATAAATTGGTCCGGCGTCTTTTTCATTTAATTTGTAAACTTTAATCGTGTAGGGTGAACAAGCAGATTGATTATTTCCATCAATAGTTTCACTAACAGAGAGAATAAATCGACTCACACAGGCATTCCAGATTCCATTACCAATTTTAAATTTATCTCTTATATATAAGGTAAGATTTACATTACCTAGATTCGAAATATCAGTACCTGTATTTTTATCAAAAATTCTTATTCTTATGGTGAAAGTATTATTTGGGTTTTCGGATCCAGTACAATATTTAAAGGTTTTACCATCGGAGGATAATTCACTTCCTGGTGATGGTAAATTGGTAATTTCAAAATCCCAATTATCGGGGATTGGTTGATAGTTATTTCCATCACCCAAATCAAATCCATAGTAATTCCCATTTTGATCTTGGAATGATATCATGTTTAGATCAATGGTAATATTGATACACTCATTATTGCCAATAAAATAAACAGTGTTTTTCGTTGCATCAGTGTCATATGTTCTGTTTTGGCTAATATTATTAACCTGAGATTGAATATTGACAGAGAACAGTAAAGTCCAAAAAGTAAAAATTATTAGCGATATGTTTCTAAAATTCTTCATTTTAATTACATACATTCACACGGGTTAGGCCCATTATTTCCAAAGAAGGAATCAAACTTATATGAAATTGAAATTTCAAAAACTCCTTTTGTATTCCTTAGCTCACTCACATTTAAGTCATATGAGTATCCAAATCTGAATCGATCAAAATCAATGTTTCCAACAATATTAAATGATGTCAACTTATGAGACCTACCAGTGACATCTGTTGGAGCTACAACGCCAAAAACTCCCAAGCTAAAATCGTTGTACTTTAATCTAGTTCCTACATCAAATCGATCATAATTGCCCTGTCTCATATAATTTAAATCAATATTTAAATCCAAATCTTCCCTGATACTTCTATTACTCAAATCCCATTTATAACCTCCATGAACTGAGAGAAAGTGATCCAATTTGATTGTTCCATCGCCAGTGAATGAAATTTTTGGATTTGTCAGGTGTTTTAAGCTAGCACCAAACCAAATATTTTCTGTGTAAAATAATAGTCCAGCTGACATATCAAAAAAAGATAAACTATCATTTAATAAAATAGGATCATTTGAATTTGCATTAATAATTCCTTGGAAAATTAGAATTTGATCTTCAAGTAAATAATCAAAAGTATAATCCTTTACACCCAAACCAACTGTCAGGCTTGGGTTAAAATACCATTCCTTTGATAATTTTAAATGATGGGCATAATTTAGATTGACCTGAGTAAAATTATATCTTGTCACACTTTCATGATGATTCATTATGTTTAGTCCCAAACCTACTCCAGTTTCAGCGTCATCTCCAAAATAATTATCAATAAAGAAAAATTGTGAGTTTAAACCATAATTCAGACCAAACCACTGGGTTCTGTTTATAATACCAACCTTAGTTCCTTTAGAAAAGCCTGTAAAAGATGGATTTAAATAATCAGGAATATTGTAAAACTGTGTAAAGACTGGATCTTGTGAATAAGACTTAAAGCATAGACACGCGACTATGAACAATAGAGAAAAAACTTTGACAATATTGGGTTTCATGAGTTAACATTCTTAGTAACCCCACATGTCAATTTCAAAGTCTAGAATTTCTTTCTTGATTCTTTCGGATTCCATCACGATTCTAGTTTGCCATTGAGCATATGATTCATTATCTCTCTGTCTGATATAATCTCTAATTTCTCTATCTCCGTAAACATTATCATACTTGTATATGTACGAGCTAAATCTTCTGTTAATTAGGAGTTCATCAAATGAGACTCTGTTATTGTTGTTTTTATCATTAAAAACTAAATGATCATCTAAAATCTCTCTTATAGATGGGTACCATATCCAAAAATATCCTGTCTCAGTTTCTTCACCGTCAACAGATGTCTTAAGATCAGTTCCGTATGGCTGTATTGCCAATAACCTGTATCTCAGTTCAGCATGAATTTTATCAAAATACCATACACCCTTTATAACATATCCAAAAATATCAGCAGAGGAGGCAATTTCCCTTGGAACAAAAGATTCTGGAACATATTTGGACTTGTAAATGTCACTAATATTATAGTTTTTATAAATATTGGCTTCTAAATCAGTACTATCTTTTCCTATTATTCTTGAAGCTTCTGTGAAGTTATCGTTGTTGGAGTCATAAACCTCACTAATTTTTCCATTTTCAATATTTTCTCTAATAATTCTCCATAATGATTTTCTTGTATCATCATATTTTGTATCATTAACAGGGAAAAGTAATGGAAAATTTAACCTTTCATTAAGATCAATAAATTCGTAAACCACTTTGGACCATAAAATATCTTTATCATCTACATATTCATAATCCATAAACTCAACGATTGCTTTACTTGATGAAGAATCACCAACTTCTAGAGGATTTTTCGCATTCAATAAGTTAGCTTGACCAAACATATCATCAGCAGAGAACACCAATAAAGAGAGTAAGAATATTTTTTTCATTTTATTTTAAAGTTAAAACAAATGGTTCAACTACAGTTGGCGATTTAAAATCACCATCAATTTTTTCGGCATCTAATATAGTGATTACAACACTTGTGCCAGAGCTGGCTGCATCAATATCTGCCAAAGCCGATGCATTAGCATTAACCCTATCTCCAACGATATCCCTTGTGTTAAAGTTTCCAACTTTTATTTGAAATCTTTTTACATTAATTGCATAATCATATAAAAAAGATGGTGGTTTTTCTCCTCTGATCTGACCAAATTTTAAATTGTTCTTGGATACACCATCTGTATTTACAAAACTTTCTACACCTGTAAATACCGAACCTCTTCCAGGTGGAGCCTCAGCAACATCAAAAGGCACTACGCTTGTAACTGTTTCATCATTAGTTTTTCCAGAAACTACTACATCCATACTAGTAACACCTGCATCAGGAGCAGCATAATATTTTCCGTTTTGTCTTATTACTTGACCATTTTTCGCTGAAACATTAATTGAGGTCAAGTCTGCAACACCGGGAAATGCAACTTTAATTTCATTTCTTAAACCAATGTAAAACACTTGCATATTAATTGGGGATACAACAGCCTCATTTGGTTTTGGAATAACATAAAATTGAGTGTCAACAAGAAGACTGTCAGTATTTCCATTATTATCAAAGAATAGATATCCGAATATTTTTTTAATTCCAGGTGATGAGAATCTTTTACTAAGCTTGATCTTACCATCAACAACCTCAAATTCAGAATCTCTTAGTGAAACATTATCAACTTTTAAATCAACTCTGTCAGGTTTGAAACTAGAATCAGTATTTCCAACAACAACCTTGGCGTCAACAACACTGTTTGTGTAATAGGCTTGTCGATCAGTCTCTAATAATGTACTTTTCGAGTCAAAACTAAGCTGACGGTCTTTGGTCTTACTAACCAAAGAATTTAAAATTTCATATTCAACAGATCTAATATCTGCTTGAATCTTAGTGATTTTAGCAAGTGAAGCAACTAATGGAAACTTTTCATAGTTATAATAGATCCAGTCTTCCTTGATTCCATCTCTGTTTACAACTTGGTCATCTTCTGGATATTTAAACCTTAGAGATAAGTTAGAAAATGCAGCAGAAAAACCATAATTAGATTGAACAGTTCTCGCATCTCTTTGTACAATTGAATCTAAAACTGCTTCTACTTTTCCTGAAAATCCTTTAAAATAATCGATAAACTGTTGTCCTTTATCAGTGACTCCATCACTAATAAAAAACATTTCATCAAGGTAATTACTTTTATCCATCACTTGATAATCTCTTCTTTGACTAACTTTTTCTTCACCATTCTCATCCGTGTATTCAATATCAATCATATAATTATTTTCATCCATTCCTATTAGAGAATCCTTCATGTTTTGAAGGAATTTAAAATATTCGTCAGTTGCGTCTTTTAGCTTTGGCAACTCCTCAGATGGAATTTTGTAATAATCCTGATTACTATTTTGATCAATAATAGTGTAGGCATTGTCAATAGAGATTTTAAGCTCAGCAGTGGATTTTTCCATATCCTCACTTAAAATTCCTAAGGTAGCCAATACCTCTTTACTAATCTGTAATGCAAGCATGGCAATAAACACGAGGTACATCATGTTTATCATTTTCTGACGAGACTGTTGACTTCTCGTTTGTTTTCCTGATGATCCAGCCATTTTTACTTGTTCATTGCGCCAAGCATTGCTTCATACTTAGCATTTAACTCCTTAATTGTATTCTTCATTTTCTCTAACTCTTCACCAATTCCGTCCGGAATGTCCAAGGCATCAGTGGCCGAGTTTACTTGAGATAAAGATTTTCCTAAGTTTTGATACAATTTATTGATCTCCTCAATACTTGCACTTGCAGATGAAAGCCCATCGCTTACTGATTGAGCATTAGATGACAAATCAGAGGGAACAGAAATAGATTGTGCGGCTTTGGATGCGGAGGTTAGATTTGAATTTAAACTATTCAGACCTTTAACAGTTCCGTCAACTGCTTTTTGTAATGCAGCAGTTTCAATTGCAATAGTACTGACAGCATCTTCCTCTTCGCCAGGTGATGAAAGAAAATAACCTTGAATACCTGAAAGAGTAAAAATTATTGCTTCAGTTGATAGTCCAGCAATGAGCCAAGTGTTAGCTGAGAATATTAGTGATGCATTAATAATTTTTAAGAGAGCACCAATAATTACAACTGCAGCTCCTATTCCAAAGAATAATTCCATGTAATTGTCGGGTATAAATTGTTTTTTCATAATTGTTAATTTTTAGTTTGAAATTTTAATTAAAATATTTTATTAGGGTTTTCTTGAAAGCCTACATCCTCTCCAAGATAACTTTGAACTGTTCTAAAGCCTATGTAGGATCTTTTCGTATTTTGATATTCATAATCTCTTGTAGATACCTTTAAAAAATGAGCCACGTCCTTCCAAGATCCACCTCTGACAACTTTTTGATTATTTGTTTTAGATCCTTCAACATTTGGGTTTAATCCAGCTACTAAATCAACTGCATCCTTTTCATAATTGGAGTCAGTCCACTCTGAAACATTTCCTGACATATTATATAATCCGAAATCATTCGGCCAATAAGATTCCACCTCGGCAGTATATAAAATCTGGTCAGCAGCATAATCTCCTCTTTCAGGTTTAAAATTGGCAAGAAAACAACCTTTTTCATCATATGTGTATGGCCCTCCCCACGGAAACTCAGCTCTTTCAATACCTCCTCTTGCTGCATACTCCCACTCAGCTTCAGTAGGTAGCCTAAATTCACTAACTAATTGAATATTTTTTCTTGCTTTTCTTTGGTTTTGGTTTTTATAAAAAGTCCTCCAATGAGCAAAAGCCTTGGCTTGCTCCCATGAAACACCTACAACAGGGTAATCATTGTAAGCATCATGCCAAAAATAATCATTGTGCATTGGTTCATTGTAACTAAATGCAAAATCCTTGTACCACACAGTAGTATCTGGATAAACTTCAATCTCCTTGTATTCAGACCATTTATTCTGATCAATATTAAATTCCCTGTAATTATATACAATTCTTTTTGTTTTGAACGCCCTTAAACCATTTGGTGTCTTATCGCCAGGAATCATAAATCCTTCAAAACCTATGAGTGAATCATTAGTTTTAATATATTCTTTTGCCTCACCTTTTTCATTAATGGGATTGGGAAGATTTTCATAAAGCCCAGATGAATCTGCTCCAGAGCCACCCTCTAATACAGCTGCGTAATTCGAATCCACATAATCTTCAACATTCCAATAAAGTTCAGTCTCCCAATTAAGTTTGTAGGTAAATTTATTATCAATATCTAGAAACCCTAAACCATTTTGCTCTAAATATTCTTGATAAGCAGATTTTTCCTCATCATCAGATTCAGATATCTTTGCGATAGGCATATAATCCCAAAGAAGATCTTCTTCATTAATCTCATCTCCAATTTTTTCATATGCTGCTCGAGCAAGTTCATCTCTGACAATCGAATCTCTGACCCAATTAACAAACTGTCTATACTCACCATTAGAGATCTCCGTTTCGTCCATGTAAAACGCTTTCAAAGAAACAGTTTTTAGAGTAGGATTTTGATCCATATATGCATTTGGATTTGAGGGTCCCATGACGTATGAACCGGAGGGAATTAGGACCATTCCTTGTGGTTTATTGGGAAAAAATTTTGAGGCCTTAACTCCAACGAGATCTCCTCTATCGTCCTTTGAACAAGAAAACAGTAAAAACAAAAATGCTACTAATAATAAATTTTTTTTCATACTATATATGTATACAATATCAAAAATTGGACCCTAAAATAATACTTTTGATTTAATTTTAGGTTATTTTATTTTTTATTCTTGTCAATATCCTGTCAGACAAAACAGAATTTTTAGATAATAAATAATCATCTTCAACACATGGAATATAGGTTTTTTCCATCTGAACTAAATTAATATTTTCAAGACACACCCACCACCTGTTACTAAGTAAACTCTTTACAAATTTTAGATCAAAATTATCTACTGAAACGTTATAAAAAATATAATTTTCTGAGTTAACATCTATATTTTCTTCCACTACACTATCCATACCATCAATAGCATACCATATTCCCTCCGAAATTAATGATGATATGGCAGAGGATTGATAGTCTAATCTAAAAGAAATTAAATTTAAGTTGGTTGATAAACCTGCAAATCTGCAGAGACTACAAAATTCATAAGATGACAATCCATTTGTAAATTCATGTGAATTATTAACGTCACCTGATTTAACTGCACGTATACTGATATTAACTAAATCAGAATTTCTAAAAATTGGTTCTGTATTGATTATTTTATTTTTTACTTTACCCAGACTATACGTTTCAAACATCATATTTTTAAAAAGTTTAATTTCATCAATATTATTAATGTGTTTTTGAAAACCTACGTTTGAATATTCTCCAAGTTTACAATTTTCATCGTCTAAAATTTTTCTTAATGATGAATCTTTAGAATTAGTTGGAATTTTATTGTCAACCGAAACAATATTAACAATATTATTGTTTTGTTTTAATGCGTAATAAAAATCAAAAGTTAAATTATGGTTGTGATTTAAAACAACGACTTTTATTTGCATGGACGCTAATTTTTCTAAAATTTCTCTTATAGCAAACTGAGTATCCGAGTCTTGATTTCCAATTTTAAAAAATCCCAAGTCTAAAATCTTTAAATTCCAACCTCCCCACGATAAGCCATATAATTTTTTTCTAATTTTTTTTGAATAATTTAAACTATTTTTTGAGTCTAATTTTAAACCCTCAACAGACAATAATACAATACTAATTGATTGATCTATTTCGAACTCATCAATACCATTTATTATAATATTTCTACCAATTGATTTCTTATTTAGTTTATCGTGAAATTCTTTAAAATCAATTAGTGAACTGAAGTAATCTTTTAACACTCTCTGAATTATTTTTTTCTAAAATAACCTTTTGCGGTCTTCAAATCTATAGAATTGATATCAATATCTTTAGAAAGCGGAATTCTTGATTTTCCTTTAATAATAAAAATTTTGCCCCACCTACCCTTTTCTATTGAGATTTTTTCTGACTCCCAGACTTTTAATATTTTTTCTGCATCCTTCGCTTTTTTATCTGTGATTAGCTTAATGCAATCCTCATGCGAAAGATTTTCAAAATCATAGTTTTTATTAACATTAATAAAAGTTCCATTCCATTTGATATATGGGCCAAACCTTCCTTTACCCTTTGTGACGTCAAAACCCTCGTAGTTGATTAAGGGTTTGTTTTCTTTTTGCTTATTTAAAATTAGCTCAACAGATTTTTCAATTGAAATTGTAAATGGAGTTAATCCTTGCGGAATTGAGATAAAGGTCTTTTCATATTTGATGTATGGACCATATCTTCCTATGTTAGAAATAACTTCTTTACCCTCATATTCACCAACTTTAAAAGGAAGTTCAAATAATCTTAAAGCATCTTTAATGGTTACATTACTTATTTTTTGATCTGGAAGAAGACTAGCAAATAATGGTTTTTCTTCATCTTCAACCTTGCCGATTTGTACCATCGGACCAAACTTACCGAGTTTTACACTCACTTGTCTTCCACTCTTTGGATCTAAGCCTAAAATTCTTTCACCGGTTTCTCTCTTAGCATTCTTTTCAACTTCTGACACTTTATTGTTAAATGGGTTATAAAACTCATTAATAATTTCTTTCCATTGTTTTTTTCCTGATGCAATTAAATCGAAATTATTTTCAACATCAGCTGTAAAATTATAATCAATTATGTTTTTAAAATTATTACATAAAAAATCATTAACTAACTTTCCAACTTCGGACGGCACAAGTTTACCTTTGTTAGAACCATATGATTCTTCCACCTTTTGCCTTTTAATTTTATCATTGACAATAATTTGTAATATCTCTCTCTTTTTTGAATCATCTGTACCCTTAAAAACATATTTTCTGTTCATTACAGTAGTTATTGTTGGGGCGTACGTAGATGGTCTACCAATGCCTAATTCCTCCATTTTTCTGACAAGAGATGCCTCAGTGTATCTAAATGGTGGTTTTGAAAAATTTTCAGTAATTAAAATTGCTTTTTTATTTAAATTGTCTCCCACATTTAGTTTGGGAAGATCAATAGTAATATCTTTTTCTGAGTCATCATCTTTTACCGAACTGTAAACTTTTAAAAACCCATCAAAGTTAATCACTTCGCCTTCAGCTGTAAATGTTAGATCAATTGTTCTACTTTGAACTGAAACAACCGTTTTATCAATTTTTGCCAGAGACATTTGACTTGCAATTGTCCGTTTCCAAATCAAATCATACAGCTTGACCTGGTCTAAATCAACAGAAACATTCTTGTTTTCAAAATCCGTTGGCCTAACTGCTTCATGTGCTTGCTGAGCATTTTTAGATTTATTAGTGTAAGATCTTTGGGTAAAATATTTATCACCAAAATCATTTAAAATTTTATTTTTTATAGCATTTTTTGCTACATCTGACAGAGTAACACTGTCTGTTCTCATGTATGTTATATGTCCTTGTTCATATAGTCTTTGAGCTGTACGCATGGTTTTGGATACAGGAAAACCTAGCCTTCTTGACGCCTCTTGCTGAAGTGTTGATGTGGTGAAAGGAGGCAACGGTTTTCTAGATAAAGGAGTTTTTTTGATATCAGATACATTAAATTCTGAATTTTTTAGGGACTCTATTAATCTTTCTAAATCAATATTTTCATCAATCTTAGATTTGTGTCTTGCTTTAAATACTTTCCCATTAACAGTCAAAAACTCTGCTGATACTTTGAAAGATTTCACTGGCTGAAAACTTTCAATTTCCTTCTCCTTGTCAGCAATTAGTCTCAACGCGACTGATTGAACTCTTCCTGCTGATAATCCTCCCTTAACCTTTCTCCAAAGAACAGGTGAAATTTTATATCCAACCAACCGATCTAAGACTCTCCTGGCTTGTTGAGCGTTTACGAGGCTTTCATTTATTTCTCTTGGATTTTCAATTGACTTTAATACCGCATTTTTCGTTATCTCTCGAAATACTATTCTTTTAGTATTGTCTTTATTTAAACCCAAAAGCTCATATAAATGCCAGGCAATGGCCTCACCTTCTCTGTCTTCATCACTAGCCAACCAAACCATCTCCGCAGTTTTTGATTCCTTTTTGAGTTTTTTTACAATATCTTTTTTATCTGAATTAACAATATATTTTGGTTCATAATTGTTGTCAATATTGATGCCTAATTCTTTGGATGGTAAGTCTGCTATATGACCATTACTTGATACAACTTTGAAGTCATTTCCTAAAAACTTTTCTATAGTTTTTGCTTTTGCAGGTGACTCAACTATGACTAAATTTTTTGGCATTTCTGAAAATTAGGTTGACAAATGTATACGTTTTTTTTTAATGCTTACGAATCACAATTAATCAAGTCTTGTGCCAATTGAAAAAATAAATTGAAATCAAAAATTTAAAAAACACGACAATTTGTCAGGTTTTTTTATATTTGCCATCATATTAAAATTATGCTAGCAACTGTTGATAATAAAAAAAAATATTCAATCATTACATATGGTTGTCAGATGAATTTTTCTGATTCTGAAGTTGTATCATCCATATTAAACAGTAATGGATACCAATCATCTGATAATTACATAAATTCAGACCTTATATTATTAAATACATGTTCAATACGGGAAAAAGCTGAAATTACTATTAGAAAAAAACTTGAATCGTTTAAAAAATTGAAAAAGAAAAATACCAATCTAAAAATTGGTGTTTTAGGTTGTATGGCTGAAAGACTAAAAGAAAAATTTTTAATTGAGGAGAAAATTGTTGATTTAGTTGTAGGTCCTGACGCCTACAGAGACATTCCCAATCTTTTGGAAGAGATTGAGATTGGCAATAGTGCTGTGAACGTAATTCTTTCTAAAGATGAAACGTATGACAATATAGATCCATCAAGATTAGATAGCAATGGAATTTCAGCATTTGTATCAATTACAAGGGGCTGTGACAACATGTGTACATTTTGTGTAGTACCATTTACAAGAGGAAGAGAAAGAAGCAGAGATCCTAAAAGCATAATAAAAGAAATTTTAAAATTAAAAAATGATGGTTACAAAGAAATAACATTACTGGGACAAAATGTTGATAGTTATTTATGGTATGGAGGTGGTCTAAAGAAAGATTTTAAAAATGCTAGCGAGTTGCAAAAAAAATCCTCATTATCATTTTCTAAACTACTAAATCTAATGGCTGATAATTTCAAAAATATGAGAATAAGATTTACAACATCTAACCCTCAAGACATGTCTGAAGATGTTTTAAATGTTATGGCCAAACATAAAAATATTTGTAAGCATATTCACCTTCCAGTTCAATCGGGAAGTGATAAAATTTTAAGATTAATGAACAGAAAACATACAGTGAGTGATTACAAAGAACTAATTGGTAACATAAAAAAAATTATACCCGATTGTGGGATTTCACATGATATGATTACGGGATTTCCAAATGAAAATGATGATGATCACAAAATGACTTTAGAGTTAATGGATTATGTAAAATACGATTTTGGATTTATGTTTAAATACTCTCAAAGACCGGGAACATCAGCTTATAAAAAATTTGATGATAATGTCCCAGAGAAAGTTAAGCAAAAAAGACTTGAAGAAATTATTGATTTACAGCAAAAACACAGCTTTATGAATTTAAAAAATTATGTTGGCAAAAGTTGTGAAGTATTAATAGAAAAAGAATCCAAAAAATCCAACAAATACTGGTGTGGAAGGAATGATCAAAATATAATGGTTGTTTTTCCTAAAAAAAATCACAAACCTGGTGATTTTGTTAATATTGAAATTAATGATAATACATCGACAACCTTGATTGGAACTAGTTAAAATTATGAATTCTGAAATACAAAATATTAAGCAAAGATTTGAAATCATAGGAAACGATCATTCGCTGATGATGGCAATTGAAAAATCCATAAAAGTTTCACCCACTGACATAACCGTTTTAATTATGGGTGAGAGTGGGGTTGGTAAAGAAGTATTTCCGAAAATTATTCATCAATTTTCTCACAGAAAACACAACAAGTATATAGCTGTAAATTGTGGGGCAATTCCTGAGGGGACGATTGACTCAGAACTTTTCGGTCATGAAAAAGGTGCTTTTACAGGTGCAACAACAAATAGAGCTGGTTATTTTGAAGTTGCAGATGGAGGAACAATATTTCTTGATGAGGTCGGTGAACTTCCGTTGAGTACTCAGGTAAGATTACTAAGAATTCTTGAAAGTGGTGAGTTTATAAGGGTTGGATCATCAAAAGCCCAAAAAACAGATGTTAGAATTGTCGCAGCAACTAATGTCAATATGAACGAAGCAATTTCGAAGGGAAAATTTAGAGAAGATTTATATTACAGGCTCAGTACTGTAGAAATTAATATTCCCCCACTCAGGAGGAGGAAAGATGACATTGTATTGCTCTTTAGAAAATTTGCATCAGACTTTGCAAAAAAATATAATATGCCAACAATACGTCTTGATGAAAAGGCACAAAATCTTCTTAAAAATTATGTTTGGAATGGTAATATTAGACAATTGAAAAATATCACTGAACAACTTTCAGTACTGGAAAAAAATAGATCAATTGATTTTAATTTATTAAGCACTTATTTACCTGAACCGAGATCTAATCTTCCAGCATTAATTCAAGATAAGGAAAGTGGTAAGAGTGATTTTAGTTCAGAAAGAGAAATTCTTTATAAAATTCTTTTTGATATGAAGAAAGATTTAAATGATCTAAAGAGAATTACTAAATATTTAAATATCGATGAAACAAATTCAGACAAATTGAATGATTTTAATGATTTAATCTCAAAAAAAGAAGATTTTTATGATAAAAGTGAAAAGCCTTATCAAAATGAAAATATTTCTAATAATACTGATAAATTTTCATATGCTGAGGAAGTTTTAGAGGAAGAGACATTATCGATTCAGCACAACGAAATTGAACTAATAATTAAGGCCCTTGAAAAAAGTAATGGAAAAAGAAAAATTGCCGCAAAAGAATTGGGGATAAGTGAAAGAACACTTTACAGAAAAATTAAACAGTATGATATTGAAATGTAAATTATTAATATCGTCTTTTTTAATCATTTTCATTATTGGTTGTGGTAATTACTCCTTTACAGGTGCTTCAATTCCTGAGGGTACCGAGTCTTTCCAGGTAAATCTATTTGAAAATAATTCAGGGAACAATGTAGGGTCAATTTTTGAACCAGGTCTTGACAGAGACTTTACTATTGCATTACAAAATATACTTGAAAACCAAACTAATTTGGAAATGGTTCAAAGTAACGGAGATTTGATTTATGAGGGAGAGATTATTGAATACAGGATTAGTCCTATGACTGCTACTGCAAATCTTGATGCCGCTCAAAATCGGTTGACAATAACCATAAATTTAATATTTTCAAATTTTAAAAAGGAAGAAGATAATTTTGAAAGGAGATTCTCATTTTATTTCGACTTTCCTGCTGAACAACAATTAATAAGTGTAAAAAGTGAAGCTCATGAAATTATTTTTGAAAGAATTACTCAAGATATATTTAACGCCTCATTAGCAAAATGGTAGATCATTCAAGGACTGAAATTTTAAAAAAACTTGATAACATT